>CAJBLH010000130.1 GCA_903953895.1 uncultured Desulfobacteraceae bacterium | reverse complement strand
TCAGAAAAAGAAATCACCCGCAGGCATGCGGACCTGACCCTGATCAGGCGACCCGATACGATGCAGGTGAAGGTTTTTGATATCCTGATCGAATTCAAGTTTGTATCCCTTGCAGATGCGGGATTGAGCGGTGAAGAAGCCGGCGGCCTGAGTTCTGATGCTCTGAAATCCATCCCGGCACTGGCTGAGAAGATGGCCGATGCCCGAATTCAGGTGGATCAATATGGAAAATCGCTGAACGGGAAATACGGAAACCTGAATCTGAAATGCTATGCGGTTGTGTCTCTGGGGTTTGAACGTATCTGGTGGGAAGAGACGGCTGATCCAAATATACTGTCAACGGGTAATCATTCACCTTCTCCCCCCAGCGGGGGAGGGTTGGGGTGTGGGTTCAAAAGTTAAGATTATGGCCGTTGGCAGTATATATAAATCATCGCCTTCAATGATGAGGTGCAAGCTGGTGAAGCAGCGATTAGAGCAGGAATTGCTGTTTAATGGCGCGGACAGGCGTCTCCCCCATTCAAGAACGGTATGTAGCCGCCACCCGAGCCAGGGAACTTTTATTGGTGACCATGGCCGGTGTTGAGGAGCGGAGACAGTATCCCACCGGAGATATTCCTGACCTTGAATCCATTCTGCAGCAGTATCCGTGTTGCATAATAGGAACGCTGACCGGAACGGCAAGTGATATAAATTTCTCGGTCGCGGGGAAGTTCGGAAAGACGCGCCCGAAGCTGCCCCAGCGGGATGTTGAGCCCTTCCGGACCTTTTTCCACGACCAGTTCCCTCGGTTCTCGAACATCCAGCAGGAATCCATCCGAAGCAGCATTCCAATGGACCACCGGCATATCGTTCCGGAGGACATCGGCGGCAATCATCCCGGCAAAGTTCACCGGATCTTTGGCGCTGCCGAACTGAGGGGCATAGCAAAGCTCGGATTCTTCAAGATCATATACCGTGGCGCCCATTTGGAGCATGGCAGCCAAAATACTTATCCGCTTGTCGACACCATCCTCTCCGATGGCCTGTACACCCAGCAGACGTCCGTCGGATTTTCGGAAAATGACTTTCATCGTGATGGGCTTGGCGCCCGGATAATACCCTGCATGGGAGAATGGATAGAGATAAATTTTTTCATAATCCGTATCACCGATCCGGTTCAGCATCTTTTCACTGACACCCGTCCAAGCAACAGCCATACCAAACAAGCCGACAATGGCAGTACCCTGCGTGCCCCGAAAACGGGAATTGCGTCCTGAAATCACATCGGCCGCAATCCGGCCCTGCCGGTTGGCCGGGCCCGCCATCGGGATCAAACTCCATTGGCCGGTAACGAAATCCTTGACCTCGACGGCATCTCCGACCGCAAAAATATCCAGATCACTCGTCCGCATGTGTTCATCGACACGGATTCCTCCGCGCTCGCCGATTACAAGGCCGGCAGTTTTAGCCAGGGCGATATCCGGGCGCACCCCCAGAGCAAGCACCACAAGATCGGCCGAATATGCCTTTCCGGATCGGGTCTCGACATCGATGACACCGTTTTCAGCCTGTCTGAAGGCAGCCACCCCGTCACCCAGCGCCAGACGGATACCCTGTTTTATCAGAAGCGCCTCGACCAGGCGTGCATATTCCATATCGATCGGTGGCAGAACCTGATCGAAC
Source organism: uncultured Desulfobacteraceae bacterium (assembly GCA_903953895.1). GTDB lineage: Bacteria > Desulfobacterota > Desulfobacteria > Desulfobacterales > Desulfatirhabdiaceae > RAAP-1. Next base: position 55,254 of record CAJBLH010000130.1, on the reverse strand, counting down.
ATTTCCACCAGTGTAACGTCAATACCGCGATGAAATAAATTTTCCACCATCTCCAGGCCGATGAACCCGCCACCGACAACAACCGCCCGCAGCCTGAATCTTCGTGACGGCAATCCGCCGGAATGATCGATCCACGCCCGGATTTCTCGGGCATCCGGCACAGTTCTGACATGAAAAATCCCTGGGAGGTCTATTCCGGGCAGCGGCGGACGGACGGAAACCGCCCCGGGCGACAACACCAGCTTGTCATATGACTGGATGACCTTCTGACCAGTGACAACATCCCGCAACATCACCGTCTTTTCTTTCGGTGAAATTTCGACAGCCTCGCAACGTGTGCGGACATCGACGGAAAACTGCACCCGAAACGTCTCTTCATCGGCAACCAGAAGGTTCGACTCTTTTTTGATCACCCCCCCGACATGATATGGCAGTCCGCAATTGGCAAATGAAACATACGGCCCACGTTCTACCATGAGAATATCAGCGAGTTCATCGAGCCTGCGCAGGCGCGCCGCACACGAGGCACCACCCGCCACTCCGCCAACGATAATGACCTTCATCCTCGACCTCCTTTCATATATCCGTTAATTTTTCGGCATTGATCTTTGTTCCGGCCGGCTTTATTTCGCTGGAGGAAAATCCGCTAGAAGAGAGATAACATAACTTCTCAAAAAAATCGAGTCACCTTAAAAAAAACTGTACTATAAAAACTAACTTTGCTATAAACTTCCAGGAAAGGCATTTCGCAAGACAGCAGGGAGGGAATAGGCATTTTTCGGCCATTCCCGACCGATAACGCAGCGAATTTATTTTTCTGAATGTCTATAATTTGACCTTATTGTGAAATTACGATATCAGTTCAAAAAGGAAACAGAAATGCCAAGAAAAATACTGGTTTTGTTTTTGTGCTTTATCCTGCTGTTTTTATCGGTTTCTGGTTTTTCGACTCCGGTTCTGGCTGAAGGAGTTACCGGATTCAGAGGGATTAAGTGGGGTGATCCTTTACCAAAAGAGGGCATGAAGCTCATCGAAAAAAAACAGTACGCCGGCAAAGTTTTATCTTCATATAAGCGCACGGGGGATGAAATAAAAGTTGGAGCTGCAAATGTGGAAAGCATCTCGTATCTTTTTTGGGATGGCAGGCTGTATTCCATAAATATTACCTGTACCGGGTCCGACAACCAAAGAGCTCTTCTAAATGCATTTAAAGACAGGCTTGGGTTTCCGACCCAATCAGATAATGATTTCTATGCATGGATTGGAGAAACAACAAACGCTTATCTAAGATATAACTATTCATATAATCTAAAATTTGATTATTTTATGAAAACTGAGGCGAAGTTGGTCTCTGATGTTATCGCAAAAGAAATGTTTACATGGGAACGAGAGCAGACAAAAAAAGGAAAAAATGACTTTTGACAGCGCCTTATACCATTTTCCCGCCCGAATGTCACCATCATCCTTGAATTTTCGCTGAAAAGTACTTCTTGACAAGAAGATATTATCGCTGGTATTTTGAACTAAACTTATGACAATTATAGCCATCGTCATCCTTATTAGCCTTATTCTTGTCCTCGTAGGAATTCTTCTCCCCTACGAGGCGCCGGGTTGATAATGGCCTGATTTTTTCTGTCTTTTCAATTAAAGAAAATCCGTTATCAGCCAAAAAGCTGATAACGGATTTTTTTTTGTGCTTCAACCCGATACTCACAGGAAACTTATGAAAAGTCAAATTATCAAGAACGGCATCGAACGATCCCCCCAGCGGTCGCTCTTAAAGGCCATGGGATATACTGACACTGAAATTCGCAGGCCGATGATCGGTATTGCCAATGCCGCCAACGACATCATCCCTGGCCACATCCACCTGAACACCATTATGGAAGCGGTTAAAGCCGGCATTTACATGGCTGGCGGAACACCCGTCGAATTCGGTGTCATTGGCGTTTGCGACGGCATTGCCATGAACCATGTGGGCATGAAATACTCTCTGGCCAGCCGGGAAATCATCGCCGATTCCGTTGAAATCATGGCAACAGCCCATGCCTTCGACGCTCTGGTGATGGTCAGCAGTTGCGATAAAATCGTTCCGGGGATGCTGATGGCCGCCGCCCGCCTCAACCTGCCGTCCATTTTCATCTGCGGCGGCCCGATGCTGGCGGGAATTCACCCGTCCATCCACGTCTCTCCGCAAAAAATCGATCTCATTTCGGTATTTGAATCGGTCGGCGCCGTCAAATCCGGCAAAATGACAGAAGATGAACTGTCTCGAATCGAAGATACGGCTTGCCCCACCTGCGGCTCCTGCGCCGGTATGTTTACCGCGAATTCCATGAACTGCCTGACGGAAGCCATCGGGATGGGGCTTCCGGGAAACGGCACCATCCCCTCGGTGATGTCCGCACGGATCCGTCTGGCCAAAGAAACCGGAATGAAGATCATGTATCTTCTGGAAAAAGGCATCACCCCCGGCAGAATCCTGACAACAGAAGCATTTCACAATGCCCTGACCGTGGATATGGCGCTGGGTTGCTCGACCAATACCGTCTTGCATCTGGCCGCCATTGCCCGGGAAGCCAGCGTGGATTTCGATCTGAATCTGATCAACCGCATCAGCCAAGCAACGCCACATTTATGTTCTCTAAGCCCTGGCGGCAAATATCATGTTGAAGATCTATACCGGGCAGGCGGCATTCCGGCCGTGATGCAGGAACTGCTGCATGCCGGTCTGATCAACGGGGATTGCCTGACGGTTACCGGAAAAACCGTTGTAGAAGCCTGCGCTTCGGCTGCCATCCTGAATCCGGATGTCATCCGCACCATGGATAACCCCTATCACAAGCAAGGCGGCCTGGCCGTTCTTTTTGGAAATCTGGCGCCGGACGGTTGTGTGGTCAAACAGTCAGCGGTTCGCGATGAAATGCTCCGACACCAGGGGCCGGCCAGGGTTTTCGATTCCGAGGCCAGCGCCTGTCAGGCCATTTTATCGGGTCAAATCCACAAAGGCGATGTTGTCATCATCCGATATGAAGGGCCCAAAGGCGGCCCTGGTATGCAGGAAATGCTGTCTCCGACATCCGCCATCGCGGGCATGGGACTGGATGATTCCGTGGCATTGATCACGGACGGCCGATTTTCAGGCGGCACCCGCGGCGCCGCAATCGGCCATATTTCCCCGGAGGCGGCATCGGGTGGCCCCCTGGCGGTTGTCTGCGAAGGTGATCTGATTTCCATCGATATCCCCGGAAAAACCATCACCCTGGATATTTCCGATAGCAAAATTCAAAGCAGGCTTTCCACATGGAAGCCCCCTGAACCCAAAATCACGTCCGGATACCTGGCAAGGTATGCTCGGAACGTGTCGTCCGCCAGCACAGGTGCGATTGTCAAATAGGAGTCTTTATGAAACCCAACGAAAATATGTTGACCGGTGCACAAATCCTGATGACGGTACTTCAGGAAGAAGGGGTGGATACCATCTTCGGGTTTCCCGGAGGTGCCGTCATCGACATCTATGACGAACTGGCCAAAACCCCCATCCGGCATATCCTGGTCCGGCATGAACAGGGCGCGGTTCATGCGGCGGACGGATATGCCCGGGCCAGCGGCAAAGTAGGCGTCTGCCTGGTAACATCGGGCCCCGGAGCCACCAATACCGTTACCGGCATTGCCTCGGCCTACATGGATTCCATCCCGGTGGTAATTATCACCGGCCAGGTACCCACCCACCTGATCGGAAACGATGCATTCCAGGAGGTGGACATTGTCGGCATCACCCGACCTTGCACCAAGCACAATTACCTGGTGAAACGGATCGAAGATCTGGGAAAAATCCTCAAGGAGGCTTTTTATATCGCCCGATCCGGCAGACCTGGCCCGGTACTGGTGGATATTCCAAAGGACGTCGCCAAAAACCGGACAGCTTACACCCCGATTGAGCCGGTTCGGATGAAATCCTACAACCCGACCTACCAGCCCAACAAGTGGCAACTGGAAAAAGTGATCGCCCTGATTCAGGAATCCCGGCGCCCGATGATTTTCGCCGGCGGCGGCGTCATTCTCTCAAAAGGATCGGCAGAGCTGACGGACTTCGCCCGCAAAACCATGATGCCCGTTACCACATCCCTCATGGGCATGGGGGCATTTCCGGGAACAGACCCCCTCTGCCTGGGAATGATCGGCATGCACGGAACCTATCGGGCCAACATGGCCACGGGCGCCTGTGATCTGCTGATTGCGATCGGCGTCCGATTCGACGACCGGGTCACCGGACGGACCGATGCGTTTGCAGCCCAGGCCAAGATTGTCCACATCGACATCGATCCGACTTCGATCCGCAAAAATGTTCTGGTATCGCTGCCCCTGGTCGGCGATTGCCGGATCACGCTCTCGGAATTGAACCGCTTGATCGAAACCATCGATTTCGGCGATCTGAAAAAGCAACGGCACGACTGGCTGGATCAAATCGATCAGTGGAAACAGACCGGCGCCATGAATTACGATCAGACGACCGTAATCAAACCCCAGTACGTGGTGGAAACCCTGTATCGGATCACCCAGGGTCAGGCCATCATCACGACCGAGGTGGGGCAGAACCAGATGTGGGCCGCCCAATATTATCACTTTGATTTTCCCGATCATTTCATCACATCGGGCGGTCTGGGTGTCATGGGCTTTGGCCTTCCGGCCGCCATCGGTGCGCAGGTGGCGCAACCGAAAAAGCTCGTTGTGGATATTGCCGGAGACGGCAGCATTCAGATGAATATTCAGGAAATGGCAACCGCCATTCAGTACGGCCTTCCGGTGAAAGTGGTGATTTTAAACAACCGGTACCTGGGCATGGTGCGGCAGTGGCAGGAATTGTTCTACAATAAGCGCTATGCATGCACCGACATGGAATATGCTCCGGATTTCGTGAAACTGGCCGAGGCTTATGGTGCCCTGGGTCTCCGAGCGACGCGCCCGGATCAAGTCGAGTCGGTCCTGACGCAGGGCCTGTCCTCACCTCAGGCGGCGATCATGGATTTCTGGGTGGATCGGGAGGAATGTGTGTATCCGATGGTTCCAGCCGGAGCGACTCTTACGGAAATGCTGCTGGTTTAACCTCGTATGAATGGAGGATTTTCAACATGACGGAAGAAAAACATGTTGTCACCATGCTGGTGGATAATCAGCCCGGCGTTCTGGCCCGGGTTGTCGGACTTTTCGGCGGCAGAGGCTTCAATATCGAAAGTCTGTGCGTGGCAGAAACCACAGATCCTGAAATATCCCGGATCACCCTGGTCACCCGGGCCGACCCCCTGGTACTGGAACAGATTATGAAACAGCTCAGAAAACTGATCAACGTCATCAAGGTGCGCGACATGGATAAATCCAAGGCCGTACAGCGGGAAATGGCATTGATCTGTGTCAAGGCCAAGCCCGAACACCGGGCCGAAGTCCTGCGGATCGTGGATATTTTTCGCTGCAAAGTCGTGGATACGGGGATTGAACACTATATCATCGAAGTTACCGGAGATGAGGGAAAACTGGCAGCCATCATCAATTTACTGAAGCCCATCGGCATCAAAAAAATTGCCCGGACCGGTATTGTAGCCTTGTTCCGGGAACCGAAATAGTCTGGAAAACAAGAGATTCGTTTTCAATTCCCCATTATCGAGAAAATGAAAACTGTAAGTGACGACATCCCAGCAACCCTTTTAAAATTTAACCATGATAATACTTCAACAAGGAGATGTAATAAAAATGGCACAAATCAATTTTGGTGGCGTTACGGAAGAAGTGATCACCGCTTCTGAATTTACTCTGGATCAGGCCAAAGCAGTTCTGAAAAATGAAATTATCGCCATTCTGGGATATGGCGTTCAGGGGCCGGGCCAGGCGCTGAATATGAAAGATAATGGATTTCAAGTCATTGTCGGTCAGCGGGAAGGCACCGAGTCCTGGAATCGTGCGGTAGCCGACGGTTTTGTTCCCGGAAAAACGCTGTTTCCCCTGGAAGCCGCCGCCCAAAAAGCGACAATTGTTCAGTACCTGCTTTCCGATGCCGGTCAGGTGGCGGCATGGCCAAAAATCAAGCTCTGCCTGAATCCTGGAGATGCCCTGTATTTTTCTCATGGATTCGGTATTGTCTACAGCGATCAGACGGGCATCATCCCTCCGGATTTTGTCGATGTGATTCTGGCAGCCCCGAAAGGCTCCGGCAAAACGGTTCGTACCAATTTTCTGGCGGGAAGCGGGATCAACTCCAGCTTTGCCGTTCATCAGGACTATACGGGCAAAGCCAGGGAGCGGGCCATTGCTCTGGGGATTGCCATCGGTTCCGGATATCTGTTCCCCACAACGTTTGAAAAAGAAGTTCACAGCGATTTGACCGGAGAGCGCGGAGTACTCATGGGATGTCTGGCAGGGGTCATGGAAGCCCAGTACACCCTGCTTCGAAAACATGGCCACAGCCCCAGCGAAGCCTTCAATGAAACCGTTGAAGAACTTACCCAGAGCCTGATCCGCCTGGTGGCTGAAAACGGCATGGACTGGATGTTCGCCAATTGCAGCACCACCGCCCAAAGAGGCGCACTCGACTGGTCGCCGCGATTCCGGGATGCGGTCAAACCGGTGTTTGATCAACTGTATGAAAGTGTGGTCTCCGGAGAAGAAACCCGCAGAACCATCGAGCGCAACAGCGCTCCGGATTACCGGGAAAAACTTCATGAAGAGCTTGAAGCCATCCGCCTGTCTGAAATGTGGCAGGCAGGGGCAGCCGTCCGCTCGCTGCGACCGGAAAACCGCAGTAAATAACGGCTGAAGACAAGGGATGTTTTTTGAAAGGATACTTATGGAACCGATTCACCTCTACGACACCACCCTCAGAGACGGCACGCAAGGGGAAGATGTCAATTTTTCGGCTGAAGAAAAAATCATGATCGCCCAGCGCCTGGATGACTTCGGCATTCACTATATCGAAGGCGGATGGCCGGGCTCCAACCCCAGGGATTTGCAGTTTTTCGAGCTGGCGCAGCAGGTTGATTTCAAGCATGCCAAACTTGCCGCATTCGGCTCGACCCGTAAGCCCGGATTTTCCTGCGGCGATGATCCCAACATTCAGGCGCTTCTGGCAGCCCGAACCCCGGTTATCACCATTTTTGGGAAAAGCTGGGATCTTCATGTCGGAAAGATCATGGGCAATACCCTGGAAGAAAATCTGGCCATGATCCATGATTCGGTAGCGTATCTGAAAGACCATTCCCGGGAAGTCATTTATGACGCTGAACATTTTTTCGACGGCTATAAAGCCAACCCGGATTATGCCCTGTCCACTCTGGCGGCGGCTGTAAAAGGCGGCGCAGACTGTATTGTTCTCTGCGACACCAATGGCGGCACGCTGACCTATGACATTGAGCCGATGATCGCCAGGGTGCATCAGGTGGTGGCGGAAAAAAAACATCCCTGTCCGTCACCCATCCGAATCGGTATCCATACCCACAATGACTCGGGCCTTGCCATAGCCAACAGCATCTGTGCGGTAAAAGCCGGGGCAACCATGGTTCAGGGTACCATCAACGGATACGGGGAACGATGCGGCAATGCGGACCTGACCAGCATCATTCCCATATTATGTCTGAAAATGAATCGGCCCTGCATCTCTTCTGAAAACCTTTCACGGCTGAAGAAACTATCCCGGTTCGTCAGTGAAACCGCCAACATGATACCCCATAACAACATGCCGTTTGTGGGAAAAAGCGCCTTTGCTCATAAAGGCGGTGTGCATGTCAGCGCCATCATGAAGCTTCCCAGAGCCTATGAGCACATTGATCCGGTGCTGGTTGGAAACAAACGCAAGGTTCTGGTTTCCGATCTTTCCGGCAAAAGCAATGTGGAATACAAGGCCCGGGAACTCGGTGTCGAACTGAACGGATCGGATCGGCAGAAAGTCGTCTCTGAAATCAAGCGCATGGAGCAAGAAGGCTATCAGTTCGATGTGGCCGACGGATCTTTCAAGATTCTGCTGGAAAAACTGACCGAACAGTACCAGCCCCTGTTCGAGTTGGAATCGTTTCGGGTAACCATCGAGAAAGACAAAAACCAGCCATGCTCCGCCCATGCCACCATCAAAATTTCGGTTGACGGCAAACAGGAAATTACGGCAGCCGAAGGAAGCGGCCCGGTCAGTGCTCTCGACAGCGCCCTGCGTAAAGCGCTGGATAATTTTTTCCCCCACCTGGATCACATGAGACTCGTGGATTTCAAGGTTCGCGTCATCGACGGGCGGGCGGGAACCGCCGCCAGAGTGCGCGTGTTTATCGAATCCAGGGATGAAGACCATGTCTGGAGTACCATCGGCGTATCCGAAGATATCATCGAAGCCAGTTGGCATGCCCTGGCGGACAGCTTTCAATATAAGCTGTCCAGGCATGTTGACGCTTGATGTCAACCAATTTCAATTTTGACTTTTTTCGACATCATCATTTTCGCACAACCCTGTCCGAATGATGATCATGGCCCATTTTTACAAAAGGAGTAATATCATGACCGAGCGCATCATTATTTTCGATACCACATTAAGAGACGGCGAGCAGTCCCCCGGCGCCAGCATGAATACCGGCGAAAAATTGCGCCTGGCCACCCAGTTGGAAAAACTGGGAGTAGACGTTCTGGAGGCCGGATTTCCGGCAGCCTCGGATGGCGACTTCGAAGCGGTATCCCGCATCGCCGGGCACTTGAAACACACCGAGGTAGCCGCCCTGGCCCGTACTTCAAAAAAAGACATCGATCGGGCCTGGGGCGCCATTCAGCATGCGGCATTTCCCCGGATACACACTTTTATCGCCACATCCGACATTCATCTGACTTATAAGCTTCGGATGAATCGCGATGAAGTCGTCGCCACAGCCGTGGAAGCCGTTCGATATGCCCGATCTTTGACGGAACGGGTGGAATTTTCAGCCGAAGACGGCTCTCGAAGCGATCGGGATTTCTTATGCCGGGTTTTTGAAGCCGCCATCGCAGCCGGCGCCACCACCATCAATCTGCCGGATACCGTTGGATACGCCATCCCACAGGAATACGCCGAACTGGTTCAGTACGTCATGTCCCATACCACCAATATCCATCAGGCCGTTTTAAGCGTTCACTGCCACAACGATCTGGGACTGGCCACAGCCAATACCCTGGCCGCCATCTGCGCCGGAGCCAGGCAGGCGGAGGTTACCATCAACGGCATCGGGGAGCGGGCCGGCAACACATCTCTTGAAGAAGTCGTCATGGCCCTGCACACCCGGCCCAATTATCTTTCATTCACATCCGGTATCAAGACGGAATTCATCTATCCCACCAGCCGTCTGGTCAGCATGATTACCGGCATTCCGGTTCAGCCCAACAAGGCCATTGTCGGCGCCAACGCCTTTTCCCATGAAGCCGGAATTCACCAGGACGGGGTTTTAAAAAACCCCATGACTTATGAAATCATGAAACCGGAAGCCATCGGACTGAACACCAACAAACTGGTTCTGGGAAAACATTCCGGCCGTCATGCCTTGCGTACCCACTTGAAGGACTTGGGGTACGATCTATCGGATGAAGAACTGCAACTGGTTTTTACCAAATTCAAGGAACTGGCCGACAAGAAAAAGCATGTGGTGGATGAGGATCTGGAAGTGCTGGTTACCGAGGGAATTCTGCAAAGCCATGATGTCTTTGCCCTGGATTATCTGCATGTCACCAGTGGCACGACCGTTCTTCCCATGGCCAGCGTGCGGATTCTGATCAATGGCAGGCCGGTTCAGGGCGCCGAATACGGAAACGGCCCCATCGACGCCGTCTATAAAGCCATTGCAGGGCTTACCGGAACCGGTTCTGAACTGCTGCGATTTTCAATCAACGCCATTACCGGCGGTACCGATGCCCAGGGCGAGGTGACGGTCCGGCTGCGAGAAAATGGGCTGGAGGCCATGGGAAGAGGCGCAGATCCGGATGTAATCACAGCCGGTGCCAAAGCTTACATCAACGGCCTGAATCGGCTGGAATATCTGAAGGCACATCCGATCACGCCGATGGAATGATAAATGTATTCAGGCAACTCAAAAAAATAATCCACCCTTTTGATCCGGGATATTATTTCATGCGAGTTGCCTGACGACTTGTTTATTCATCCTGAATCTTGATAGCCATCCCGACAATGGAATCCACTTCGCTTTGCGGAACTTTACCGCGAACGATCACCCGAACGACCCGGTTTTTGTCGAGAAGAACGGCATTGGCAGTATCGGCTTCCAGACCCCAGGCATTTCTGAGAATAGCCTCATAATCAAACAAAATCGTGGTATTGTATTTTTTGGCTTTTTTCCCGGCCATCGTCCGGATCAGGGCGTCGGGCTTCCATGTGGCCTTGCAATCCACAATCCCGATTCCCTTGTAAGTCTCTTCCTTCAGCAATCCCTGGTCTTTGGCCTTTTTCATGGCATCGGTAAAATGCTCGTTCAGGTCGGACTCATCCGGATCCACATAATTGATCAGCAGGATTTTCCCAGCCCAGGATTCCATCGAAAAGGCGTTTCCATCTGCATCCTTGAATGACCAGTCCGACGCCTTCATGCCCGCCATCAATGACTCTGCTTGCACCATGGAACTCCAGCACAGCACCACCGCCATCAGACTCAAGACCACCATCAACTTTCGACTCATGCCAGCACTCCTTTCCAACAGGTTGTCAACCAAATAAATTCCGGCAAAAAAACCAATCAATCGCCCAGTTGCGCCATATAGTCGTCAAACAGCTTTTCCAGCCCCAGTTTGTGCCGTGCTTCTTCCTGGCAGAGAATTTTGAAGATATTTCTGGCAGTTTCGGTCTCAGACTGTCGATGCAGTTCATTATAGAGCCTCAAAGCATTTTCTTCCCGTTTCATGGCCAGAATCAGAATATCGCGGTACGACATGCCTTTCTGCCAGACAATACCCACCATCAGGTCACTGCGCTTGAGATCGCTGATCCATTTAAATTTATAATCCTGGGTTACCAGCGTACACTCCCCCGTGCAGTCCAGGTTTTGCAGCAGATACAGATGTTTTTGTTCTTCCTTGGCAAAATCAAGAAACATTTTCCGGGTTTCCTCCCGGGATTCATTGCCCGCCGCTTCTTCATAAAAAGAGACCGCCTCCATTTCCTTTTCAATGGCAAAATCGATGATGGCCTGATAGCTCTGAAATTCCATACCCATACCCTTTCTTGATAAATTCTGCTCCCTGTTGATTGCCCCCCTGCTACCTGCTGCTACCTGCTTCTACCTGTCCCTGCTACCTGCTACCTGCCCCCTTTTATTATCCCGTTTTCAGTGTTCCCGTGATATCAGCCAGGTTTTCAATATGATGCTGAACCATAAACACCTCAATCCCTTCGATGATATCCAGTGTTGCCCGGGGATTGACGAAATTGGCGGTTCCCACCTGAACGGCGGAAGCGCCGGCGATTAAAAACTCCAGCGCATCGGCGGCTGTCATGATCCCGCCGATACCGATAATCGGAACCGAAACGGCCTGCGCCACCTGCCAGACCATTCGTACCGCCACCGGCCGAATGGCCGGACCCGACAGCCCGCCGGTGATGTTGGCCAGTTTCGGCCGCCTGGTTTCAATATCGATGGCCATGCCGGTCAGGGTATTGATGAGGGACAAACAGTCTGCCCCGGCATCCACTACGCTGCAGGCAATCCGGGTGATATCCGTGACATTCGGAGAAAGTTTTACGATCAGGGGCCCGGGGTAGCACTTTCGTACCGCATGGATCACATCGAAGGCCGCCTGCGGTTCCACCCCGAAGGCAATACCGCCGGATTGGACATTCGGGCAGGAAATATTGACCTCGATTGCGGAAATATCATCAATATCTGCAATCTGCCGGGCCAGCTCGCAATAGTCTTCGATGCATTTTCCGTAAATATTGACGATCAACGGCGGAGACAGGGTGCGTAAAAACGGCAGTTTTTCGCTGATAAATGCCTTGATTCCCACATTCTCGAGGCCGATGGCATTCAGCATGCCACAGGGGGTTTCGACAATCCGGGGTGGCGGGTTGCCGATGGAAGGCTCGAGGGAAAGGCCCTTGACAATAATGGCGCCGAGTCGGTTCAGATCCACCAGATCAACAAATTCTGCGGCATACCCGAAGGTTCCCGAAGCGGTCATGACTGGATTTTTCAGGTGAAGTCCGGCAATCGTTACCTGAAGATCAACGGATGGTTTCATTCCCAGGTATATCCTATGCGTTTGCCCACGGCCTTGATGCGGGCTTCAAGATTAAGAAGATATGCGGGTTCCGGCTGTTTGGGCTCTGGTTTGTCATCGTACTCGACTGCCTTGATCCGGGTCATAACATGCGAAATGTCGCCGTGTTCCTCTGCCAGACAGGTTTCTACCAGAATTCTGAATTCATCGCAATATTTCAGGGATTGCGGGATGTAGTTTCCGGCGTCCTGTCCGGTAAAGACATACCGATGTGCCAAGCATATCACATCCGAATCCAGAAGTTTCAGTTTTTTCATCGAATTCACATATTGATCGTAATCCACCAGACAGTCGGATACGATATAGCCGGTTGGATCTGCGATGCCGGCGGCTTCCGAACAGATCAGGGCCTTGATTTCAGGAATGTAATAACTCAAACAGTCCCGCGTATGGCCCGGTGTCTCGATCACTTGCAGGGTGCGATCCGGAGATATCCGTAACACGTCCCCTTCTTTAACCGTCATGTCAATTTCAAACGGGGTAAATTGAAGCGATGCATCCCCTGAAAATCCATTTTTCCGGAACACTTCAGCCGACGAACGGTTCAGTTCTCGAATCAATGCAATGGCATTCGGCCGGGCCAATGTGGCTTTGGCAGGTTCTGAGCAGACAACCTTCATCTTCGGAAAATGCGATTTCAGCACCGACACAGACCCGCAATGATCGAAATGAGAATGGGTCAACAGACAATACGCGGGCGCCCGGTTTCCCAGCACTTTGGAAATGGCAGCCGCATAGTGGTGGCCTAGAAAAGAAAAGCCGGCGTCAAAAATTGCCGGATTTTCCCCATCCAGCAAATAGACGGGAACTGCCGGATTTTCCAGCATGTAGAGTCTGTCGATGATGCATCCGGTATGCGCGACGATCAAAATAAATTCCTTTGTTCACGGATATTCCAGTGGTTATTTTCTTCAAAAAACTGTATATACTTCAAACAACCTTTTTTGGGTTGTATAGACCAAGTGTTGCATTTGATCAAGGATATATGTGGCAGGAACCAGGCAACCCATTCGTAAGGAAAGCATCTGAATGACCGGCCGGATGCAATTGATCGTGATTCATGAAAACCCGTTGAACGTTTTGGGAATGCTGCAGGGTGCAGAATCCGCGGGCTATACTGCGGCCTGTGCCCCATCCGGAGCCGAGGGGCTTCAGCTTGCAAAGGATATCATTCCGGATTTAATCCTTGTCGATGCGGCGCTGCCGGATGCCGGCGGTCTTGATATCTGCCGACAGATTAAATCCGAACCCTTGCTCTCGGAGTGTTTTGTCGCCCTGTTTGACAGGGCTTCAACGTTGTCCGATGATCAGATTGAAGCTATTGAAGCTTTTACAGATAGTTACATCGCTGGTCCCCTCTCCAACCAGGAACTGTCTTCTCGAATTCAGGCGATGCTGAAAATCAAATCGATCCGGAATGCCTTTCAGGCCGGTGAAAAACGTTTTCGGCGAATGTACGAAAAAGCCCGGGTGGCGTTTATGACACTCGATGAAAAAGGATACATCCTATCGGTCAATCCGGCATGGGAGAAACTGTTGGGCTATAAGAAGGCGGATACAATACGAAAATCCTTTTATGAGATGCTGCCGGCTTCGGATGCGGAATGTCTCCGTGCTTATTTTTCAAACAACGATGTCGCCGAACCCGCTCAGGATATCGAACTGAATATATGCCGAAAAGATGGATCTGTGGTCCGCGTTTCGTTCAACAGCTTTCAGGAAACCGATATCCACAATAAAAATCGATCCGCATATTGTACGCTGTACGACCTTTCGCATAAATCGACAAACCCGGACAGCGTTTTTAAAGCCCAGCAACTCGAATTCACCGCCACCCTGGCCGGCGGAATCGCCCACGATTTCAACAATCTGCTGATGTCTATCATGGGCAATATTTCTCTTGCGCAGATTTTTCTAAACCCTGAAGACAAAGCATTCAAGATTCTTGAAAGAGCCGAGTCCGCCTGCAATGAAGGCAAAGCGCTTACCCACCAATTTATCATCCTGTCAAAATGCGGATATCCTTCAAAAAAGACATCTTCAATTCGTAAACTTCTGAATAAGTCTTCGATTATCGAAAATCCACACCCGAAAGTTGATGTTGTCCTGGATTTGCCCGATGACCTCTGGAAGATTGAAGTCGATGAGTATCAGATAAGATATGTTCTCTCCCATTTGATGAGCAATGCAATAGAGTCCATGCCGGACGGCGGAAAGGTTTATATAATGATCCGGAACATCATATCTTCTGATAAACCGCCTTTTCCCGTCCACCCGATTTCTGCGGGCCGTTTTCTGCACATGATGATCAAAGACCAGGGAAAGGGTATTTCATCCGAACATCTTCCCCGAATATTCGATCCCTATTACACCACTAAGGAAATGGGCCCCCAAAAAGGCATGGGACTTGGCCTGACCACCGTATATTCCATCATTCACAAGCATGAAGGATTTATTTTTATCGAATCCGAAGTCAATCTGGGCACAACCGTAAATATCTACCTTCCGGCCCTTCCCGGTTAATGGCAACCCCGCATGATTTCTCCCAGAAAACGCACCCCCTTCCCAACATCTTCCCGCTGGATGGGTTTGAACGCTTACGAACACTTCATGCCTATGCTTATGACGGTGAAACACCGAATCTCAGCCACTTGAACTGAGTCTGAACCTCTTTGGTAATGGATTTGCCGGTTCTTGCCATAAAAATGTTTTCCGGTTTCAGGCAGATATTGGGCTCATTGGTCTGAAATTCCTGAAATCCAAACGGCCCGAACAGGCGGATGAGCATGGTGTGATAATCCTGGGCGGTTTTGAGTGCGCCGTCCAGGTCCCAGGTCCAGGAATATCCCACCATATAGGCAATCATATCCTCGATCCGGGGATGATTCATCAGTTGTTGAACGATACCGTGGGCAACTCCCGTGGATCGCCAGTCTCTACAGACTTCGATGGCCTTGATCTCGATCATGATTCCCGTACCCAGTTCAGACCACCGCTCCTCCGGCTCGGGATGAACCAGAACGCCGAACCCGATGATGTGTCTATAGTCGATCAGGGCCAGAACGACATTGGCATCGGGCATTTCCGCAATATTCTCGATCGTCTCTTTCCGAGTGTAAAGCGATTTATAATGGGGATGAATACCGAACTGACTGTCGAAACTGCACAGTCGAATTTCATCCCTGCTGCAAAATGATCGGATCAGAATCTTTCCGACAGGCGTTTCCCAAACAAGTGTCGTTGATGCTGTTTCACCCATGCATCCCCCCTGAGGCATGGAGCAATCAATAATCGCCCCAGTTCTTATGCAGCCGCTTGGTCATAATGACGAGATGATGCAAATTACCGGACGAATCCTTGACATAATTTTTCAACTCACCCCGTTCAAAAAAATCCAGTTTGTGTGCAGATTCGATGGCCGGATCTTCAACGCCGACAATCAGGTCTGTACGCAACTCTTCCAGTCCTTTGTCCATGCCCAGTTGGATGAGATCCAGAAGCATCCAGGTGCCCAGGCGTATATGACGATACGGCGGCAGGATCATCACGCGAATCCGCCCCACGTGCCGGGTACATCCAAACCCCCTGATATGCAGGCTTGCGTGGCCGACAATTGTATCTTCCGATACCGCGACAATGGAAAAAACCGTTGCCGTATCGATGCCGTCAATCCATTTTCGGATCACTTTCGGATCCAGAACATCATATCGCATGAACCACCGGTCCGATTCCGGCAGTTCGGCATAAAACCGGCCCAGCAGGCCCTCATCCTCCTTTTCGAGGAGTCGAATGACAGCTTCCTTTCCTTCTTTCAGAACGACTTCCTTGGGATACCTCACGGAATGAATCCTCCTCAAATCATTGATGGATAAGGTTGGATAGCGTTTATTCCCGTACTTGAATCAGCAGTATATCCGATTCCAATCGCTTTAGCCAGACTTAAGCAGGCTGACACAAAGCTGGTTTGCCGAGGCGCCCCGATCGCGAAATAAATGAAATCGCCTCCTGCGGGTTTCCTTTTTTAATCATGATGATTGTTTTGCAACGATTGAATCATCCATAATTCATGTGTCTGTAAAACATGGCCAATTTTTCAGGTGTTACCCCACAATAGTAGCCGGCAATCACCAGTTGATTGATCAGCGTAGTTCGAAACACGCCAAGCTCACGCCACCTGCGGCCCGAGGTCAGTACCTGCGCATCCGCGATCACGATGCGGCCCCGACATTTCAGTCTTTGAATAAAATCGAAATCTTCCATGATCGGCAGCGGGGTGTAGCCGCCCATCTCGATAAAATCGCGCTTGCGAACAAAAATCGCCTGATCGCCATACGGCAATTGAAAATGACGCGCCCGGATATTGGTCATCCATTCGATCAGGCTGCGACCGAAAAACGGATCAACGATGCCGAAGCGAAACGCACCGCCGGCAGCCGGACCACTTAAAATTCTGCGGATAAGTGCCGCATAGCCATCCGGAAGCCGGGTATCTGCATGGAGAAAAAGAAGATGATCCCCACCGGCAATTCGGGCGCCAGCATTCATTTGAACCGCCCTGCCCTGCAACGCCTGGATAACGGTCGCCCCAGCCCTTGCAGCCATTTGAACCGTATCATCCCGGCTGCCGCCGTCCACAACGATGATTTCAAACGGAAATTCTCGCAGGGCTGTTTTGATGACTTGCTGAATGTGAATCGATTCGTTCAGCGCCGGGATGACGATGGAAAGGGAATTATCGCCTGCTTTTGCTTTTCGGGCGTTTTTCCAGACAGACAGATCTTCCGGCCTATCCACATCACACAACTGCGCCAGCATCACACAGGAGACTCCGGAAGAAGCAAGTACGTTTTGCGTCTCCTCCAGAACTGTCTCCGTCCCCCAGGAAATCCCCTGAAAAATGCGCGAAACCCTTTGTTTCATCCCGATCAGATAATATCCACCGTCAGCGGCAGGTCCCAGCACTACGGGATGATCTTCCAAAGCCTGAAAAGCCGTTTTCAGGATATCCGCTGTCAGATCGGGACAATCGGAACCCATCACGACAATGCGATCGCATCCCTGGCTGAACCCATCTTTAAAAGCATTGTCCATCCGTTCGCCAAGATTCTCCCCGATCTGCTTCACATAGGTCATATCATTTCCTAGCCACTGCCGCATCCGAAAATCATCAGCGCCGATAAACCGGATTTCGATACCGGTGTCGGTCCAATCTCTCAATGCACGCGCAGCGGCAACCGCCTGCTCCGCCATCTGTCTGTGAAGCTCGGCAGCGCCGTGCGGGCCAAGCGCGCCGATCAACCGCGTTTTGGTTTTTCCGGGTTCGGGATAGCGGGTAAAAACGAACAGTTTTTTCTGTGCTTTCTTCATGAGGCAAAGACTCTATTTATAAGTCCAGAAAGATATTTTTTTCTTGAATTAATAGCTGATGCTCCTGTAAAAAGTCAAATACAGCTTCATTTTCGATTCAGGCCAAAAATTCAAAGCATCATTGCACATCCGGAGTCATCGATCTACTTGATAATCGCGGGGGGGGTATCCAGTGCATTCAAAAGACAGGCAATTCATCAAAGGATTTTTCATTGTAATGATTGCAGCCATATTCCTTGCCGGCTGCAGCGGAAATCTTTTCTCCTACAAAGGGAGCAAAATCACCCAAGAGTCGCTCATGGTCCGGCTTCAGGATGGAAATCAACAGGGGGTGTGGAGAAGCAATGAGCTTGCGATAATGTATCGATACCAGATGTCTTCTCAGGTATTGAAACTTTCCGGAACTGCCGAACTGGCCGGTGGCAACAAATATTTCAGCCACATTGCCGTATACCTGTTGGCACTCGACGACCAGGGGGTGATTATGGCTGACACGCTTATCTATTCAGGCGAAAATTCCCGCCGTATGATCATGATCCCCATGGATTTCGAAAAAACGATACCCCTGCCTGAGGGCGCCATGGCAATTTCCTTTGCCTACGACATTACACCCTTTCTTTCGAATGGAAAGTGAAACAGATTGATTCTTCAACACGACAACTCCGTAAAGCCTTTTTTTCTCTCTCTTGCGCCGCTTCGGGGCTTCACGAATGCCCTCTACCGCAATCTCTATGCCGTTCATTTCCAGGGGATCGACACCGCGATCGCCCCGTTTATCAACACACTTTCGGCAAAACAGATCAACCGCTCCCATATCAAAGACATTTTGCCCGAAAACAATCACGGAATGTCGGTGGTCCCTCAGATCATCGGCAATGATTCAGAAGGATTCATTCAACTTGCCACAATGTGTCACGATCTTGGCTTCGACACCGTTAACTGGAATCTGGGCTGCCCGGCCCCCATGGTGGCAAACAAACGCCGGGGCTCCGGCCTGCTGCCGCACCCGGAATCGATCGAGGCGTTTCTGGACGATGTTCTGCCGCGCATCCCGACCCGGCTGTCAATCAAAACCAGAATTGGAAGAAAAAAAAAGGAGGAAATATTCAAGCTGCTTCCCATATTCAATCAATATCCGCTTGTCGAGTTGATCATCCACCCACGAACCGGAGTTCAGATGTACACCGGCGAAGTGGATCTATCTACATTTGAAGAATGCCTGCCGCTGCTGAAAATCCCCGTTACCTATAATGGCGACATCCATGACTACGATTCCTTTGTCAAACTGAGGGAAAGGTTCAAAACTGTCTCCCGATGGCTGATCGGAAGGGGGGTCCTATCCAATCCGTTCCTGCCGGAAATTCTTCGATCCGGGGAAGAAAACATCCCCCGGTCTGTGGAACGATTTAAAAATTTCCACGATGATCTGTTTGAGGCTTACCGGGCCGAGTTGAGCGGGCAATCCCATTTGATTGATAAAATGAAAAGCTACTGGCTGTATTTTTTCAGGTCATTTGAAAACGGAGAAATTTTGTTCAAAAAAATCAAAAAAATCAGCACATTGAAGAAATACGAAGATATCACAGGGAACTTCCTGGGAGGGGATGCCATATGGCGGTGTTCCGGGCGACCTGCCCTATCCATTCATCCGTCAAATTCAGCCTGTCTGTGATACCCGAAGCCGCTTGTCAATCCCCTGGCAATCCTTCAACAAAACTGCTATATAATCCCCATGAAAGCCGATCAGATCAAGTTTCCATCCAGAGCGGAATGCCGTCGAATGATTTCCGACATGGGCATGCTGGATCATATTGTCGCCCACAGCCATCAGGTTTGCCGGGTTTCCCTGTTGCTGGCCGACCATCTCGGCATTATTGGCATCCATCGAGAACTGATCGGGGCTGCAGCGATTCTCCACGACATCACCAAAACGCGAAGTTTCCATACCCACGAGAATCATGCAGAAACTGGCGCCCAGATGCTCTCGGACCTGGGGTACCCGGAAGTCGCCGCCATCATCGGCCAGCATGTCCGCCTCAACCGAAACGCCCCTGCTGCCGGAACACCGACGGATGCGCAGATCGTCAATTATGCGGACAAACGGGTTCTCCACGACAAGATCGTTCCTTTGAACGATCGGATGGGATACATCCTTGAGAAATACGGCTCTACCGAAGAACGTAAAAACCAGCTACTGATTCTATGGAACGAAACGCAGCTTCTGGAGGAAAGAATTTTTGCAGAACTCCCCTTTTGCCCCGATGCAATCATAAAATTACTGCCTGATGACAAGTTGGGGGATTTCCATCAATGAGTTTTCCGCCAGATTCAGACATGTGATTGTCGATCGAAATCATTCCGACCCGAACCCGGAGGAAAGAAATGTGTAAAGCCCATTATAGAAAATTGAATAAATATAAATATCAGTTAGTTGAACCGTACCACCAAGTCATCGGTATAACAGGATACACCATCGATATACCCTACATCAGGCTGTCCGTAGATGGCCGATTGGAGATTTCCACAGGCTATGCCTGGGACGGCCCCAGCGGTCCGACTTTCGATACTATAAATTTCATGCGAGGATCACTCATTCATGATACGTTGTATCAATTGATCCGCCTTGAACACATTCCTTTTCACTACAAGAACTATGCCGACCTGTTATTGAAAAAAATCTGTCTGGAAGATGGAATGCCCGGTTTCCGGGCAAATTGTGTTTACCAGTCCGTCAAATATTTTGGTGGGGCCAGCGCCAAGCCAGGCAGTGAAAAACCGGATCACATTTTTTGTGTACCTACCTGATATCAATAGAGATAATTTAGGTCATTCGCAATAAAGAATAAGCCAAATGAATCTGCTGAAGGACATTGCCAGCCAGTGTTAATGCTTGCATAAAAGGAATGAAACAAAGCACACAGGCCGGGAATGAACTCGCAGTATCCACGGTCAGATATCCCGTCTGAAAAAGTAAGGCTTCCACCGGAATATTGCCCGCATCAAAGGTGTGGTACGCCTTATTCGAAAAGCAGCCACTCTTATCTGGACAAGGCAGCAAGGTCGGGGGATTGGTTCTTAAAGAAGAGTTCAAGGCATCACTGAAAGGGGGGGTGAGGATACTTTTTCAGCGAAAGTGCATCCCAAACCTCGCCCGACTGAAAACGGCATGCATCCGGGGAGAAAAAGAAGGATCCTACAATTGAAATCTCTGACCAAGAGATTCTCAATGATTGGAATGCGGTGGTGCGCTTGCCAAAAAATCCGAAACTTCCTTCGACCAATGCCGAAACTATCCGACTTGCTCGCAAGGGTTTTGCCTCTTTCCCAATCACACCAACTTGCTAGCGCATAATTAGAACGGGGGGATGTGAACGGTTACATAGTGCATGAGCCCTATATTTGCGATATCTCATCTTCTCACTGATAAATCAGTTTACCATCTTTTCAAAAATGATCACTCGAATTTCAATCGTAACTTGCTGCTTTTATGTGGTCGGGACGACTGGATTTGAACCAGCGACCCCAGCGTCCCGAACGCTGTGCTCTACCAGGCTGAGCCACGTCCCGACTCATCTTTCTTTCTTATGTCAGCAGCAAGAATTTGTCAATGAAAAACACATCTGTTTTTTCGAATCTCCCATAACACTCTCACCATAGCGTGCAATACAAATTACTGAGAAAAATCAGTGTGCAGCAACCAGGTCGTTTTCAGTGAAAAAACTTTTACGATACGACCGTTGCAGAAAAAATAATTTGAAATAACTGAATAGTTGATATAATCCAACCGAACAATCTATAGCTTTCACGATAAAGATTTTAGATGCGCTATCGGTCCGGGAATGTACGAAAAAGTAATATTCTCACCTTTGCGGCCTTCTCAATATATTTATCTTGAAAGCTATGGACTTTCAGAAAATTCACTTCGCAAGACAGATGGGAGGAGATAATACTGTAGTATATCTCCGACCGATAACACCGACACCGCGAAATTATTTTTCCGAACGTTTATATACAATCACTCGATGTTCAATGGAAGCGACGAGATATGGTCGAAATTCATTTTCTTAATAAACGATAAGGAAACCCATGCTGATAACTGAAATACTGGCCAGAAACGCCCGGATGTACGGGATGGAAACCGCACTGATCGAGCGAGAACCAGCGAAAAACAAACGGGTGGAAATCACCTGGAATGAATTTGACCACACTTCCAATCGGATCGCTCAAGCACTGATCGATCGGGGTGTCCGGAAAGGGGACAAAGTCGTTCAACTGATGACGAATTGTATCGAATGGTTGCCTGTTTATTTCGGCATCCTGCGTACCGGAGCCTGGGTCGTACCGCTGAATTTCCGGTTCGATGCCACCACCATTTTACAGTGCATTGAAACCGCAGAAGCCAGGGCCTTGATTTTCGGTCCGGAATTCATCGAACGGATTGAAATCATCAAACCGAAACTGAACAGGTGGATTGAAACGTACTGGTTTGTCGGGGATGCACCGATGTGTCCCGTCTACGCAAAAACGTATCCGGAAGTGATCGCACCGTATCCCGCCGAAGATCCGGCTGTTCCAATCCAGTTGACCGATGAAGCCGGGCTGTATTTCACTTCCGGAACGACGGGTACACCCAAGGCAACACTATTGACCCAGCGGAATCTTGAATTTGCCTGTGTGGTTGAAAATCATCACCATCGCCAGACCCATTCGGACAATTTTCTATGCCTTCCCCCGCTTTATCACACGGGGGCCAAGATGCACTGGTTCGGAAATTTCATCGTCGGCGCCAGAGCTGTTATTATGAAAGGTATCGATCCCCAGCAGATCATGCAGGTAATCTCCGAGGAAAAAGTGACCATTGTCTGGTTGCTGGTTCCCTGGGCACTGGATATCTTGTTTGCCATCGAAAGCGGCGATATCAAGCTGAAAAATTATGATCTGGACCAGTGGCGACTGATGCATATCGGTGCTCAGCCGGTTCCACCCAGTCTGATCCGGGAATGGAAAAAAGTCTTTCCCTGGCATGAATACGATACCAATTACGGACTGACAGAATCCACCGGACCCGGCTGTGTTCATCTCGGTGTGGAAAACATGCACAAGGTCGGCGCCATCGGCCGGCCGGGATTCGACTGGGAATACAAAATCGTCGATATCGATCTGAATCCTGTCGATAAAGGATATCCCGGTGAACTCATGATCCGGGGGCCGGGGGTGATGAAAGAATACCATTGCAATCCGGAGGCCACCCGGAGTGTGCTGGTGGACGGGTGGCTCTTGACGGGAGACATCGCCCGGGAGGATGAAGATGGATTTCTTTGGCTGGTGGATCGCAAAAAAGATGTGATAATCACCGGCGGGGAAAACATTTTCCCGGTTGAAATCGAAGACTGGCTTCAGTCTCACCCCAAAATTCAGGATGTTGCGGTCATCGGTCTTCCCAGTTTTCGTCTCGGAGAAATCGCAACCGCCATCGTTCAGATCAAACCGGGACAGGAACTGACCAAGGATGAAATCAATGTGTTCTGCAATGATCTTCCCCGGTACAAGCGACCTCGAAAAATCATTTTTGCCGAAGTGCCGCGAAACCCGACCGGAAAGATCGAAAAACCGAAACTGCGAAAAGTGTATGCGGGAACCGCGGAAAGCTTCAAAATCGAATGAACAGACGTGAGTTAAGGCGGAGTTTCCAGCTTCCAGTGATGAAGTATGAAGTATGAATCAAACTGGAGTTATCCTCATTCATACTTCATACTTTGGCCGTTAAGTGACCCGTTTATTTCTTTCCCTTGACTTCCTCAAAATCCGCATCCACCACATCATCATCACCGGCTGATTTGGATGACGAAAATCCTGCCGATCCAGGTCCGGCACCCGGGCCGCCGGTGGGGCCTTCACCGGTTTCTCCGGATTGAGAAGCCTTCTGATACATGGCTTCAGCGACTTTATGAGACGCCTGCATAAGTTGATCAGTCAGGCGTTTGATCTGTTCGATGTCATCGCCTTCCATTGCCGTGCGAAGCGGCGCGATTGCAGCTTCAACCTGACCGCGGGTGGCCCCGTCCACCTTATCCCCAAGATCTTTCATGGATTTCTCCGTTGAATAGATCAGGGTATCCGCCGCATTTCTGGCCTCGACCAGCTCTTTTTTCTTTTTGTCTTCTTCGGCATGCATTTCGGCATCCCGGATGAGCTTATCGATTTCATCCTTGTTGAGACCGCTGGAAGCCGTGATCTTGATGGACTGTTCTTTACCGGTTCCCAGATCTTTGGCAGAGACATTGACAATACCGTTGGCGTCGATGTCAAACGTTACCTCAACCTGGGGCACGCCCCGTGGTGCTGGCGGAATGCCGACCAGTTCAAAACGTCCGAGTGTCTTGTTTCCGCCCGCCATTTCCCGTTCACCCTGAAGCACATGAATGGAAACCGCAGGCTGGTTGTCTGCGGCAGTTGAAAATACCTGGCTTTTCTTTGTGGGAATCGTCGTGTTCTTTTCAATCAGCCGGGTCATGACACCGCCCAAGGTTTCGATACCGAGTGACAGCGGGGTGACATCAAGCAGCAGTACATCTTTGACATCACCGCCCAAAACCCCACCCTGAATGGCGGCGCCGATGGCGACAACCTCATCCGGATTTACACCCCTGTGGGGTTCCTTGCCGAAAATGCGTTTTACCCGATCCTGGACAGCCGGCATGCGGGTCATGCCGCCGACCAGAACAACTTCCTGGATGTCGCTTGCAGACATACCGGCATCTTTGAGCGCGATGCGGCAGGGGCCTTCCAAATTATCCAGCAGGTCAGCCACCAGTGCTTCGAGTTTTGCCCGGGTGATTCGGATATTCAAGTGTTTGGGGCCATTGGCGTCTGCCGTAATGAAAGGCAGGTTGACATCGGTTTCCATGGAGGTCGATAGCTCCATCTTGGCTTTTTCCGAAGCCTCTTTCAGACGTTGCAAGGCCATTTTGTCGCTACGGATATCGATGCCCTGTTCTTTTTTGAATTCACTGGCCAGATATTCGATCAGCCGCAGGTCGAAGTCCTCGCCGCCCAGGTGGGTGTCGCCATTGGTGGATTTGACTTCAAAAACACCTTCGCCGATTTCCAGAATGGATACATCGAAGGTGCCGCCACCCAGGTCGAAAACGGCAATTTTTTCTTCTTTTTTCTTGTCGAGGCCATACGCCAGAGAAGCCGCCGTTGGTTCGTTGATGATACGAAGCACGTTCAGTCCGGCGATTTTACCGGCGTCTTTCGTGGCCTGACGCTGACTGTCGTTAAAATAGGCCGGTACGGTAATGACGGCATCGGTGATGGTTTCTCCTAAATAATCTTCGGCGGTTTTCTTGATGTTGGCCAGAATATAGGAAGAGATTTCCGCAGGGCTCAGGTTCTTGTCCCGGACATTGATCCGAACATCCCCGTTACTGGCTTCTTCGAGTATGTACGGAAGCACCTTGATGTCTCGTTGTACTTCCGGGGTCTGAAATTTACGGCCGATCAGCCGTTTTACGGCAAAAACGGTATTTTGCGGGTTGGTGATGGCCTGGCGTTTGGCAATCTGGCCGACAAGACGTTCGCCGCTTTCAGAAATCGCGACAATGGAAGGCGTGGTACGACCGCCTTCGGCATTGGTCAATACCTTGGCTTCGCCCCCTTCCATGATGGCCACGCATGAGTTGGTGGTGCCTAAATCAATTCCAATAATTTTGCCCATGGGTACTCCTCCTTAGAATATATATAAGACAATATCTTTAACAAAATAGTAAGGCTTCCGGAACGAAAGACGCCACCGGCGGCCGCCGTAAGGATGTTATTCAGTTTTTTCAGGCCCTTTGGAAACCACCACCATGGAAGGACGCATAAGCCTGTCGTGCAACAGGTAGCCTTTCTGAAACTCACGCAGGATCGTGTTTTCAGGGTATTCAGCCGATGCTTCCTGCATCATGGCCTGATGAAAATTGGGATCAAAGGGTTTCCCGACAGCGTCGATGACTTTGACAGAAAATTTCTCAAAAATCTTCAGCAGGGACTTCAGTGTCATCTCAACCCCCTCGATGACGCAACCGGCTGCATTGTTTTCGTTGTCAGTGGATTGAACGGCGCGTTCCAGATTATCCACGACCGTAAGCAGCTCGAGAAGCAGCAGTTCGTTGGCGTACTTTCTGAAATCTTCAGCTTCCTTGAACGAGCGTTTCTTGAAATTCTCGAAGTCGGCAGAGACCCGAAGCAGTCTTTCGTAATGTTGCTTCGACTCCTGTTCGGCTGTTTCACATCGGGTTTCCAATTCCTTTATCGAATCGGAAACAACTTCGTTTTCCAGGGATTGATCATCAGCAGGAGGGGCTGGGATATCTGCTTCGGAAGATGGTTTTTCAGTTTTTTTATGAGGGGCTTGGGGGTTGCTCATGTTCCAGAAGAATCTCCTTCGATTCATAGTTAAAAGCTTTCTGTTGATTCATCATTATTCAATTCCGTTTCGAGTGATCGAAAAATAATACTGGTACGACTGATGTCAAGGTCGAATCGGAAAGACAAACGCCATATTTTCCATGAAAACAATATCAACCCCGAAAGAAATAAAAGACACAAAAAGAAAGGCTGTTGCGGAGCCGAAAGGATATCCCCCCCCTCTTGCAGGGGGGGCGGGGGAAATACGAAATGGCGGAAACAATGAACAATGCAGCTCAGAACAATTCGGTCAGGCGTTTGGCCAGGGGATACCGTCTGCCGTAACCGAATGCCTTGGAAGTGACCTTCAGGCCAGGGGCTGCCTGACTGCGCTTGTATTCGTTGCGGTCGATCCGGGAAAGAATATCTTTTACCAGAACCGGATCAAACCCCATGTTGATGATATCCTCGAATGACTTGAGGTCTTCAACGCTGGCTTTGAGAACGGCATCCAGGATGTCGTAAGGCGGCAGATCGTCCTGATCGGTCTGGTCCGGTTTGAGCTCGGCGGAAGGGGCTTTATCCAGAATGCGTTCAGGAATGACAGGTTTTTGGGCATTGACATAACGGGCAAGGTCATACACCATGGTTTTAGGAACATCCGATATTACCGCAAGTCCGCCGTTCATGTCTCCGTAAAGTGTACAGTATCCGACGGCAAGCTCGGATTTGTTTCCGGTGGACAGCACCAGACAGCCGTTCATGTTCGAAACGGCCATCAACAGGGTACCCCGGATTCTGGCCTGAATATTCTGTTCGGCGATTCCCGGTACATCGGTTTTGAAGCCGGGGGACAGGACGGACGCGAATTCCGTGAAAATGCCGTCGATGGGAATGGTGGTCAGCCCGATGTCCAACCGCCAGCAGAGGTCTGCGGTATCTTCATAATTATCCATCGACGTATAAGGTGACGGCATGAAGACGGCGGATACGTTTTCCCTGCCGAGGGCCATTTCCGCGATCACCAGGGTCAGGGCGGAGTCGATACCGCCGCTCAGACCGACAACCGTCTGGGAAAATCCGCATTTCCTGACGTAATCCCGCGTGCCGGTCACCAGGGCCTTTAATACCGAAGCCGCCTGAGATTCAGACACCGGATGTATTTCCCGGGCGCCAGGAATGTCCAAATCGACAGCCACCATATCTTCTTCAAAATCCGCCGCCTGGGCGATTTTGGCGCCATGGGAATCAAACGCCATGCTGCATCCGTCGAACAAAACGCTGTCATTGCCGCCGACCTGATTGGCATATATTAGCGGAATGCCGTGTTTTCGTGCAATGGATCCCAGCATGTGGGTTCTGAAATCGGATTTGCCGACGTGGTAAACGGATGCAGAAAGATTGATGATCAGATCCGCCCCGTCCTCTACCAGCAGCGCAACCGGATCGATTGGGTAAATGCGTTTTTGAAAAATATCCTGGTCGTTCCAGGCATCTTCGCAGATGGTCAGCCCGATCTTTCTGCCTTTGTAGGCAAAAACCCGGCTCTCTTTGCCGGGTTCAAAATACCGCCGTTCATCAAACACGTCGTATGTCGGCAACAGCCGTTTGCGGGCCTTGTGCAGGATATGCCCGTCTTCAAACAAAAGCGCGGCATTGAAAAGCGGATTCCCCTGATCTGCGGGATTTTTTTCCACAAACCCGCAGATGACTCCAATCCCCTGAATCCGCTCCACGATGTATTCCATGGCTTTCTGGTTCGACTGAACAAATTCGGCCTTCTCCAGCAGATCACGGGGAGGGTAGCCGGGAATCGCCAGTTCGGAAAAAACAATCAGATCGCAATTACGCGCTTTGGCTTTTTCCGAGTAACGGATCAGGCGATTGCAGTTGTAAACAAAATCGCCGATAACCGGATTGATCTGAGCGATGCCGATTTTCATGAACAGCCACAGCCCCCTTTCCAGAACGGAGACATGGTTCTGAGCCGTTCGATGATGGGCGGAAGCTTTTCAACGATCAGATCCACTTCCGATTCGGTGTTGTAAATGCTGAGACTGAAACGGATGGTTCCATGTGCGGCGGTGAACGGAACTCCCATGGCCCGAAGCACATGCGATGGTTCCAAGGAACCGGACGTACAGGCGGACCCGGAAGACGCACAGATGCCGAATTCGTTCATCATCAGCAGAATGGATTCTCCCTCCACGAATTCAAAGGCAATGCTGCTGGTGTTGGGAAGCCGATTGGCCGTATCGCCGTTGACCAAGGCGTTGGGGATTTTCTGAACGAGCTGGGTTTCCAGTTTGTTCCGAAGGGCTTTGATGCGGCTGTTTTCTTCAGCCATATGGGCGGCCACAATTTCGCTGGCTTTGCCAAGGCCGATAATGGACGCCACGTTTTCCGTGCCGCCCCGTCTGCCTTTTTCCTGATGCCCACCGATCAGAAACGGTGAGAACTTGGTGCCTTTTCGGACATACAATGCGCCGATGCCTTTGGGAGCATGCAGCTTGTGGCCAGACAGCGACAGCATGTCGATCCGGGTCTTTTTGAGATCGATAGGCACTTTACCGACAGCCTGAACCGCATCGGTATGAAAGAGGATTCCTCTTTCCGACAGGATTTCGGCCAGTTCATCGATGGGAAAAATCACGCCCGTTTCGTTATTGGCCCACATGAAGCTGGCAATGGCCGTGTCATCGGTCAGGTGGCGGATCAGATATTCCATATCGAGCCGCCCCTTGTGATCCACCGGTACGAAGGATATCCGATAGCCGATTTTGGCCAGGTATTCGCAGAGATTTTTGATGGCCGGATGCTCGACCCGGGACGTGATGACATGCTTTTTGTCCGGGTTGGACCGAAGGGCCGCCATGATGGCGGTGCTGTCGCTTTCCGTGCCGCAGCTCGTGTAGAGGATTTCATCGGGGGATGCGCCCAGCAGATCCGACAGTTTGGCTCTGGCATCGTTGATCTGAGCGGCGACCGACCCTCCGAATGTATGCATGCTGGAAGGATTGCCGTAGTATTCGGTAAAATAGGGAAGCATGGCTTCAACCACTTCGGGAGCGACCCGAGTGGTGGCATTGTTGTCGAAATACAGCGGATTCATAGGGTTACCTCCTCGACCATGATTTCGGGTGTGACCAGCTCGCGAAGTTTGGCTTCAACATAATTTTTGAGCGTAATCTGGGATTTCTTGCAGGTGGCGCAGGTACCCCGAAGTCTTACTTGTACGATGTTTCCGGAAACATCGATCAGCTCGATATCTCCGCCGTCCTTGTTCAAGGCTGGTTTAATCTCCCGTTCCAGGGTTTGTTCGATCAGTTTGATTTTCTGGAGATTGGTCAGCGCCGGCGATTTTTTTCTGGCCGGCGTTTCTTTGCCCAGTACCGTATTGATGATCTCCTGAATCTTTTCATGGCAGTTTCCGCATCCGCCGCCTGCCTTGACATAATCTGTGACCTGCTCGATGGTCGTCAGGTGGTTTTCACGGACAGCCCGTTCAATTTGAATGTCTGTAACGCCAAAACATTCACAGACGATATTGCCTTCGACCTTTTTTTCGGCACTTCCGCGATAGCAGGTGATCGCTTTTTCCAGGGCGTCCCGTCCCATGACCGAGCAGTGCATTTTTTCCTTGGGCAATCCGCCCAGATAATCGGCGATGTTTTCATTGGTTATTGTTTCGGCCTCTTTCAATGTCTTGCCGATCAGCATTTCGGTCAAGGCTGAAGAGGATGCAATGGCGCTGGCGCACCCGAATGTCTTGAATTTGGCGTCCTTGATCCGCTCGTGATCGTCCAATTTGAAATAGAGGGTCAACGCGTCTCCGCAGGCCAGTGATCCGACCTCGCCGACCCCGTCCGGATTCTCGATCTCTCCGACATTGCGGGGATTGAGAAAATGATCTTTTACCTTATCCGTATATTCCCACATAGCTGCCTCCTGATATGATTGCCCGTTAAATAAAAAACGTTGATTTCTTACGTCTGAAAAGGTGATAAACAATAAGAACGATTTTGACTAAAGTCCATCTTAAATAGTAAACCTGATGACAAAGGTCAAGAAAGGAGGAAAGGCGATATGAAAATCAGACAAGCGGCCCTATCCGGGTCATGGTATTCGGGAACAGCTTCGGGATGTCGGCAGGAGATTGAATATTTCATCAAAAATTCAACCGTTCTGCCGGATCCATCCCGTCCGGCTGTCGGCGGAATCGTTCCGCACGCCGGCTGGTATTATTCTGGAAGTATTGCCTGTGATGTCATTCGACTGCTGAGCGGCGGAGAATCTGCTCCGGATGCTCTGGTGATTTTCGGCACGCACCTGTATCCGGATGCGCCTGTTGCCATCATGAAAGAAGGTGCATGGGAAACCCCGCTGGGAGACCTAATCATTCATGAATCCTTTGCCAGGGAACTGTGTTTACAGGTTCCGTTCGACATCGAAACTCAGAACGATGCGCCGGATAACACCATCGAGGTTCAACTTCCTTTCATCAAGTACTTCTGGAAAGATATCAAAATTCTTCCCATCAGTGCGCCACCTTCTCCGAAATCGGTCGAGATGGGAAAGATCGTGGCTGAGGTGGCGCAGAAAATGGGGTTGAAAATCCTTATTCTGGGTTCAACGGATTTAACACATTATGGCCCCAACTACGGCTATACGCCCAAGGGCCGTGGCAAAGCCGCCCTGCAGTGGGTCAGCGAAATAAACGATCGCAGTGTTATCGCTGCAATTTTGTCCATGGACCCGCTGAATATTATCCGGGATGCTCAGCAAAAACACAATGCCTGCTGTGCTGGGGCTGCGGCCGCCGCCTTGTCTGCGGGGATGGCGATGGGGGCGGTTGAATCCAGACTGGTAACCTATGCAACCAGCCATGAAAAAAGCCCCGGAGAAAGTTTTGTGGGATATACCGGTATTGTATTTTAATTGATTTTGTCGCGAATCTATATTACGGAACCAGATGCATTTTTGTTTCGGTCTGCGGACCATAAATTTATCTGTCAATATATCAAGTTGCTGTAAAGGGAGAACTTAAATGAAAGTACTGGTCAGTGATAATCTGGGGGAGATCGGCATTGAAATGTTTCGTAAAGAAAATGGAATCGATGTGGATGTCAAAACAGGGTTGTCTCCGGATGAACTCAAAAACATCATTCATCAATACGACGCGCTGGTGATTCGCAGCGCCACCAAGGTAACTGCCGATATCATCAAGGCCGGCGCCAACCTCAAAGTCGTGGGCCGTGCTGGCATCGGGCTCGACAATGTCGATATTCCGGCAGCCACCAAACAGGGCATTATCGTGATGAACACGCCGGGCGGCAATGTAATCACCACGGCCGAACATGCCATTTCCATGATGCTGTCGCTGACTCGGAATATTCCGCAGGGAACCGCTTCCTTAAAAGCGGGTAAATGGGAAAAGAAGAATCTTCAGGGACGGGAAATTTTCAACAAGGTTCTGGGTGTCATCGGATTCGGTAAAATCGGGTCGATCGTGGCGGATCGCGCCCGAGGGCTCAAGATGCGGGTTATCGTCTTCGACCCGTTCGTTACCCGGGATCTCATCGAAAAAGCCGGTTTTGAATGTGTTTCCCTGGAAACCCTGTATTCGCTTTCCGATTACATTACGGTGCATGTGCCCAAACTGAAAGATACCCTCGGATTTTTAAACAAATCCGCATTCGACCAGATGAAAAAAGGGGTGATGATCATCAATTGCGCCCGCGGCGGTATCGTGGATGAAGCGGATCTGGTGGAAGCCATTAAATCCGGGAAAGTGGGTGGCGCCGCCCTCGATGTCTTTGCAACCGAGCCGCCGGGCGAATCTCCCCTGTTTGCGCTGGACCGGGTGATTGGCACGCCGCATTTGGGAGCCTCCACCCAGGAAGCCCAGACCAATGTGGCGGTTGCCATTGCCGAGCAGATCATCGATTATTTAAAAAAAGGCACCATTCGCAATGCAGTCAATGTTCCATCGATTACGGGTGAGCTGCTGGTCAAGCTCGGACCCTTTCTATCCCTGGCCGATCAGATCGGAAAACTTCAGTCTCAGCTCATCAAGGGGCCACTCAAGGAAGTCATCATCGAATTTGCCGGTGATTTTCAGGGGTTGGATCTCACGCCGGTGTCCACCGCGGTTCTCAGGGGAATTCTTGCGGCGGTGGTCAAGGATGATGTGAATTTTATCAATGCCCGCATCATTGCCAAGGAACGGGGCATCAAGGTTACCGAAACAGCCGGCTTTGACTCCGAGGATTATGTCAATCTGATTACCGTAAAAGCCATCACCGCTGAAATGACCAATACGGTTGCAGGCACCCTTTTCGGTAAAAAGGAAACCCGGATTGTCCGCATCAATACGTTCCGGCTCGAGATGATTCCGATCGGCCATCTGGCGCTGATCTACAATATCGACAAACCGGGTTCCATCGGTGAAATCGGAACCTGTCTGGGTAAACATAACATCAATATCGGCCGAATGCAGGTCGGGCAGGAAGAGGAAGGAAACCGCAATATCATCTTTCTGTGTACCGATACGCCCATTCCTGACGATGTGATTGGTGAACTGCGGTCTCTGCCTTCGGTCAAAATGGCGATTCCGCTGGAATTTTAGGTCGGTTCCGGCGGGTACGGGCTGAAGGGGGATTACACACGTTCTTCAGCCCTGCAACCTTCAACCCTTTATCAGGAGAATGAATATGCCGGAAGTAACGACGGAAAGAGGCGATTCCGCCAAAGAGAAATCTTTTTCCAATATGCCAATGATTACCTTTTCCACTTTTATTGCCTCGCTCAACGCCGCTGTTCTGGCCAATCTTGGCATCATCGATGAACCCGGCGCCGGCAGGCGGACCCAGAATCTGCCTCTGGCAAAACAGACAATCGACATTCTGGCCATGCTCGAAGAAAAAACACGGGGTAACCTGACCCCGGATGAAACCACCATACTGAAAAGCGTTCTTTATGATTTGCGGATCATCTACGTTAAAGAATTGCGTTAAACCCTCATGAATCATGCCTGGCTTCACCCCCCCAGACATGAAAATGACATGCATCCGCTTTTTACTGATTGCTGACAACTGATTACTGTCTTTTCACATTAAAGACGCTTGCCGGTATTGACAACTCAGGAAGAAAAATTATTTTGATACCCGATGGTGAATCGGTCATTTTGACTTACACCCCGACCCTCACCCTGCGGGGGAATGGTCGGGGGCGACCGAAACGATAATCAGGGCATTAAATTTACATGCTGGTAACTAATTACAATGATGGAGTCGATTATGCGATGTTTACAAGGTGATTCTAAAGTCCGTCTATTTCCCGGCTTTTTCCTGGTTGCTATTTTGATCGGGCTGGTTTTCCTTCCGGCGACATATCGTTGTGCAGAGGCTAAAACCGCTGATGTTGTCATGGTGCCGGAGAGTTTCAGCACTCTTGCGGAGATGGTCAGTCCGGCGGTTGTTAACGTACGCACCGAAAAAAACGTACAGGGAGCAGGCCGAGCCCTTCGCCAGTTTCATCAGAACCCATTTGGAAATGATGATCGGTTCAATGATTTTTTCGAAAAGTTTTTCGGTGAGCAGATGCCGAAAGAACACAAAGAACGGAGCCTCGGCTCCGGATTTATCATCGATCGGGATGGATTTATCGTCACCAACAATCATGTGATCGAAAATGCGGATAAGATCAAGGTCAAACTGAAGGACGGAAAAGAATACAATGCCGAGATCATCGGCAGAGATCCATCCACTGATCTTGCCCTCATCAAGGTGCCTTCCGGCAACAACCTGCCGGTGATCGCTTTCGGCGATTCCAACGATCTGAAAGTCGGCCAGTGGGTGGTGGCCATCGGCAGTCCGTTTGGTCTCGAGCAGACGGTTACCGCCGGTATCCTCAGCGCCAAAGGCCGGGTGATCGGATCGGGCCCTTACGATAATTTTCTGCAGACCGATGCCTCCATCAATCCGGGCAACAGCGGCGGGCCCTTGATCGATATGCAGGGGAAAGTCATCGGCATCAATACCGCCATCATTGCCAGCGGACAGGGAATCGGATTCGCCATTCCGATCAATCTGGCCGGCGGCATTATCGAGCAGTTGAAGAACAAGGGAGAAGTTACCCGCGGCTGGCTCGGGGTTGTCATCTCCGATATCAACGATGATGTGGCCGAATACTACGGTGTCAAGGATAAAAAAGGCGCGATGGTCATGGAAGTCGTCAAGGGCGACCCGGCGGATCTGGCCGGCATTCAGGCCAATGACATCATTCTTGAAGTGAACGATCATCTTGTAGAAACCAGCAGGGATCTGACCAATCACATCGCTGGCGTTCCTGTCGGTGAAAAAGTCAAGATCGTGATTCTTCGAAACAACAAGAAACAAACATTTACGGTTGAGATAGCCAAACGTCCCGAAGAAAGCAAACTGGCCTCGAAAAATCCCGAGAAAGGCCGTGAAGATGAACTGGGAATCCGGGTAACGAATCTGACGAAGGAGCTTGCTCAGCGCTTGAATATTTCACCGGGCGAAGGTGTGCTGGTGGAAAGTGTCGAGTCCGGCAGCAAGGCAGCGGAAGCCGGGGTTCAGGAAGGGGATGTGATCAAGGAGATCAACCACCAGGCGGTCAAATCCGCAAAGGATTATGCCGCCCAGATCGCCAAGCTGAAAAAAAGTGATGCCATCCAGATGTTTATCTGGCGGATGAATGCCGGTTTTGTGGTCGTCAAACTTACCAAATAGAAAAAATAGGGGGCAGGGTGCAGGGGGCAGGAAGTTATTTCTGCCCCCTGCACCTTTTTTAGGAGAATATTCATGATCGCAGAAATTCTTGCCACCGGAGATGAAATCCGCTCCGGCACGCTTGTAGACAGCAATTCGGCGCATATCGCACAGAAACTGGAAGAAACCGGGGTTCCGGTGGTTCGGCATCATTCTGTCGGCGATGATATCCCGGTGATGGGTTCCGTGCTTCGGGAAATCGGTTTGCGGGCGGATATCTGTGTGGTCACCGGCGGGCTGGGTCCCACTTCGGATGATCTGACTGCCGAAGCCGCGGCCGATGCGGCCGGTGTATCTCTGATTCAAAGCCCTGAAGCGCTTGAAATGGTAGAATCTTTTTTCAGAACATTTCATCGTCCGATTACCGCTTCCAATATCAAACAGTCCTATCTTCCAGACGGATCCACCTGCCTGCCGAATCCCATCGGCACTGCACCGGGATTCATGATGAAACTGGGGCGATGCCTGTTTTTCTTTCTGCCCGGTGTTCCTGTTGAAATGCGCCGGATGCTCTCCGAATCCGTGCTTCCCCGAATAGAAACACTGATCGGCGGGGTCCTGCAGGTTTGCCGGGTGAAAACCCTGACAACTTTTGGTCTGACCGAATCGCTGACCGGAGAAAAGCTGAAAGGTTTTTCAACCGTTTTTCCCGAAATTCAACTGGGATTTCGCGCCAAGTTTCCTGAAATTCAAGTGAAGTTCTATGTTCGTGGAACCGATGCCGAGAAGGTGGAAATGTTGATTCGGGAGGCAAACGACTGGGTTGCTGAAAAACTGGGTCATAAACTCATTTCCGCCGATGGGCAATCTATGGAAGCGGTCGTCGGCCGCCTGCTTTCTCAACAACAATCCACTATTGCCGTTGCAGAGAGCTGTACGGGTGGGCTGATCGCCAACTGGCTGACCAACGTTGCCGGAAGTTCCGATTACTTTTTGTATTCCGGTGTGGTGTATGCCAATCAGGCCAAGGTCTCCCTCCTGGGTGTTTCCCAGGATACTTTGAACCGGCATGGTGCGGTTCATGAAGCGACCGCCGGGGAAATGGCGCTGCGGGTCCGGCAGATTACCGGCGCAACCTACGGGCTTTCCACAAGTGGTATCGCCGGCCCTGGCGGCGGAACCGATGAAAAACCCGTGGGCACGGTCTGTATCGGCCTGGCAACGCCGAATGACGTTCGCGCTTATCGCTTTCACTACCGATTCAGAAGTCGGGAGATGAACAAGCAGATGTTTGCCATGATGGCCCTGGATATGCTGCGTCTGGAATTGCTGGGCATCCGGCCGGCGAGTTTGTCATGATGGGGGTGCTGGCGTATGGCCTGATGGGGATGATCGGCATCTATATCGTCCTGTCTCTGATATTTACCTATCTGGTTCAGCAGTATCCTCGAAACCCGGTAACAGATATCCCCGACTGGGGAGATGTTTTCGATACCCGGATTCCGGCAGTTGACGGCGGATCGCTTGAAGTCTGGCGGATCGAACCGGATGGGCCGTCGAGGGGAACAGTGGTGCTGGCGCATGGCTGGGGCCGGAACCGGGACCGGATGGTCGGCCGCGCCAGGGTATTCGGCAAAATGGGATTTACGACCATCCTGCACAGCGCCAGAGATCATGGCAATTCAAGCCCCCGGCGGTTCATGAATGCCGTCAAATTCTGCGAAGACATCGAGGCGGTTCTCGGCTGGGTGGGAAGCCCTGTGATTCTTTATGGTCATTCCGCCGGCGCCGGCGGCTCCATTCTGGCAGCCTCCCGAAATTCTCACCGCATTCAGCTTCTCTTTCTCGAAGGGTGCTATGCCTATACCAAGGAAGCCCTGATTAATCTGTATCGTTGGTTCAATCAGTCTTTTGGAACTTTTTTTGGACCGGCCATCATTTTCTGGATGGATGTCTTTTATCGGAGCGACATCAACCAGACAAGTCCGGCCCTGATTGCACCCGATATCACGATGCCGGTTCTGGTGATTCATGGGGAAAAAGATCAGCGGTTTCCGGTTGCCTACGCCCATACCTTGAAAAACAGTTTCAGACCTGGCCAGGCGGAAATTTATATCGCTCCTGGCGCCGGACATAGCGATTCCAGCCAGACACCGGGATATCTACCTGCGATCGATGGATTTATGGATCGGCATTCCTGTCTTTTTTCTCAAGTTCATCAAAAAGAGGCCGATAGTTAAAATAGTTTTACACCACCTGCTCCTTCCCCCGGCGGGGGGCGGTTGGGAGGAGGGGAAGCGTTGATGGACAATTTAACATCGGGAGGAAGAGATGAAAATTATATCGTCAGATATTCAAATGGCCTCGAAAAATACATTTGCATCGAAAAGCGAGAAAAGCGAAAATCTGGAAATCTGGAAAGGGAAAAGACCGGAACGGCCTTCCAACGCAAATGCCGGTAGTATCTCCGGTGCTGCGGCCGGCCGCTCACAGGATGTTTTTGAAGATCGGGTGACACTTTCACCTCAACGGCAGCAACCGAGAGCATCTGGTCATCTGAAACAGGATGCCATCCAGCAGTGCAACGAATGTCAGCAGAGCGAATCATCGGATGGTATCTCCGATCAGCTTTCCGTATTGAAACTTCTGGTCGAAAGGCTTACCGGAAGAAAAATCAATATCGTCAATTACCAAAATCTCAATAGCGGAAATGTGGCTGCCGGTGCGGATGTGCCGGTCCAGCCATCGGGCGACCAGGTCCAAACCGAGCAGGGATGGGGTATTTCATACGATTCTCATGAATCCTATTCCGAGGTGCAGACAGCTTCATTTGCTTCAGAAGGTACAATCAAGACAGCGGATGGACGGGAAATCAATTTTTCTCTCAGCATTGAAATGAGCCGGGAATATTATCAGGAAAGCAATGTTTCGTTCAGGGCCGGGGATGCGGTTCAGAAAGACCCGCTGGTCATCAATTTCGACGGTGGGGCCGCCGAGCTGACCGATGCCAAGTTTTCTTTCGATCTGGATGTGGATGGAACCGAAGACAATATCTCTTTTGTCCGGCCCGGCAGCGGTTTTCTGGTGTTCGACAAGAATCAGGACGGTATTGTCAACGACGGCAGTGAACTCTTCGGCCCGGGAACCGGCGACGGATTTTCGGAGCTGGCTGCGTACGATACGGATAATAACAACTGGATAGACGAAAATGACGCAATTTACAATCAGTTGTCCGTCTGGACAAAAAATGATCAGGGCGAAGATGAGCTGAGCAGCCTACAGGCAAAAAATGTCGGTGCGATCTATCTGTCGAGCGCGAAAACAGTGTTTGATCTGAAAGATGAAAATAATCAGTCAAACGGACAGATCGCAGCAACCGGAATTTATGCCGACGAGAAAGGTGGCGTCAAGACGATCCAGCATTTGAATCTGACCGTCTGATATTGCCGATTGATCGTCAGACGTTTTTATCCTTCTTCCCCCCAAAAAGCTCCGGTCTCCTGTTTGAGACCGGGGCTTTTTTTGTGCGTCGTTTTTCTGCATTGTTGCGTTCAAGATGGTAATCGATCAATCCGTGATCAGGAGAAGACAGATGAATGTTCAAAAGGTAATGGTTGTGGGGTCCGGCCTGATGGGAAGCGGAATCGCCCAGGTGTGCGCTCAGGCCGGTTATGGGGCGATGATGTCTATCTACAACGAAACCGGCGATGCCCGATTCTACCCGCCCCTGCTGCTCAGGCGCAAAGTCAAGGCCGGCCATCTGGGCCGCAAAACCGGTAAGGGCTGGTACACATTACAACGCAGACGGAACCCGAAAGGAATAAAGGAACAAAAACATGGGGCATTTCAAGATCAACCCGAAAGATATTTTTTTCATATTGAAGGAACAGCTCAATTACGGTCAACTTTGTACCCTGAACCGCTACAAAGAATTAAATGAAAAGACATTCGATCTTTTGGTCAGCGAAGCCCTCAGCTTTGCCAGAGGGGTTTTGGACCCCCTGAACGACATCGGAGAAAGCCGGGGGCTGATATTCGACAAGGGGAAAGTCTTGTGCCCCCCGGAGTTTAAAAAAGCGTTCAGGCAGTATGGGGAGAACGGCTGGACAGCCGCAGCCAGAGATACGGAATACGGTGGACAGGGCTTTCCCCATATGATGCGTATTGTCATCAACGACTTGATGTACGGGGCTTGCCAGGCTTTCAACATGGCGCCGAGTCTGACCCACGGTGCAGCCCATCTGATAGAGAGTTTCGGCAGTGAAGATATCAAAAAACGGTTTGTTCCGAAAATGTTCGGTGGGGAGTGGTCCGGCACCATGTGTCTGACCGAATCCCACGCCGGTTCCAATCTGGCGGATATCCAGACCACCGCATACCGGCAACAAGACCATTTTCACATCAAGGGAACGAAAGTCTTCATTTCCTGGGGTGAACACGATTTGACGGATAATATCATTCATCTGGTGCTGGCCCGGATCGATGGCGCCCCTGAAGGAATCCGGGGAATTTCTCTTTTTGTCGTTCCCAAGATTCGTGTCAATGCCAACGGCTCGCTGGGTGAACCAAACGATGTGATCTGCGGCGCTATCGAAGAAAAACTCGGCTTGCATGCGTCTCCGACCGCTGTGCTGAATTTCGGCACATCCGATGGGTGCATCGGGTATCTCTGCGGTGAAGAAAATAACGGCCTGGCCCATATGTTCCAGATGATGAATGCTGCCAGAATCAATACAGGCGTCAGCGGCATGACGTTGGCAGGTACTGCCTACCGAAACGCACTGGAATACACCCGACTGCGGGTGCAGGGGAGGGACATCGCCCGGCGAAAAGAAGGCAACGTGGCCACCTTCGATCACCCGGATGTGCGGCGTATGCTGCTGTGGATGAAGGCAATGGTGGATGGGATGCGCTCTTTGATCTATTCCGGCGCCTACTGGGCGGATCTGGCGATGGAGATGCCCGATGGAAAGCAAAAGCGTCATTATCAGGATCTGGTGGATTTTACGACCCCCATCATCAAAGCCTATTGTTCGGATATGGGGTTCCGGGTCTGTGAAACCGCCATTCAGTGCCTCGGCGGTTATGGTTTCTGCAAGGACTATCCGCTGGAGCAGTACTTGCGGGACGCCAAGATCATGTCGCTTTATGAGGGAACCAACGGCATCCAGTCCATGGATTTGATGGGCCGGAAAATGACGATACGGAACGGCGGCCCGTTTGCAGCATTCAAATCCGAAATCGATGCTTTCTGCCAGAAGCACGGGGATCACCCGGAACTGGGTGAGAGTGTTCGGGCCTTGGCAAGCGTCGGATCCAGGCTCTGGGAAACTGCTGGAGAAATGAAAAACCGGATGAAGACCGACCCCCTGCAGTGGGCTTCCTACACCTATCCGGCCCTGATCGCTTTTGGTGAAGTCGCCATGGCCTGGCGTCTTCTCGATATGGCTGTCATCGCCCATCCCGCTTCCCGGAAAACAGGCAAGGAAAGTGATTTTTACAAAGGAAAAGTCTTACAGGCCACTTTTTTTGCAGATATAACCCTTCCGCATACGCTGGCAAGCATTGCGATCTGCTGTCGTCACGGCAGAGAAATCGTGGAAATGCCGGATTATGCATTTTGATCAAATAGTTGCACGCAGCGGCTTTCGCGGATTGTAGGCCGATCCAGGGCGCTCGAAATGATTCTGCTGAGCAAAAAAATGTCGGCGGAAGAGGCGCTTACAATCGGGCTCGTCAATCAACTGTCGAGACCCGACGCACTGATGGCGGATGCACGGGCTTCAGAGGGTGGAAAAAGCATATCCGTCAGGTCTTGTCTTGGGTGAGATCATGGCGGTGATGCATCGATGGTCGCCGATCTGCCGAACGGAATCCCCAGTTTTCGCATGCGCTTGCGCAGCGTGGAAGGATGGATGTTCAGGCGTCTGGCCGCTCCATTTTCCCCTTCCACACGGCCCTTGCAAAGATCGAGGGTCCGGCGGATGTGCTGGCTTGTCAAGGCATTTAAGTCTTGAATTTCCGGCAAAGGTGCATAGAATGGAAAGGATGGGTCCGGCGGAATTTTATCGGTTTTGGGTGCGATGTCATCAAAGACCAGCGGTTCCCCCCGGCTGAGGATGAGCGCCCGTTCCACGGCGTTTTCCAGCTCGCGGACATTGCCGGGCCAGTGGTAGGCCATCAGGCGATCCAGGGCGCCGGATGCCAATCCCGGTGCAGGACTGCGTTTCATCTCACGGGCTTTTTTCTGTATGAAGTGTTTGACCAGGGCTGGCAGATCCATCATCCGGCTTCTTAAGGGCGGAATGGGGATTGGAAAGACCCGCAGGCGGAAATACAGATCCTCCCGGAAAGCACCGCCAGCCATCATTTTTTCCAGATTCCGGTGGGTGGCGGCAATGATGCGGATATTCACCGGTGTTGGGCTCGATCCACCGACACGCTCGATCTCTTTTTCCTGAAGGACGCGAAGCAGCCGGACCTGAGCATCCATGGACAATTCGCCGATTTCATCCAGAAACAGGGTGCCGGTGTGGGCCCGTTCGATTCGTCCCCGCTTCTGGGAAAGGGCGCCGGTAAAAGCGCCTTTTTCGTGTCCGAACAATTCACTGTCCATCAAAGTCGGTGGAATGGCGCCGCAATTGACTTTGATA
Organism: uncultured Desulfobacteraceae bacterium; assembly: GCA_903953895.1. GTDB lineage: Bacteria > Desulfobacterota > Desulfobacteria > Desulfobacterales > Desulfatirhabdiaceae > RAAP-1. The sequence continues at coordinate 13,826 of CAJBLH010000130.1, read as the reverse complement.
AACGGCGCCTGCCTGCGGGAAGATGTTTTGTGAATGGCATTGGCAACCACTTCTTTGCCGGAACCGGTTTCGCCCAGCAGCAATACCGGACTGTCGAGTGGAGCGACCTGGCGGACCAGATCCATGACGGTTTTCAGCCCGAAATCCGCGCCCACGACATCTTCACCGATCATCCGCCGCAGTTCGTCCTGAAAATACCGGTTGTCATCCGCCAGAAGATCCCTGAGTTTCTGCAGCTCCCGGTACCGCAGGCTGTTGGTGAGGGCTACGGCAAAAGGCTCGTTGATGGTGCCGATAAGCTGCATATGCTCTTCGGTGAAAGCGGTGCGCCCATTGCCGAAAATAGCCAGCACCCCCAGGAGTTTTCCCTCCAGAACCAGGTCGGAAACCACGGCCGGCAGATCCAGTGCATTGAATTTTTCAGCAACCGGGCTGCACACCGGATCATCACCGAGTCTGGGAATGGCCCGGACCCGCATCAACCCTTGCTTTTCGATGTTTTTTCGCGTTTCATCCGAGAGCTGTGAATTCAGCGCCATGGCCCGGGACCCCTTGATGGTGGCATTGGCCACGGTCTCCACAATGCCCACATCGCGATGGTAAATATGAAGGCTCATCTGGCTGGCCGGCAGAAAATTCCGGATATACAACAGGCATTGCCACAGGGCTTTTTCAATTTCCAGACTGCTGCAGATCCGGAGTGTGACCTGCCGGAAAAAATCCTTTTCATCGATATTCATGCTGCCCTCTGTGGGGTCATGATGGGGTTACAGATGCTTCATTACCATGGAACAGTTATATGATAAAACCGGCAAATAGTACAGATGTAACTGTACCAGGGTATTGTTTGTTATTGGTTAACCATCTTATCTATCTGAATTATCGCAATTATTCAAACTGGCACAACTTGTGCATTCAATTACGGCACTGTTTCGTCCGGTGCTATCCTAAAAGAAGAAGCCGGCACGTGATTCGATGGAAACGATGGCAAAAGGCTTAAATAAAATCTAAAATAAATCAAGGAGATATGATTATGGCACAGGTAATCATGGACAAAAGAGATGTGGAGTTTGTCCTTCATGAACAATTGGAAGTAGAAAAGCTGGCAAAACACGAACGATTTGCCGAGTTCACTAAAAAAACCGTGGACTTGATTATTGCCGAAGCGCGCAATCTGGCCGTCAAAGAAATGTTGCCGGTTCTAAGAATTGCGGATGAAGAGGGATGTAAATTAGAAAACGGCACGGTCAGGGTTCCGGAATCGTTTCATCGCATTTACGAACTTTTCAAGGAAGGCGAATGGATTTCTTTGTGTGATGACCCCAAGTGGGGCGGCCAGGGGATGCCCACATCCGTTTCCATGGCGGTAAAAAACTATTTTCACGGCGCCAACTTCCCCTTTACCCTGGCCATCCTTTTGTCTCACGGCGCCGGGAAACTGGTGGAGAATTTCGGTACTGAAAAGCAAAAAAATCTGTTTTTGAAAAAAATGTACACGGGTGAATGGAGTGGCACCATGCTCCTGACCGAACCCCAGGCCGGATCGGATGTGGGGGCGTTGACGGCCACTGCCGTGAAAAACGCCGACGGCACCTATTCCATTACCGGCAACAAGATATTTATCTCCAGCGGTGAGCATGACCTGGTCGAAAACATCATTCACCCGGTACTGGCCCGTCTTGAAGGTGCGCCTCCGGGAACTTCCGGCATTTCGCTGTTTCTGGTTCCCAAAATATGGGTCAACGATGACGGCAGCCTGGGAGAATTCAATGATGTTGTCTGTACGGGAATCGAAGAAAAGATGGGCATCCACGGCAGCCCCACCTGCTCCCTGACCCTGGGCGGCAAGGGAAAATGCCGGGGCACCCTGCTGGGTGAAGAAAACAAGGGGATGCGGGCCATGTTCGTCATGATGAACGAGGCCCGCCTGGATGTGGGCATGCAGGGTCTGGGATGTTCGTCCGCATCTTTTCAGAATTCGCTGAACTATGCCAGGGAGCGCGTCCAGAGCAGGCACCTGACAGCTAGCGGAAAGGATGCCCCGCCGGTTCCCATCATTCAGCACCCGGATGTACGCCGGATGCTGCTGAGTATGAAAACCTGTACGGAGGCCAGCCGAAGCATTCTATACTATATCGGCTATTGCGAAGACATGATCCATATCAGCAGTGATCCGGCTGAAAAAGCCAGGTATCAGGGGCTCATCGATTTATTGATTCCCATTGCCAAGGGCTACGTTACGGACAGGGCATTCGAAGTATGCAGCATGGGAATTCAGGTTTACGGCGGGTATGGTTATACCAAGGAATATCCCCAGGAACAGTATCTGCGGGACTGCAAGATCACCCATATTTATGAAGGCACCAACGGCATTCAGGCCATGGATCTATTGGGAAGAAAACTGGGACTCAATAAGGGACAGCCTTTCCGGGATCTGCTTGCCGAAATCCGGCAGACCATAGCAACTGCTAAAAATATCAGCGGTCTTGAAGGATTGGCCGGCAAGATGGAGACGGCTGCAGCGGAACTGGAAAAGACCGCTGCTTTCATCGGCAAGATGGCGGCTTCCGAAAAAGCCATGACCGCTTATTCCCATGCGTATGCATTCATGGATGTCACAGGCGATGCGGTGATGGCCTGGATGCTGCTGTGGCGGGCAACTGTGGCCGGCAAAAAACTGCAAGCCGGCGCCAAGGGCAAGGATGCGGTATTCTATGAAGGGCAGATTGCCGGCGCCCGATTCTATATCAACACGGTTCTTCCAATCACCCGCGGAAAAATGGACGTGATTAACGCCGCCGACAGCACGGTCGTCGATATTGCCGAAGATGCTTTTGGCGGAAAATAGACGTTACCGGTTCATCCTGTATATCCATGTAAAAATTAATGGATAACCGTCAAAATTATTAAGGAGATTTGAAAATGAAGGATGTAGTCATTGTATCTGCATGCCGGACCGCTATCGGCACGTTCGGCGGCAGTTTGAAAGACTTGAACGGCGCCACCCTTGCCAGCATCACCATGAAAGAAGCTGTCCGGCGGGCCAATATCGACCCGGCGCTGATCGATGATGTGCGTTACGGGTGCTGCCTGGAACATCACGATACCCTGAATACGACGCGGGTGGCGGCGCTGATGGCAGGCATCCCGGAAACCGTGACTGCCGCTACCGTCAACCGCGTCTGCATTTCCGGTATGGAAGCCGTCGTTTCCGGCATGGCCATGATTCAGGCGGGCATGGCCGATGTCATTCTGGCCGGTGGTGTCGAGCATATGTCCGGGGTTCCCTACACGGTTCCCGGCGCCCGGTGGGGATGCCGGCTTCAGGATCAGCAGTTTGTCGATGCCATGATTCACGCCCTGCACTGCGGCTCGATGCTCATGCCCCTGGATGCCACGGCCCCCCTGAATCTGGAAGAAGCTCCCGCCAAATCGTTTATCGGCAAACCTTATATCATGGGGCAGACCGCCGAATTCGTGGCGCAACTTCTGAATATCAGCCGTGAGGAAATGGACGAAGTGGCGTTAAGAAGCCACAATAACGCCGAGCGGGCCACAAACGACGGCTCTTTTAAAGAAGAGATCGTTCCGGTTGAAGTTCCGCAGCGGAAAAAAGCGCCGATCATTTTCGACAAGGACGAACATTTCCGGCCGGGTATGACCCTGGATCAACTGCAGAAACTGCCGCCGGGTTTTGTTCCCAAAACCGGCAAGGTCACAGCCGGCAATTCCAGCGGCCTGAATGACGGCTCCGCCGGCATGGTCATCATGTCTGCTGAAAAAGCCAAAGAGCTGGGGATTTCCCCCATCGCCCGAATCAAGGCTGTCTCAAGAGGGGGATGCCATCCGGCGATCATGGGGCTTTCCCCGGTTCCAGCCGTTAAAAATCTGCTTCTAAACAACAATCTCAAACTCGGTGATTTCGAGCTGATCGAAGTCAACGAAGCCTTTGCAGCCCAGTATGTCGGCTGCGAAAAAGAGCTGGGCTTGAACCGCGAGATCACCAACATCAACGGTTCGGGTATCGGGCTGGGTCATCCCGTAGGAGCCACCGGCGCGCGGCTCATGGTCACCCTGATGCATGCCATGAAAAAACGCGGCAACACCCTGGGTCTGGCCACCCTCTGCGGCGGCGGCGGTGTGTCCATGGCCTGCGCCATCGAAATGCTTTAATCGTCACACATGAAATAGCTATTAAGCGGATGAATTTTCATTCACATGGATGGACAGGATATACAGGATAAAAGAAAAATATGGATTCTTTTCATTCTGTATATCCCTGTTCACAATACATTCATTATAGACTTTCAGAAAAATAATTTCGCTGCGTTATCGGTCGGGAATGGCCGAAAAAGGCCTATTCCCTCCCTGCTGCCTTGCGAAATGAATTTTCTGAAAGTCTATAGCATGGGAGACACATATGTCCAACAGTAAAATTGTTCCTTTGACCGGCGAAGAATCGGCACATTACAACGTCATCAATAAAGACACCGTCGAATTTTTGAAAAACCGGTACAACAAGGTCAATCGATGGGTCATCGCAGACATGATCCGGAGAAGCGCCTATCATTATCCGGACAAAAAAGCGCTGATTTTCGGCGATAAGAGTCTGACCTACACCGAACTCGAAGAACAGTCCAATCGTGTGGCCAACGCCCTGATCGGGCTCGGCGTTCAAAAATACGACCGGGTGGCCATTCTGGCCCACAACACGATTCATCACGTGGTGACCTGGCTGGGATGCTGCAAGGCCGGGGCCGTATATCTGGCCATCAATTACCTGCTGCGCGGAAAAGATATCACCTATTGTATCAATCATTCCGAAAGCACGCTGTTTATCGTGGAAGATGCGCTTTACGATCTGGTGAAGGATGTCCTGGATGACATGCCGACCGTTAAAACCTTGATCTGGTCCAATCAGGGTGCAGGGAAACCGCCAATCAGCGACCGGTTCACGGATTTCGATACCTGGTGCCAGTCTTATCCCACAACCGAACCGGACATGATCCTGAATATCGAAGATCCCTGTCAGATGACTTATACCAGCGGAACAGAATCGCTTCCCAAGGGCGTTATCATCAGTAACCAGGCACTGATGTCCGAATACATGAGTACCATAATCGACGGCGAGTATCAGTCGGATGATATCAGCGTCAATGCCCTTCCCATTTTTCACTGCGCCCAGCGGGACGTATTCATGAATCCCATGTTCTGGGTCGGCGCCACCAACATCCTGTTGTCGCCGGAAATCGATAAAATTCTTAAAACCATCGCGGATTACAAGGCAACCGTGTTTTTTGCCCCGCCCACGGTCTGGATCGGCCTGATGCGTCACCCCGATTTTGATAAATACGATTTATCCAGTTTGAAAAAATGCTATTATGGCGCATCCATCATGCCCGTTGAAGTTCTGAAGGAAATCATAAAACGCCTGCCCGGAAGCAAGGTTTACAATTATTATGGACAGACCGAGCTGGCTCCGTATCACACGATGTTAAGAGCCAAGGACGCCATGACCAAGCTGGGATCTGCCGGCATGGCAGCTCTGAACATGGAAACCCGGCTGGAAGATGAAGAAAATCTGCCGATCACCGATATCAATGTTCCCGGCGAGATCTGCGGCAGAGGCCCTCATGCCTTGATGATGTACTTCAAAGAGCCTCAGAAAACCGATGAGGCCATGAAAGGCGGATGGTTTCATTCAGGCGACATCGGTGTTCTCGATGCGGACAGCTATATCGCTGTGGTGGATCGCAAGAAAGACATGATCAAAACCGGCGGGGAAAATGTCTCGACCCGCGAGGTGGAAGAAGTGATCTATCAGGACAGCCGTGTCGAGGAAGTGGCGGTGGTCGGCATCAATCATCCTTCCTGGGTGGAAGCGGTTACAGCCTTTGTCGTAGTCCGGCGCGGCCAGAAAATAACGGAGCAGGAAATCATCGAACACTGCAAAAAAGAGCTGGCGCCCTTTAAAGTTCCCAAGAAAATCGTGATCATGGACGCGCTTCCCAAAACCCCCACTGGAAAAATTCTGAAGCGGGACATGCGGGCGTCCAACCAGGAGCTCTTTTCCCAGAGCAAGTAACGCCATTCTCCTTATAGGTTGCGTGAAATTTTAGATAAGAAAGAGATGTCTCTCTGGCAAGAAGGCGATTTTCATGAATATGGCAAAAGGATTTTCCGGGGTGATGGGCGTTAAACGGGTTGCCGGGATATGCCGGATTCTGGTTCGACATGGCTTCGGCAATTTTTTTGACTGGTTAGGCGGATTTGGCGCCGCAGTGACCAAACGCCCCCTCGATATGGTGGGCAAAGCTGCAACCGGGTTCCCCTCTCCAGAGCGTATTCGCAGGATATTCGAGGAACTCGGACCTAGCTTTATCAAACTGGGTCAGTTGATGAGTACGCGGGCGGATATTTTCCCGGCCTCCTATATCGAAGAATTGCGAAAGCTTCAGGATCAGGTGCCTGCCGTCCCATTTTCAGAAATCCAGCAGGTGATTGAAGAAGAGCTGAAAAAGCCCGTTCCATCCATTTTCAGGGAATGTCATGCAGAATCCATTGCCGCGGCATCGGTTTCCCAGGTACACGCTGCACGGCTGTTTACCGGGGAGAAAGTGGCCGTCAAGGTCATCCGTCCCGGAATACGCAAAATCATCGAACAGGACATCCGGCTGATGTATTCTCTTTCCGGGATCATCGAAAAGAACTTTGAACTCGGAAAGGTTGTCGGCGCTACCAATATCGTAAAAGAATTTGAACGAACCATTTTCAACGAACTCGATATGTTCATCGAAGCCGGCAACATCGATCGGTTCGGTAAAAATTTCAAAGACAGCGATGAAATCCATATTCCACAAGTGTATTGGGATCTGACATCGAAATCCGTGCTGGTTATGGAGTTCATCGATGGGATCAAAATGGATCAGGTGGAAACACTTCGGGCGGCAGGCATCGATCCGCAGAAGATCGCTCTGATCGGGTTGAGATCATTTTCCAGACAGCTCATGGAATTCGGGTTTTTTCACGCAGATCCCCACCCGGCCAATACCATTGTCATGACCGCCAACTGCGTCGGCATCGTGGATTTTGGCATCATGGGGTTTCTGGATGACGACATGATGCGCCATGTCGCCCACCTGCTGCTTGGTTTTGCCGAACGTGATTATGATATGGTGATGGAAGCGCTTGAGGATGCCGGAATTCTTCGGCAGGACATGGCAAATCTCCAGGAATTCAAAGCCGATCTCAAGGACGTATCGGAACCGTTTTATGGCCGATCCCTGAAAACCATTTCCGTCAGAGATGTTTATGATCAGGTCATGCAGTTGGTTTTGAAATATCGCATCAAGCTTCCCCGAAATCTCTTGCTGCTTTTCAAAACGCTCATTCAGACCGAGGCGCTGGGTAAGATTTTAGAAAGCAACGCCAGCCTTCTGGAAATCTCCCGACCTTTTGCCAAAAAATTTCTTGAAAAACGATATGATCCTCAGAGTCTGTTCACCGAAATGGCGAAAGATATTCGTGAGATGGGGTCTCAGCTCAAAACAACGCCCAAGTGGCTCCATGAAATCCTGAAACAGACCGCTGCCGGAAAACAGCGGCTGGAGTTGCATCACAGCGGTTTTTCCAGTATGGACGCCCGGCTGGAAAAAGGCATCAACCGGCTGACCATCGGCATCGTCATTGCGGCCTCCACCATCGCCGCATCCCTGATTCTGAATTCCTCCCAGAAAGTGCTGGAATTTTCCTTTCATTTCATGGGTCAGCAAACCCTGAGCATTACCGGAATTCTGGGGCTGGCCGGCTACACGATTGCAACACTTCTGGGCATCTGGCTGATCTATTCGATATTTCGATCCGGAAAAATGTAAGCGGCATACCGGCGGATCCAGCTATCTGATGCAGACATTTCGAACCTGAACCAGGTTGCAGTTCCCCCCGAAAATTTTCTCGATGCCATCCTGTTTGAGGGTTCTCATGCCATCTTTGATGGCCTGCTCCCGGAGTGTTTCAATCCCGACTTTCTGCTGGATAATCTCTTTGATAGGATCGGTTCCGATCAACAGTTCATGAATCCCCATTCTGCCGCGATATCCGGATTTGTTGCAAGCATCGCAGCCCGCAGACTGAAAAAGCTCCAGAGACGCCGTATAGGGGATATTGACGTTTCGATGAAAATCCTCAGTGCCATATTCGCGCACCAGATCTTCATATTCAGACCGGTCGGGATGATAGGGTTTTTTACATTGGCTGCAAAGTTTTTTTACCAGGCGTTGCGCCAGAATACATAACAACGCATCGGAAAAATTGAACGGATCCATCCCGAGGTTCAGAAGCCGGGTGATACTTTCCGGAGCACTGTTGGTGTGAAGGGTTGAAAAGACCAGATGACCGGTCAGCGATGCTTCGATGCAGATTTTTGCGGTTTCCTTGTCCCGCATTTCGCCTACCATGATGACATCCGGGTCGGCCCTTAAAAACGCCCGCAAGGCTGCGGCAAAGTCCAGGCCGATTTTTGGCTTTACCTGAACCTGGCGCAGCCCTTTCTGGGAAATTTCAACGGGATCTTCCACTGTCCAGATTTTGGTTTCGGGTTTGTTGATGTATCCCAGAGCCGAATGCAGAGTGGTCGTTTTTCCGGACCCCGTCGGTCCACAGACAACAACAAGCCCGTACGGCGTGGTAATCACCCGGATGAATTTTTCCAGATTCTGTTTCGAAAAACCCATCTTGTCGAGGGAAACCGGCTCCTCCGATCCCAGAAGCCGCATTACGACGTCTTCCATGCCGCCCTGTGTCGGAATGGTTGCCACGCGGATCTCAATATCCTTTCCGCCGAATTTTTTAAACTTAATCTTTCCATCCTGAGGCTTACGCTGTTCAGAAATGTCGAGGTCCGACATGATTTTGATGCGTGAGACAACAGCCTTGCGAAAATGGTGAGGAAAACTTTGATAAATCCGGCAGCTACCGTCAACGCGCATGCGAACCTGGGTGTTTTCTTTGTCCGGATAGGGTTCGATATGAATATCCGAGGCTTTTTGCTCGACTGCATCGAGGATGATCTTGTTGACCAATTGCACCACTGCGCTGTCTTCTTCCCCAACAACGACGTCTGTTTCCGCAGATTCAGTTTTTTCCGGCTGAAACCGCGAAAGAATATCCGCGATCCCGGCGCCTTGTTTTTCGGCACGGGCAAACAGATCGATATAGCGAAAAATATCCTCCCGCATCGCCACACAGCAGTGGATAGCTCCGTCTTTCTTAAAAATCGTCTTGATTTCATGGATTTTTTGCGTATCAGCGGGGTTACTGACAGCGACAACGACTCGACCCGCTTCGTTTCGCAGTGGAACCCATACATTATGTCGCATGAATGACGATTTGACGCGGGACAGCAGTTCTTCCGGAACGGGGGCATCGGGGTTATATGCCACAAAAGGAACCTTGTAGAACTCGCTGAGAGATCGGCCGATGGTCTGCTTGGTAATTTTATATTGACTTTGCAGCACGGATTCGATGGGTAGTTTTTTCTGATCCGCCACAAGAAAGGCTTTTTTCAGCTCCTCCCGTGTCAACATCCCATTATCAATCAGATAGTCGAACTTGGAATGCCAGTTACCGGATATCCGCCGCTGATTGAAAAAAGCGATGCCAAGAATCCTGGCGATTTCCTGGACGGCCTGTTCATCCTTGGCCGTGAAAAAACCGCCGGATTTACGGTTGATCAGTTGGACCACACCCAGCAAATATTTCAGATGGGTGATGGGACATGCCAGTACCTGCCGGGTTGCATAACTCGATTTTTGATCCCAGGATCTGTCAAACTGTAGACTCGGATCGATAAGGGAGAGTTCATTGTCGTCATACACGTTTTTGACACTAACCAGTTGCTGCTTGAAGGCGGAAAACCCGGCAATGCTGCCGGGGGAAACCGGAATCCGGATCTCTTCGATTTCATTTCCGGATTTATACCGGGAAAACAACTCTCGTTTCTGGGGATCAACGGCATAAATGGTGATGCGATCTGCTTCAAAAAATTTGATAATTTCATCTTTCAGATGGACCAGGATTTCGTCGAGATCCGAAGCGGCATGAATCCGATTTCCAATTTCCTGAAGCTTAACGCGGTATCCAACCTCTGCCTGCAGGTTTTGAAGCTTGGTGTCGTCGCCACTGCTTTTCTCAGGAGTGAGTGACATAATATCCCCCCACATTTGGTTGCAAATTGTGATTTGTGAACACCTGGATTATGGAGAATGCATTTCATTGTATTTTTTATAGGTATGCGCCAGTTTTTTGATACCGCCACCCACAAGCAACACGCCCAGAAGATACAAACAAAAATAGATAAAACCAATACCATCAGCAAATTGGGGATTGGATTTGATTTGCGGCATGACTTGGGGAATTCTGAAAAACATCCCAATACCTGCCAGAAACAAGGCAATTCCCCAGACAAACTGCATCATCATTTTTTCTTTTGTCATGACCATCCTGAATGTGTTGGTTTCATAATTAAAAACATCTCGAACTGGGAGATTATTTCATGTGAGTTGCCTTAACAATTAACCCTGGAAAATTTATCCAGATATTTCTATTCCGGGTATCAGCACCTGACAGAACGGACATCGGCTGTTGCGTATCCGATTTTGTTGGATGGTATATCCCCATCTTTCGACGAGTAGTTTACCGCAGTGGTGGCAATACGTATTCTCGCCATGATCGCCGGGAATATTTCCGGTATAAACATAATGCAGACCAGCCTGAATACCGATTTCTCTGGCATTTGTCAGACTGCTGACCGGGGTCGGCGGGCAATCGGTTAGTTTGTATGTCGGATGGAAACGGCTGATATGCCAGGGAGTGTCCGCGCCAAGATCAGCGGCTATAAAGGCAGCCATTTCGGAAAGCTGAACAGGATCATCATTCATTCCGGGTATCAATAGAGTTGTAATTTCGAGATGAATTCCCATGGATTTCATTCGTACCAGGTTTTTTTGAACAGGCTTGAGAGCGGCACCACAAATTTGCTGATAAAATTCTTCCCGAAAAGCCTTCAAGTCCACATTGGCGGCATCCAGACAGGGTCGGATTTTCTCAAGTGCCTCGGGCGTCATAAACCCGTTGGTCACAAAAACGTTTCGCAGCCCTTTTTCTTTGGCCAGCCTTGCCGTGTCCATTGCAAATTCAAAAAAGACTGTCGGCTCCGTATAGGTGTAAGCAATGCTGCGACACCCGGTTTTTAGCGCTTCATCCACAACCACTGTCGCATCGCAGAAAGTTCCCGCGATTCTTCCATTCTGATCCGCCGGCATTCGGGAACTACCGGCGTTTTGACAGAAAAGGCATGAGAAGTTACAGCCCACCGTTGCAATGGAAAAAGAGAGGCTTCCGGGCATGAAATGGAAAAACGGTTTTTTTTCGATCGGGTCCCCGCGGGCATCAATCAATCTGCCATAGACCAGCGTTTTCAAGACGCCGCCCTGATTTTCCCTGACGCAGCATTTTCCGCGTTGACCTTCGGAAATAACGCAGCGGTGACTGCACAGATGGCATTGAACTTTCAGATTCTTCAAAGATTCATACAAACAGGCTTCCATTGAACCTCCTCAAGTATCCGATTCATCCTGGAACCGGACCCGGGCTCCTTTCCGGCCGATACTCCAGAGCCAGAGGCCTGGTTTTGAACCGGGGAACCAGCACCGCCACAATTCCCGCATAAGCTCCGAACGGACATCTCTGAAAAAATCTGGATTGCTCCAGTCGGGAAAACAGCCGCATCAGCGAAACCGGAAAATGGAAGATGGCCCGTGACTCAATCGGAACATCGCCAAGAAGCCGGCGCAAAATGCATTTGATTTCCCCGATACTGAAATACTGTAGCTGAACCCGAATGTTCTCGGATAAAATCTCATTGAAGCGGTGACGATACCCTTTCAGTGCAAAACGGTTCATCATGCCGATATAAACCATATTCTTAGCTACCCGGCAGGCTTCTTCGATCACCGCCTTATAGTCATCCACAAATTCAAGGGTGGAATTCAGACAAACATAATTGAATGAATTGTCTTCAAAAGGCAGATCTTCTCCCGAACCCCGATGCAGATCCGCCCGATCTTCAAGCCGACGGTGCGCAATATCCAGCATATAGGGAGACGGGTCAATCCCGGTAGCCAGCAGCCCTTTTTCGATGAATGGAATCAGACCGGACCCGATTCCACAGCCAACTTCCAAAACAGTCTTTCCCCGCATGGGGCTGAGCATCTCCATCATCAACCGGAGTTCGGATGTCTCTGCACGTTTGATTTCCGGTCTGTTTGACCACTGTTCGTAGGCTCTGGCGGTATGAAAGTCAAAAATATAACTCATATGAGCCATTATGGAAAAAAACAGGGGTTAAATCAAGGAAAATCCTGGAAACATCGTGTCACCGAACACAGCCTGAAACCGGCAGCTTCAACTTTCCAGATGGATTTTTCTGAATGCCTGAACAACCCCGTGACAGCGACAGGCAGTACTCAGAAGGATGTTTCCGGGATATTTCGCCACGGCAGAGAGTGCTTGAAACAATGCAACCGGCGTAATCCCTCCGATGCCTGGCGCCAGTTGATGGCTTTGCAGAACACGATTCAAAAAACCATCGCAGGAAAGCGCTGCGATCGCTTGGTACAGGAACTGTTTTCTGGGCAGATGGGTATGGGTACACAGTTCCTGAGGTTCCGAACAGTTCTCCGGACAGACAAAGGAGGCATTGCTGGCAAAAATCTGACCAGCCTGTCCGGAAAAGACGTTGGGAAGCGATCTACAGATGACCTCAGGAATTTCAACAGGAGCCAACAAAATATCTGGCAATAGCCTGAGCTGTATCCACGCAAAAGACAGATGAACCGGTATGACCGGTATCACCCAGTCAGGCGCATCCTCATCACTGAGGAATTTGTTCAGAAAAGATACGCCATCCATGCACACCACCGTCAAGCCGGGTTCCGTAATGGCCTCACAGGCTTTGGAACAGTGGTCCACTACGGTGAGGGCGGTTTCCGGATAACGTAGTTTCATTGCCGATACCGCTTTTTTACCAAATCGTCCCGCACCGATAATCCAGATATTTTTCATGAATGGGTCCCCAGAGACAATGATTCAGATTGAATATGAAAAGTCAAAAACCTATCCCCTGCTGAAAGCCGGCTGTTTGACATCTGAAAATGAAAGTGATCTTTTGGGCTTATTTCTAATTTTGCCCGCTTTATACCAAACATAAAATATGAAGGCATATAACGCAATGAAATTAATCTATGACCGTAAATGACAGTTGGCACTAATTTTGCCATTCGAGAGAAACAGCGATGATATATGCCCCTCTGATCCGATGGTACAAATCGGTGTCAGGGGGGTTTTTATTTTATGGCATATACGATATATGATGAATTCATGAGAATGTAGTATCGCATGTTGGGTTACCGCCACAACCACCCAAAAAAATGAACAGTTATGTTTCGTTCCTCCAGCGACATCCTGCCTGGCGCAGATAGGTAAACGGAAACCAGCGAACTGCCGAGGAGTCATTTTCCATGAATCATCATCCCCTGCCCCGATACGCCATTCGGCCCATCGTTCCGGAACCTGTCTATACCGACCGGACAGAGCATCTGAATTATCTGCACCAGGCAGCGTTAAACGCCATCGAACGCCGCAGTATGTCCCTGGTGCTGCTGGGACAGCGGCGCATGGGAAAAACCGAGATATTCAAGCGCGTGGTCAACCGGTTGTTTTTCGAGCAGGAACATTATGCGGATATTCACCGGTCTGTGGTGCCGGTG
>CAJBLH010000129.1 GCA_903953895.1 uncultured Desulfobacteraceae bacterium | reverse complement strand
TCTGGAGAAATTCAAAAAAACGACGTCACCGTTACGGTTATGGCCATTGGGCGGACATAAGCCCGATGCAGACCGTTTGGCCATAACAACAGGTACCTAATTGGAAACAACGCCATAGTTCGTGACTACAAAATAAGCCTGACTGTCGGTGGAAAGCACCGAACTGTACTCCATATCCACCCACATCCGGGTAATGCCATCCGGAAACAAGAGATCGGGAATATGGACTTTAAGATCGTCGGACAGCGTGGATGCGGCGCACGAAAATATACCGCTCTGGATGATGGTGGCATTGGTCAGCTTAAATGGTATCCATGTCGGATACGCCGGATTGAACTCATAAACCAGATCCGCCCAGTAAGACGGGCCGCCCCACCAGAGACTGGAAAGAAGCGGTATGTGAAGAGATAGGTTGCTGTCTAACGTCGCTGTACAATCCGTTGTTATAGCCCCCTGGATTACCGTAACATCCACCGGGCTGCCGGCAGCCCCGGGTGCGGTTACCCGGATAGTGGCCATGCGGTTTGCTGTACCAGTGTTGGCCGTGTAGCTGCAGATGGTGGTTCCAGAATTGTTGCCACTGCCGCCCGATACGATCATCAGCCAGTCGCTGCCGGATATCACCTCCACCGTCCACGGCATCGTTCCGGTGCCCGTATTAAATACATAGAACCCTGTAGCCCCGGCTTCCTTGGTTACTGTAATATAGGTCGGCGTTACCGACAACACCGTCTGAACCGGCATAGCCGCTTGCGTCACCGTAACATCCACCGGGCTGCCGGTGGCGCCGGTTGCCGTTACCCGGATGGTGGCGGTGCGGCTCGTTGTGCTGGTGTTGGCCGTAAAACCGCAGGTGATGGTTCCAGAATTGCTGCCGCTGCTGCCCGATGTAATCGACAGCCAGTCGCTGCCGGATATCACAGATGCTGTCCAGGACATTGTTCCGGTTCCGGTGTTGGAAACATTGAAAGTAGTCGTGCCGCTGGTATTTGGTACATCTTGATTGGGTGGATCAACTTTCAAAATTGGTTTAGCCGGAGCTTGCGTAACCGTAACATCCGTCGGACTGCTGCCATTCGCTCCGTCTGCGGTTACCCGGATTGTACCCGTACGTGCCGATGTGGCTTCATTGGAAATGTAGCTGCAGGTGATTGTTCCTGTGTTCATTCCGCTCAGTGGTGTAATCGAAAGCCAACTGTCGCCTTTCGTCACTGAGGCTGTCCAGGACATTGTTCCGGTTCCGGTGTTGGAAACATTGAAAGTAGTCGTGCCGCTGGTATTTGGTTCATCTTGATTGGGTGGATCAACTTTCAAAATTGGTTTAGCCGGAGCTGCCGCTTGCTTAACCGTCACAAACATTGGACTGCCAGTTGCCCCAACTGCTGTAACCTCGATTGTACCCGTACGCTCCGACACTTCGGTATTAGCGGGAAAGCTGCAAGTAATAGTTCCACTATTGCTTCCACTACTTCCAGATGTGATCGTAAGCCATTCGCTTCCTGGCTGCACGGCCGCAGTCCAAGGCATCGTCCCGGTTCCGGTGTTGGATACGCTGAATGTTGTGCTGCCAGCGTCTTTTGTTACCATCTGACTCAACGGGGAAATAACCAAATTACCCAATGACCAATACTGTCCACCACGAACGGCGCGAACGTAGCTATCGTAGTACTTATAGCTGGGGCCGTCGTAGCCGTAGTAGAAATCCATGATCCACGCGTAGCTGGTAGTGCTTGCGTAGGTAGTAGACGACCAATACCACGACGCGGCCGTATTGGGAAAATATGTAGTATTGATTGCCGGATTGTACCGACTGTAATCCACCAGACTTTGTAATTCTTTTTTATTAGGCAGCCGCCAGTCTGTATAGCCACCCAGATTCAGCCCCTCACAATAGGCCAGCGCCTGCTCCCAGTCCATATAATTGGAAGAACCGGCCTGCTGCCACATTAGACCTGTGGATGTATCCGTTACCGTGCCATCTCCGTTATCTGTATAGCTACCAGCAGCATATTCGCTGCCCAAAGAGTCAAATAATCCAATGATCGAATCACCAAATGATCCAGACTGTCCATCCCGAACGGCGCGAACGTAGTTATCGTTGCTCTTATTGCTGTAGCTGTCGCTGCCGTAGTAGAAACTCATGATCCACGCGAAGTAGGTATAGTTCGAGTTGGTAGTAGACGACCAATACCACGACGCGGCCGTATTGGGAAAATATGTAGTATTGATCGTCGGTCCCGGATAGGGGATGCTGTAGTCAACGATATAAGCCAGTTCCTTGATGGTTGGCAGCCGCCAGTCGCTGTAGCCGCCATAATTTGCATCGTTCAAGGCTTTAATAAAATCTTCCGTATCCGTGCCGCTGCCTGGAGTTCCCGCGTTGCCGCCATTAGTGGCCGGGTTGCTATCGTACCAGGTGTATGTGTTATCCGCATCGTGGGGATCATTGTAATTCTTGACACCATCTTTGTTGGTTTTCATCTCCCAGATCAAACCTGTCACGTTGTCTTTCACCATGACCCATGACGTGGCTGAATCCGGAAGTGCATTCCCACTGCCATCCAGCTTGGTGTAGGACATGGGGTTGGTGCTGTAGTTGGCATCCTGCCCGTAAAGCGCCTGGCCCGGCGATGGGCAGGTGATCACATTACCGGCGACATCGTAACATTTTATCTGCCCGGTATCCGGAACCGGCGCAGCCCATAATACCGCCGCTGTAAGCATCAGAACAAAAAAGCTGCATGCACTAATCCGTATTTTTATCATGTTGTTTTCCCTTTTTTGATGGTTGAAGAGTTTGTGTTACATTTACGGTTTCATCCGTCTGTTGAATGATCATGCTTACATACCGGTGTTTGATCCATTTACCAGGCTGACCCTCCTCGATAAATGCAACCGAATATCCATTGGCCATTGCTTTGAGCAAATAATCTCTTTTCATTGTAACCGGGAAGCCCAAGACTATTTTCATGCCCCTGAAGCCTTTTTTCAATTTTCCTCCGAAAAATTTATGCACCACCATGGCGTCATTATCAAATATCTCGATAAAATTCCCAATCCTGCAGAAAATGAGCATACCTTCGAGCCGACACCTGAAAAAACGGATCTGTGCCCTCAGGCTTCTGAATTCGATTTTCGGCATATATCGCAAATGGATACAACAGTTTAAATACTGGTAAATTGTATTGAGCCAGAGATGTTTTGCAAACAAGAATTGAACCAGTCGATGACTTTGGGCATGTTTAAAATGCCCCAGATACGAAGAGAGAACCTGTCTCAACTCAAGCACCAATTCCGGATTCATGGTCATGATTCGATAAGCGATGTTGCAGTTTATCGCCGCGAGGCCATTGCTGAAACAACGGCAATCAACTGGAACCGTCGTAACAGAAATCATCTTTTCTTTAAACAAAGCCACTTTGTACTTCAGGTTGTTGACCACGCGCCTTCGGACAAGAATATAGCCCGGCCTGATGATATAACCCAGAAAATCGGCACCTTCAGATACCCTGCGAACTTTGTCGCCCGACTTCAGTTTAAGCGCCAGGCTGTTCTTCAAAAAAATCTCAATCCGGTCTTTCCATTCATATAATTCTTCCGGATTTGCCGACAGCAGTAAAAAATCATCCACATATCGAAGATAAAATCGGCATTTTAATGAATGTTTTACAAACTGATCCAACTCATTGAGGTAAACATTTGCAAAAAATTGGGAAGTCAGATTGCCGATAGGCAGTCCCTTGCCTTTATCCACCTTGAATAGCGACTTATGGGCCGGAACTTGATCGAGCAGTTCCCGATTGCCCCGAAAAAAGTAATTTTGCGTACAGTCATGAAAAATAGTCTGATACAGCAGATTCAGAAGTTCTTGTTGAATGTTTTTCTTTTCAAAAATGGAAAACAAAATGCTTTTATCGATGCTCATAAAAAAAGAGCGGATATCGAGCTGAATAAAATATGCCGGAATTTTTTGGCTTTTAGAGACTTTTAACATGAACTGCTGAAGTCTACTGGCTGCAGCATGAATACCCTTGTTACGCCTGCAAGCATATGAATCAAAAATAAATCTCGGTTCCCAGTATTTTTCGAGTTCTCGAACAATCAGATGATGAACGATTCGATCCCGAAAATCCGCAGCAAATATTTCCCTTAATTTTGGGTTGCGAGTAATGAAGCAAACAGAGCGGGATAGCTGGTACGTTCCCCGTTGAAGTTCATGTGCAAGATCAAACAGACCGCCCAGCACATCATATTCAAAACGAAGAGCATTGATTGTACCCCGTTTTCTCTTTCGGCAATCCATATACGAATTGTAAATGGACCGAAAAGACAGCAGCGAATACTTTCCACCCCGGACGGCGCGAACGTAGTTATCGTTGTTCTTATTGTTGTTGTTGTCGTTGCCGTTGTTGAAATTCATGATCCACGCGTTGTTGGTATTGTTTGCGTTGGTAGTAGACGACCAATACCACGACGCGGCCGGTCACCTTTTCACTTGACGAAAGATACCGGAAGATATCTTTCCATCGGAAACCGATTGCTCGGTTCCCTGAACTTATATGCCAAAACACATCACATAATCACATCCAGTCATATATTTTGGCGGAAAAGGCGCACAGTATTCTGAACACGCTCATCTGCCTGCTTTTGACGGCAGTTGATGATTCTGGCTCTTTTTGCTGCTTTGCAACCATCCTTCGCTCTGTTTGCACAGCAACACCGCCAACCCAGTAGCATATTGAAATGAATTGAAGTTTTGAAATGCCTTCGTTTCTTTGGCAAAAAACAACATCGTCTTCAACATTTCGCAATGCTGCACCAGATCAAACAGTGATTCTGTTTTGTGAACGGACGAATTGGCACGGATGATCAACTTGATGATATTTCGTGACAAATCCCGTAAATCCTGACCAATGGTATATTTATGATAACGGCTGAAATTTCTGACAACCGTATCCAGATATACTCCCATTTCCATAGCTTTTAAATATATGGGTAAGTGCTCGTATCGCGCCATATTTGTTTATCCGATTCCCCGTACCATATTTTTCGCTCTTTTGGGTTGCGGCCAGAATTTTATCCATATCAAATTGAGTAATATAAACAAGAACAATGTTGTGCAGGTTCAAGACCAATTCGCATTCGGCTTGAGTATTTGATTCATAAAGGTATTGACGGTTTATGGCAGATGAAAATATTTTGCGCACGGCGGTAAAAGCGAAATAACTAATTGAATATTATTTTCCAATGTACTATTACAAAGTCAAATTCTTTACACAACAAATGATCGAACGACCATGTCGCTGGTTGAATCGTATAAAAAATTTAATTACATCTTGCTGATATTGTTGCTGTTCAGGTTGGATGCATTTTCTCAATCCACCGATCCGCCAAACGATGACGCATTGGTATGGCGCCACCCGGAGTTCGATCGGCATATTCCGGAAATTATTGCGGTGCTGCCGGTGGACAATCAATCTCTTGATCCGGATATCGAAAAGATTTTTAATCTGGAAATCTCCGGCCGGATTAAAGCCAAGGGGTTTCGGATCATTTCAGAAGACAGAGTCAATGCCGTCATGAAAGAACTGGGGGTGCAGACACCTGGGCAATTATCTGCGTTTTCTTCGGAAAAACTCGGCCAAAAACTTGGGTGCGATGCCGTGTTGCTGGGCCGGATCGATCAATCCGCCGCCATTCATGCGGTTGTTTACGATGCCGTTGTGGTGTCGTGTTCCATGGGTTTAAAAGACTGCAAGACCGGCAAAATGCTCTGGTCCATCGTGCAGAAACGGACTGCCCACCGGCAATTGCAGGCAGACCCCATTAATCTGCTCATCAATTTAATTTCACATGAAAATGCGTCGCGCGAAAAGCGACTGGCCTGGCTGGCAGACGAAATGCTGAAAACCATGCCCAATGGTAAAATCAAAATCGACACCGACAATCTTCTGAATCAAGCAATCCAGATAAAGGCCGATGAAGAATAACATTCAATTCCTTAAAATATTGCCGCCCGCCCTGTGGTGCTTGTTGTTGCTAACAGCCTGCGCTACGACCGAACGCACATCCAACCGCCTTTCCGCCGACGCCCCCGCCATCATCGCCGCACAACCCGCTTCCGCCAAAAAACTGGTGGCCGTGGCCGGTTTTGAAAACCGCAGCACGTTTATGGCGGACAAACTCTGGGATACATGCTCCCAACTGCTTTCCACCCGCCTGATCGGTATGGGATACTTCCGCGTGGTTGAATGGGAACGCATGAAACAGCTTTTCGACTGGGATGCGCTCAGCACAAGCAGCCTGGTAAAAATGCCGGAACAGCGCACCCAGGCCAGACAAATCCTGTTATGCGAGTATTTTCTTACCGGTGCGATCACTTTTTTCGATGTGCATCAAACGGCCGAGGTCAGCGCCTTCTCGAGAAGCAAGGTGCTTGACACAACCGTCCGGGTCGATTTGCTGCTGCAGGACGCCATGACCGGAGAGTATCTGGCCGCTTCCACCGCCGAGGCGATGGAAACCAAAGAATACAAAGGCGGGCCGATGGGGGGAGAAACGGGCTCGTGGGATTCCCGATCTGCCGACCGGGCGCTGGATTCCGCCATTCAGAAGGCGCTGGTGGCGCTTGTTACGCAATACGAAAATCAGGTAGCGGGAGGCTTGAAATGATTTGTAAACACAACATGATAACATCAGCTTTATGTCTTTTTCTGGGATGCGTCTTTTTCTGCGATGTCGGCATCTGCAAAGCCGGATCGGTTGACCCGATCACCGGAAACAAAGCCGCCGGCGGAGGCGTTTCTTCCCGATTGAAAAATGAAACCCAGGCCGGTTCGGCAAGATCCGCCACAGACAGAACCCGGATCAAATCCGTATTCGCCGAAGGCTGGGCGACAATTCAAAAAGGAAACATCGATTCGGCCCGCACCAAAGCACTCCAGATGGCATATGCCGAAGCCGTCAGCCGTGGCTGCGGGGTCGATATCGGCAGCCTGATGATTGTCCGCAACGTCAAACATGTCAGCGATATCGTCATGGCCCGATCCCGTGGTTTTGTCAGAGCCTATACCGTTGTCGGTGAAGGCGTTGCGCCAAACGACGCCACCCGGTACGAAATCCGGATCGATGCCGAGGTAATCGAAGACGGCACCAGCGCCCAGGATGAAAAAGAAGGGCTGCGGCTGTATCTGGCCCTTCTGGGAGACCCGGTCGTGCTGATCATGCTGCCGGAAAAAACCGAAACACCCGCTGCCGGATCGGTCAGTCATTCCAATGTGGACGTTCAGAGCAGCGACACCCGGATCACGGTCAATATCGACAAATCGCAACCCGCCAAATCATCGGAACAACCATTCTCGGATCAGGGATCGACCCTGCGCGGAACCGAGGCGGCGCTGGCTCAGGCGTTTTCCGCTTACGGATATCAGGTAATCACATCGGATGATCTGCTGGCCGGCGGCCTGGTCGCTCCGCAAGTCTTGATGGATGCCAAAAACGGCGTTACCGCCCAGGCGCTGAAGGTGGCCAAGGCCGCCAACGCCGATATCGCCCTTTTGGGAAATATGCGGCTATCGACCCGAAGCGTCAAACCCGCCGGGGTGGAACTGTTCATGACAACGGCCGAGGCATCGGCCAAGGCGCTGATCGTCTCCAATGGCAAAACCATTCAGGCGTTCCACCAAAGCAATCGCGCCTCTTCGCCAGACGCCCTGGCCGCCTATTCGGACTGCCTGGATCGGGTCGCCGCCGAAATGGCCAATGTCCTGGCCTGGAAAATTCCGCAAATCTTAAATCAAGACAGCCGGAGAACCCGTCTGGTACTTCACGGCATCGATGTAGAAAGGGCCTATGCCGTTAAACGCAGCATCGGCGATATGACCGGTGTCGAAATGGTGCAGATCTCCAAAATGCCGACGCCAGATCAAACTTACTCGGAATTCATGGTTTTTACCGGATTCGTCAAAATATCCAACGGCGACATTTTCGACATCTGCCTGAAGACCATCGGTACGCCGTTGACGATCATCAACGAAAACAAATACGAAATCGAACTAAAAAACAATACTTAATTTTCGGCCTACAGACTTCATCATTGATCCTTTATAATCCATAATTTCAATAGGGGGAAACCGGTATGATTACAAAGACTAACCGCAACCGCTGCATTCAAGCATGCCGTATTTTTGTCCTGGGATTGCTGGTAATCACCCTCTCTTCCTGCGCAGGGCCCACAGGCGGCTCGGGAAGCAGTGTGGTCAAAGAAAAAGAATATACATC
Source organism: uncultured Desulfobacteraceae bacterium (assembly GCA_903953895.1). Taxonomy (GTDB): domain Bacteria; phylum Desulfobacterota; class Desulfobacteria; order Desulfobacterales; family Desulfatirhabdiaceae; genus RAAP-1. The sequence goes on along the minus strand of CAJBLH010000129.1, from coordinate 10,815 downwards.
CGAAGGCAATCTGACGTATAAAAGCACCACCGTGGACGCGCAGGTCATTTCCGAGCTTCAGCGGGTTTTTGAAAATAAATCCATCGAAGGCATCGGAATATTTGAAAGCGACAACGAAGGGCTCGCCCGGCGAACGGCCACGAACCTGGCCATTGCGGAACTGGCCGGGCAGGTTCAGACCCTGGTTCGAACCGACAGCGCCATCTACAACAACAAGGATGTGCGGGAAGTTGTAGAGAATCGTGTTCATGCACTCGTCAACAACTACCGGATCGAATCGGTCGGCTATGACCCCGGCTCCAACAAATATCGTGTTCGGGTGGTTCTGAACGGGGAAAGCATTTCCCGCGAGATTGAAAAATACATCCAGTAGAAAGAAGCGGTCACGATTCAAAATATATTTACATGGATATACAGGATGAACAGGATAATGATAGATACAGAATATAGATTTTCAGATTACTGATCATCAACTTATTTTCTTTCGAGTATTTCGTGGTTATTGTTTTTTCTACAAACCCAACATGTTAGGAGGCAACACTTCATGAATCGCTTTCGGACCAGTTTTGCAGCAAAAGCCCTTGCGCTATTCGCCTTATCCCTGTTCGTACTCCCCGTCCATTCCGGAACATCTGCCGCCGAAGAACTCCTTTCCACCACGGCAATCAAGCACAAACCCATCGAATATTTCGTTCCCGACAAAAGAATCGTCATCGATGCCGAGGTCACCGACAGGGAAACCGTCAAACTGGTTCGCTGCTATTTTCGGGCCGGCGGGGAATCCGACTATGTTTTTGTTTCGATGGAAGATAAAAATGGAGGCGCCTACCAATCGGTACTGCCCGCTCTTGGAAAATCCACCCAGACTCTGGAATACCTGTTTCTGGTAGTAAATGGAAATAATCAGGTCGTCCGGTCCCAGGTATTTTCAATCGACAGAAAAGAAATGGATACAACGCCCGCCTGGCAGCAGGCATCCGCATCAGGCGATATTCATGTCAGCACCGAACTGACGACCACACCGACAACGCCTCCGGGATTCAACGATTCCATCGTCTTGGATGTGGTTGAATCCGCAGCCCGGTTCGGATTGGTGGCCGAAGGCATTTATCTGGCATCTCAAATCAGTGCGGCCGGCGGCACAGCGGCGACAACCGCAGCGGCTTCCGGAACTGCAGTTGCAGCCACCGGTGCATCCGGCACCGCTGCTGTCGCAGCCACCAGCGCCGGTGTGGTCGCTGCTACCGCAGGCATGTCGACTGCAGCCGTCGTTGGCATCGGCGCTGTCGTAGTGGCAGGAGGAGCTGCAGCAGCCGTGGCCGGCAGTAGCGGTGGCGGCGGCGATTCACCCCCCCCACCGGCGCCGACGCCCATCCCGACGCCCATCCCGACACCGATCCCAACACCCATTCCAACTCCGACCCGAACTCCCCTCCCAACACCCACCCCCATCCCGACCCCCATTCCAACCCCGACCCGAACCCCCCTCCCAACACCCACCCCGACTCCCATCCCAACACCTGTTCCGGTCGTTGGATGTTCCGATATAGTCGGTACCTGGACGGGTTACAGCAGCGGGCAATATTGTGATGGTACAACCGGAACTCGACCGATGAATATGACCATACAGTCGAATTGCGCCTGGACGTATGGCTCGACCAGCGGCACCATCAGCCGCAGCGGAAACAATGTATCGTTCACGGCGCCGTATCAAGGCACCCCGGTCAACAATCAATGCCTGGGGGGCAACAATATCGCCACATTCAACGGAGTAATCAATACTTCCGGAAGCAGTCAATCCATCAACGGAAGCTATTCTTTTCCAAACAGCTATGGCGGAAATTTTCAAATGAACAAATCAACATATTAACCTTTCAACGTGATTGAGAACACAACCCCCCCTTATCCCAGGGCGATGCCCTGGGATTGCATAGACAAGGCCGCTGGCCTTCCTTAACCGATCAATGGGCGAAGTTATAAACCTTCAGAAAATTCATTTCACTGCGTTATCGGTCGAAGATATGTTACCGTATTATCTCCGACCTGCCGCCTTGAGAAAAGAATTTTCTGAAGGTCTATGAAACCAAGCCCATTCGTTTAATTCTTTTTCATGAAAAAAACCATGCTTCGATATTTAACCAAACATCGATCACTATCCTATTGCAAATATTTATTGTTCATGGTGTTTACTGTCGCACTACCCTTTCTTTTTTTTCATGGAGCGCAATGTTCCGATTCCCTGGTCATCAAGCTCGATATTGATCAGGCAATCGCCATTGCCATGCAGGATAATCGTTCCCTGAAAGGATACGGCTATGATCTGGAAGGCAGAAAGCTGGATCTTTCCACGGCGGAATCCGATTTTGCGGTCAAAACTTACCCCCTGGCCAGTGCGGCCATCGAAGATGGATCTGAAATTCTTCAGACCGGTCTGTCTTTCAAAAAGCGGTTTGTCAACGGCATGGAAGCAACCGTTTCGCCGATGCTGGGACGTACTGCCGGAGATTATTCCGCCAATCTCGCCACATCGCTGTCGATCCCGCTGCTGCGGGGTGCAGGCAAAGACATCAACCTGGACAGAATCAACGTCTCCCGGTTTTCCATCCGAAGCTCGGAACGATCGCTGTATCAGCAAAAAGTAAACACCGTATTGAATGCGGTTTCCGGTGTTTATGAAATCATCAGGCAGCAGAGCCTGGTCGGCCTCTATGAAGACCAGGTTCAACGGCTGAAAAGCCACGGCGAAAATGCCGCCATCAAGGAACGGGTCGGATTGGCAACCCCTATGGATGTCTATCGAGCGGAAATTCGCCGCAAAGATGCCGAAGACAATCTGACACTGGCGCAGGAAGGGTTCAGAGACACCCAGGACCGGTTGAAACTGCTGCTCTCCCTGCCGCTCGATACAGTAATCGAGGTCAGCGCGCCCCTTAAAGTCGATCCGGTGCGCCTTTCCTTTCATGAGGCGGCAGACATTGCATTGAACAACCGTATCGAGTTGAAACAGCGACAGGATGAGCTGGCGGAAGTCAAACGCAAATCCGTGCTTGCCAAGCACAACCTCCAGCCGCAATTGGATATGGTGCTGCAGTATCGCAAGTCGGGGCTGCCGGACGGGATTACCGATAGCTTCGGGTTGAATGAAGATCGCTGGAGTGTCAGCCTGGTCAGCAACACCGACATCAGCCGTACGGCCGAAAAGAACTCGTACCAACAGAGCCTGCTGAACATCAACATGGCCCAACTGAATTTTGAAAACAACAGAGAAGATATCTTCAGAGAGGTCAAACAGCAATTGAAGAGCATGGAACAATCCCTTGACCGCATTCGGATTCGCAAAGAACAGATCGATCAGGCAGAGGGCCGACTGGCGCTGGCCAAAGTTCAATTCCGACATGGGAAGACGGACAATTTCGACGTCATCGAAGCGGAAACTGAGTATCAGCGGGCAAAAGCCAACATGCTGGCGGTTGAAACAGACTATATTGTCGGCGCATTCCGGATGCGCGCTTATCTGGGTACCTTGATTGAAACTCCCGTAGAGCCTTCCCGATGACGGCTCGAAGACTGCAAATCATTCTGGCCATTTCAGGGGTGCTGCTGCTGTGCGGCGTCATCGGCTCCCGGATGGTTTCTCCAAAAGTTCATGATGACACCTGGCAGTTGGCACAGGCCGCGCACCAGAATTTCGAAATCCGCGTCAACACGGTCGGAACGCTCGATGCCGCCCGTTCTCATATGGTGTCGTCAATGGTTCGGGGAGACAAGGGAAAAATCATCTTTTTAATCGAAGACGGGAAAAAGGTGGCGCCCGACGACATTCTGATCCAGCTCGATCCAACGCCATTCGAAGGGGAAATCAAACACCTGAAAGAAGAGGTGATCAGTCTGGAAGCCGCTGCCGATGCTTCCATTCAACTGCTGGAATGGGAAAAAAACCAGGCCGAGCAGGAAATTCGCTCTGCCGAGTTCAATTACCGTGTGGCAGGGCTCGAACTCATAAAACTCGTTGAAGGAGAAGGCCCCCTGCAACTGGCGCAACTTAAGGGGGAAATGGAGAAAGCCAAGGAGGAATTTTCGAAGTTCAGCGCCTACCTCGAAGATCTGGATGCTCTGAAGAAAAAAGGCTTCAACAACCCGACAGAACTGCTTCAGGCCAAGAACAAAACGGCCGATCTGCAAAGCAGTTTTGCAATTGCCAACCAGAAGTATACAAGCTATAAGGACCACGTTCTGCCTTCCCTGGTGGAAACCGCCAAGGCCAAAGTCGAAAAGACGGATATGGAGCAGATGCAGATCCGCAAGGGCAGTGTTTTTAAAATTGCCAAGGCGGTGGCATCCACCAAGGAGGCGGAAGGCAAACTGAACGCCGCCCGATCCTCCCTGCTGCTGGCCGAAGACGAACTGGCTAAAACCAACATTACGGCGCCGTTTGCCGGCATCGCCATTCTGTATGAGGCCTTCCGGGACGGCCAGAATCGAAAACCCAGAGTGGGCGACAGTGTGTGGCAGAACCAACCCCTGCTCTATCTGCCGGACATTGCATCCATGGTCGTCAATACCCAGGTTCGCGAAGTGGATCTGTATAAAGTATCCATTGGCAAGCTCTGTACTGTTCGGGTGGATGCCTATCCCGATGTCCTCTACGACGGAGAAATTTCTCTGATCGGTGTTCTGGCGGCCAAGCGTTTTGAAACCGGTTTCGGAGAGAAATTCTTTCACCTGAGCATTGCCGTCAAGACACTGGATCAGCGGCTGAGGCCGGGAATGACGGCCAGAATCAGCGTTTTGACCGAAACCGTCTCCGATGCGCTGTCCATTCCTGTTCAGGCGGTTTTCAGCGACAAATCGGAAAAATATTGCTACAGGCCCGGAAAAAATACCCTGGAAAAAGTCGTGATCACCACAGGAAGGCAGAATGAAGATTTTGTCGAAATTCTATCGGGCCTGGTACTCCATGACTCGGTCAGCCTGGTACGGCCTAAAAATGATCATGATTCCTGACATCTTCAAACACCCGACTCCTCAGCAGGATGGGGCTGGCGGCAGGGCGAATAGTTGGTTTAACGACATTTCCCCCCTCCCGAACTCCCCCCGCCGGGGGGGGGAGGAGTCTGAGTACTTACAGTATCCGGTGATCGAAGCCATCGATATCGAAAAATCCTATTGGATGGGTTCGACCGTTTTACCGGTACTGAATGGCGTGAAGATTCGGGTGGAGCAAAACGAGTTTGTTGCGATCATGGGCCCGTCCGGTTCCGGAAAATCAACACTGTTGCACATACTGGGCTGCCTGGATCGGCCGGATACCGGAACGTATCATCTGGGTGGACGCAACGTTCTTGCGGCAACGGATTATGAACTCTCCCGGATTCGGGCCACCCAGATCGGATTCGTGTTTCAAGCATTCAACCTGCTGCCGGCCCTGACCGTGTTTGAAAATGTTCGAGCGCCCTTCTCTTATTCCCGCATCAACAAACGGGAAGCAAGAAGCCGGGTGGAAAACGCCGTCGCAAGGGTCGGTTTGACACATCGTATCCATCACCGGCCTGCCGAGTTATCCGGCGGCGAATTGCAACGGGCCGCCATTGCGCGGGCTTTGGCCATTGGGCCCAAGATTATTCTGGCGGATGAACCCACGGGGAATCTTGATTCCAAAACCGGTTTTGAAATCATGAACCTTTTTCAGAAACTGCATCAAGAAGGGGCCAGCATTGTCATGATTTCCCACAACCATCGGGTGGCCGAATTTGCACAACGGGTCATCGCGCTGATGGATGGGCGGATCACAGACAAATGATTGTCGAGACCGCTGAAGCCGTCAAGATTGCCGGCCGATCGCTGATGCAGCATAAACTGCGCTCCGGACTCAGTGTTCTGGGTGTGGTGTGCGGTGTGATGGCGGTGCTGGCCATGATCGCCGTCGGAGAAGGCGCCAAGGAAAAAACCCTGAAACAGATCGGAGAGCTGGGAATCCGAAATATATTTATCAAGGCGGTTTCGCTGTCCGACGAGCAAATTCAAATCGCCCGCGAGCGGCTATCCGACGGACTTCGTATTTTCGACAGAGAACGAATTCTCTCCATAGTTCCGGATGTGGACGATATCGCCTGCCTCATCGAAATCCGGGCGGCGGTTATCTCGACCGCACATATTGAATTTTCTCCGCAGATCGTGGCATGTTCTCCGAACTACGCCGCAATTCAACGATTTCATCTATCCCAGGGGCGATTTCTAAATGACCAGGATATCTCAGGAAATCATCTGGTCTGCGCCATCGGCGCCGATGTGGCCCGGCAGTTGGGAATCAACGGCCAGATAGGCAATTTTTTAAGAATTGAAAATGAACTGTTTAAAATCATCGGAGTTCTCGACAGATATTACCGGGATAAAGAAACGGTCACCACCATGGCGATTCGAAATATCAATGAAATGGTGTTGATTCCCCTGGGCGCCGAAACCCTTCTGGCCAGCTCGAATGAAGTCCAGAAAGAGTACGACATTTGTGCGCTGACAGAAATGATCGTATTGATAAAAAGCGCTGAAACGGTTTTTCGCGCCGGGGAGGTCATCAAACGTACCCTGGATCTCTCTCATAACGGAGTCAAGGACTATCAGATTATCATCCCTCTGGAGCTGCTTCGGCAGGCGCAACGGACCCAGCGGATTTTCAATCTTGTTTTAGGGGCCATCGCCGCCATTTCCCTGCTGGTGGGTGGCATTGGCATCATGAATATCATGCTGGCTTCGGTTTCGGAGCGAACCAAAGAAATCGGCATCCGGCGGGCGCTGGGCGCAACCCGTCTGGATATCACCCTGCAATTTCTTGCCGAAGCGTTCATGATGACGCTAATGGGAGGGTGTATCGGTATCGTTACCGGAATAGCCAATGCCTATATCATATCGCAAATTGCCGGGTGGAACACATCGGTCACCTTCTCGGCCATTTTCCTCCCGCTTGTCATGTCCATCAGCGTCGGGCTTTTTTTCGGGCTGTATCCTGCGGTCAAAGCGGCGAAAATGGATCCGATCAAAGCGCTTCGAACAGAATAGTCACAGAGGTTTTCTATGCTCGCAACGTCCAAGATTTTATGCAGGCTGTTGGTTTTCATGAATCTGGTTTTCTGGCTTTCATGCCTTCCCTTACATGCGGAGCGGTATCTTGCCGGGCTTTCATCGATTCCGGTGGAGCCAAATAGCGACAGACCCGTGGATGAATCCAAAGTGGAGGCCCTGTACTGGCAGTCCATCATGAACGATACCCATCCTGGGGTTTTCGAGACATATTTAAAAAAATACCCCAACGGTGCATTTTCCGAGCTGGCGCGAATAAAAATCGCCGGACTGAAAAATGAGCCGGCAAAATCCGGCGCGGATTCCGGGTTTCGTCTGACAGTCGATGCAACGCCGCCCGATTCCCGCATCAAAATCGTGAACCATCGCGAAAAATATCAAAAAGGCATGACGCTGAAACCCGGTAAATATCAGGTGGAGGTTTATCGGCCGGGATATCAAACATCCACACAGACCGTTACACTGGATCAAGGCGATGTGGTGCTGCCGGTAACCCTGACCCCGCTTCAGAAGGGCGGACTGCGGGTTACCAGCGATCCGGCAGGCGCCGCTGTTATTGTGGATGGCAAAAAAATCGGAGAAACGCCGCTTGAAATACCGGATCTGCCTGCCGGGCAAAAAAAAGTTGAAATTCAGAAGGAATGCTTCGAACCGGCAAACCGGACCATTACGATCGCCGCCGGGCAGCAGGCCGTGGCGGCAGTGCAACTGACGGCGCATTGCGGCGCGATTCATGTTACCGGAGAGCCTTCCGGCGCAGATGTTTTCATCGATAATGTACGAACAGGAAGCCTGCCGGCGGAGATTGCGGCTGTTTCGGCCGGGAACCGCCATATCCAGGTAAAAAAAGAAGACTTCCAGGATTTCGAGAAATCCGTCACGGTTCAGACCGGAAAGACCACAACCGTCAGTGTATCGTTAAAAAAGGCGGCGAAGTTTATGAAACTGGATGGCAATGGCAACCCGTTGCCAAGTTCCGCCCCATCCTGGAGCATGGTGCAGGACAATGAAACGGGCCTTGTCTGGGAGGTCAAACACAATAAAGACGGCGTCAAGAATTATGACAGCCCGGATGACGCCGACAACACCTATTCCTGGTACGACGGCGAGCAGAAATTGATTGCCGCATTGAATACAGCTCATCTGGGCGGGTTTTCAGACTGGCGGCTTCCCACCCTGACCGAACTGAAAACGCTGGTCGTTTTACACAGAACGAGGCCGGAAATTTACGCCACCTTTTTCCCGGATGCCCAGATGTCGTTTTACTGGTCTTCCACCGTCGCCAACAACTCGGCGCTCGGCGCCTGGGGGGTGAATTTCGGCCGAAACGGATACGACTACTACGAAGGCAAGTACGGCGGCTATTATGTGCGCGCCGTTCGCGGAAAACAATAGCCGCCGTGCGAACCGCCTATGCGTTTGACTTCATGTGGTGTCGAGACATTCAAATCGATTCAATCAAAACCCCAGCCCTCTCCCGGAAGGAGAGAGGGCAAAATGGATATCTAATTGGAAGCAGCGCCATAGTTCATAACTACAAAATAAGCATTGCTGTCGGTGGAAAGCACCGAACTGTATTCCATATCCACCCACATCCGGGTAACGCCGTCCGGAAACAAGAGATCGGGAATATGGACTTTGAGATCGTCGGACAGCGTGGATGCGTCGCACGAAAATATACCGCTCTGGATGATGGCGGCATTGGTCAGTTTAAATGGAATCCATGTCGGGTACGCCGGATTGGGTTCATAAACCAGATCCGCCCAGTAAGATGGGGCTCCCCAGTATGGAATAAGATAAGAAAGAAACGGTATGTGAAGAGACAAATTGCCGTCTAACGTCGCCATACAATCCGTCGTTATGGCCCCCTGGATTACCGTAACATCTACCGGGCTGCCGGTCGCTCCGGCTGCCGTTACCCGGATGGTGGCTATACGGTTTGCTGTACCAGTGTTGGCCGTGTAGCTGCAGATGGTGGTTCCGGAATTGCTGCCACTGCCGCCCGATACGATCATCAGCCAGTCGCTGCCAGATATCACCTCCGCCGTCCACGGCATTGTTCCGGTGCCCGTGTTAAATACATAGAACCCTGTAGCCCCGGCTTCTTTGGTTACTGTAATATAGGTCGGCGTCGCCGACAGAACCGTCTGAACCGGCATAGCCGCTTGCGTCACCGTAACATCCATCGGGCTGCCGGTGGCTTCGGTTGCCGTTACCCGGATGGTGGCGGTGCGGCTAGTTGTGCCGGTGTTGGCCGCATAACCACAGGTGATGGTGCCGGAATTACTGCCGCTGCTGCCCGATGTAATCGACAGCCAGTCGCTGCCAGATATCACTGATGCCGTCCATGGCATCGTTCCCGTGCCCGTGTTGGATACGCTGAATGCTGTGCTGCCAGCGTCTTTTGTTACCATCTGACTCAACGGGGAAATAACCAAATTACCCAATGACCAATACTGTCCACCCCGGACGGCGCGAACGTAGTTAGCGTGGTCCTTATAGTAGTAGCCGAAGCCGTAGCCGTCGTCGAAATGCATGACCCACGCGCCGCTGGTATAGTAGGCGAGGGAAGTAGACGACCAATACCACGACGCGGCCGTATTGGGAAAGTATGTAGTATTGATTGCCGGATTGTACCGACTGTAATCCACCAGGCTTCGTAATTCCTTTATATTTGGCAGTCGCCAATCTGTATAGCCGCCTAGATTCAACGCCTCACAATAAGCCAGCGCCTCCGACCAGGACTTGCTGGTAGAACCATCTTGCTGCCACATTAGACCTGTGGACGCATCCGTTACCGTGCCATCTCCGTTATCTGTATAGCTACCAGCAGCATATTCGCTGCCCAAAGAGTCAAATAATCCAATGACCGAATCACCAAATGATCCAGACTGTCCACCCCGGACGGCGCGAACGTAGTTACCGGTGTACTTATTGCCGTCGTGGTCGTAGCCGTAGAGGAAATTCATGACCCACGCGTTGCTGGTATCGTCTGCGTAGGTAGTAGACGACCAATACCACGACGCGGCCGTATTGGGAAAATATGTAGTATTGATCGTCGGCCCTGGATAGGGGATGCTGTAATCAACGATATACGCCAGTTCCTTGATGGTTGGCAGCCGCCAGTCACTGAAGCCGCCGTAGTTGGCATCATTCAGAGCTTTGATAAAGTCTTCCGTATCCGTGCCGCTGCCGGGTGTGCCAGGGTCGCCACCATTCGTCGCCGGATTGCTGTCATACCAGGTGTAGGTATTGTCGGCATCATGCGGATCATTGTAATTCGTGACACCATCTTTGTTGGTTTTCATCTCCCAGATCAGGCCGGTAACATTGTCTTTCACCATGACCCAGGATGCGGCCGAGTCCGGCAGCGCATTGCCGCTGCCATCCAGCTTGGTGTAAGACATCGGATTAATGCTGTAATTGGCATCCTGCCCGTAAAACGCCTGGCCAGGTGAATACATAGGTGGAAGGCAGGTAATTACATTACCGGCAACATCGTAGCATTTCGTCTGCCCGGTGTCTGGAACTGGTGCGGCAAAAGCGGAAACAGCAGCAACCATCAGTATCAAACAACCGAACAACTCTGCCAGTCTTCTTCTTTGTCGAGTAGGCATAATATGGTTCCTATCATTTAGGTTTACTTTGTATTCCCTGTTTCTCCGCCCTTTCGGTCTGCGGAGTGTCACATCATTCAAACCATGTGAGGAACTTCAATACCCCTCACAGAACCGGACTTGT
>CAJBLH010000128.1 GCA_903953895.1 uncultured Desulfobacteraceae bacterium | reverse complement strand
TTTTTTTACCAATGTCAAGAGAATTATTGACATCAACGCATATTTTTTTAAATATTTCGCGCCCCTTCAAGCTATAGAATTTATAATGCCCCCCGGCGGGCAATTGCTGCCTGCACGCAATTTTCTAACCGGACAATGCTGATAAAATATGTTCAAATCGTTTTAAACAGTTGCAAGACAAATCGAACATATTTTTTCGGGGAGCCCATGTTCATATCCGAGCCTTTGCCGTTTGTTAAGAACTTCATTGAAGAGATCGATCGATCCATAAGGAAATACGACGAAAATCTGAAGCTGACGAGCATTCAGAAAACATGGCTCTGCTTCTGCATCGTGGCAATTTATTTAACACGTACAGTATGCTGGGCCAAATATGAAAGAGCCTGTCTGGGAAAACGCTCGTTGGCAGCTATTTCCTGGATGTTCAGGCGCTCGAAGATTCCGTGGGAAAAATTGTTGGTTATCAGCACCATGGTCATCATCAAGCGGTTCGGCATAACCAGTGGCTGTCTGGTCATCGACGAGACAGACAAGAAAAGGTCCAAATCGTCTAAGAAAATATACAAACTTCACAAAATCAAGGACAAGACAACCGGCGGCTACGTGATGGGTCAAAAGCTTGTGTTCATTGTATTGGTCGCCAAAAACATCACCATACCGGTCGGTTTTCAGTTTTACATGCCGGATCCGAAATTGAAGGAATGGAAGAAACAGGATGAAAAACTAAAAAAAAAAGGCGTGGCCAAAAAAAATCGGCCGATCATGCCGGATATAGACAATAACTACCCTCAGATTCCGGATATTGCATTGACTCTGATGAGGGAATTCAAAGTGAATCACCCCCAAATCAAGATACACTGCATTGATGCTGATGCACTTTACGGGACGAAACCGTTTATGGATGCGGCCTCAAAGATATTCGGCGGAATCCAGGTGATAAGCCAAATCAAAGAGACCCAAAACATCGTGTTCAGGGGCAGAAAAATGCATGTAAAAGAATATTTCGCATCCTACCCTGGCGTCAAGCAGAAAGTACAGATACGCGGAGGCGAAGAAACGCAGGTCACCGTCGGAAGTGCCCGGTTGCGCGTTTGTGCCCACGATAAAAAACGTTTCGTAATCGCCTTGAAATATGAAGGTGAAGAAGACTACCGATATATAGTGGCCACCGATTTAAGTTGGCGAACCTTGGATATTGTGGAAGCATATTTTCTTAGATGGCTAATCGAGGTCGTATTTGAAGACTGGAAAGCCAGTGAAGGTTGGAACAAGTTGACCAAGCACGTAGGTGAGGATGGATCGCGCAGGGGCGTGATCCTGAGCCTGCTGTCAGATCACTGTCTCTTCTTTCATCCGGACCAGCAAGCCTTCATAGACGGCAACCTTCCCGCATGCACTGTGGGCAGTCTGACACGTCAGATAAGGATAGAAAACTTCCTGCAATTTATAAGAGAATTGATAAACTGTGAAAACCCGGGCGAAAAACTGGACACACTGGCGGAAACATTAAAAAAAGGAATATACAATCTGTTACCTTCTTCCAAACACATGTCGGGAAGGTGTTTGGGCAGGCTCGAACCAACGCCATCTTTGAAAAATAAAAATGTAGCTTTCGCGAATTAAAAACTTGATAATCGAGTAAAACAGAGCGCAATGGCGCGATACGAGCATCTGCCGATTTACAGTAAAGCGATGGAGCTTGGGGTTTATCTGGAAACCGTGGTAAGAAATTTCAGCCGATACAGTAAATACACCATCGGTAAGGAGTTAAGAGATTTATCCAGAAATATCAAAAAGTTGATTATCCGTGCCAATTCATCGGCCGACAAGACAGCATCACTGTTCGATCTGGTTCAGAATTGCGAAATGCTCAAGACGATGTTGTTTTATGCCAAAGAAACAAAGGGTTTTGCAACTTTCAATTCATTTCAACATGCGACTGGATTGGCGGTGTTGCTGTGCAAACAGAGCGAAGGGTGGTTGCAAAGCAGCAAAAAGAGCCTGAATCATCAACTGCCATCAAAAGCAGGTCGATGAGCGTGTTCAGAATACTGTGCGCCTTTTCCGCCGATAATGCTGATCGGAAGTAGCGAAAAGCTGTTTTCGGCATCGTGATTCAGGGTACTGAGCAATTGGTATCCGGTGGATAGGTTTGACGATAAACTTATCGTTAAGTGAGAAGGTGAGCGGTTCCGTCCTTTTATTGATCTTTACTACCAACGCAAACAATACGAACAACGCGTGGGGCGTGAACTTCAACAACGGCAACGACGAAAACAGCCTTTGGTTTCCCAATAAACATGAAATCGATATTCCTTAACAAAGCGCTTGAAAACGGCTATCCGGTTGCCATTCTGGAAGAAGGAAAACCGGGAAAATGGACAAACGCATCGGTTTGTTGTTGCAATATACAATAAGCACTATTGAACAAGGGTCTGTGTACCCCCATACGTGAAAATGCAATCTTAGCTTTTAAACTGACTACTGATATGGAGGTGTTCATGCAACGATTTCGTTCATTGTCTTGGTTTCTGTGTGGGTTGTGTATGGTTCTCTTGGCAAGCCCGGTATGTGCGGGATATGTCAACAACGGCAACGGTACAGTTACGGATACCGCTACCGGTTTGGTGTGGCAGCAGGAAACACCAGATAGTAAGACATGGGAACAGGCGTTGTCTTACTGTGAAACTCTGTCGCTGGCTGGCTATACAGACTGGCGGTTGCCCACCAATAAAGAGTTGCAGAGCCTGGTTGATTATAGCCGTTATAATCCAGCCATTGATACGACTTATTTCCCAGATGCGGTTTCGTCCTTTTATTGGTCTTCTACTTCCCTTTATTGCAGCTCTACCTATCCGAACTTTACTGCGTGGGGCGTGGACTTCTACTATGGCGACGACGGCAACTACTGCCACGTTAAGAGCGATAGCAACTACGTCCGCGCTGTTCGTGGGGGACAGTCTGGGTCATTGGGTAATTTGGTTATTGCGCAGCAGCCTATGTCCGGGCCTCCCGGCACGACCTTTGTGCAGTGGGGTACGGGATTTACACCCAACAGCACCGCCACTTTGCATTTCATAAAGCCGGATGGTACAGACACGCAGGCGCAGGCAATTGACGCCACCGGACACTTTCAAATCTCCTACACCGCCCTATGGGATAAGCCGCCCGGCGCCTATACCTGGTGGGCAATTGATGGCGTTAAGGGTTGGAAGAGCAACGAGGTTCAGTATACGATTGATAACACCCAGACGATTACCACCGGAAATTACAAAGTGACCAATTCACGGACAGTATCTAACCAGTTCGAGCTGTGGTTGGATGTATCCATCAATAACCAGAAGCCGGGGGCCGGGTTTACAAGTCAATACAAGATCGAAGTCACAAGTGGGGCTAAAGCATCTGGCGTCACGATCTCCACAGAAGGGTGTGAGTACAAAGGCAATGGTTCGATGCCGAATTCCAGTCGGTACCGGCAATTCTTCAAAATCAATGCCGGTTCGGGCGCCTCGCCGGCCTGGTTTGAAAACGGCACGGTATCGATTCGTAAAATCGACACCGGTGATGTCGTGAATACAATTTCCGATCTGAAGAATTTTTCGGTGTATGGGACGAATTTTGACATCACCGAACACGCTTGGTCGTTTGCAAACGGGTCATGGCATTATGCAACATACCTTAAAGATGTTTACAAGGCCGGCGATGAGATTGACAATTACATCATAGAAGAAAAAATTGATCAATTTTGGGATTCTATCGGTCATGATTATTATCTCCTTCCTTTCACTCAGCAACAATCTAAAGGATTGTGCTATGGGCTTGCGAACGTTGCCATTGCCAATTTCAGTAATTCTGGCGGTGCATGGGGAACAAGCAAAATTGGGGACTGGGGTCAGAACATTCATGATCATTGGTCTAATGATAACAATGACCGTGCGGTAGAGCCTTACAAGCCTCTCGATACAACGAAGCCGTTTGAGCTGGAATGGGATTTTGCTTCCGCCAAAAAGATTATGTATTACTTTGTCGGATGGAATGGTTGGGGTGGCTCATCTAACGAGAATTGGGCTGGTGATGATGGATATGAGCAATTGAGTACCTCTGCTTCCGCAAAAGAACTTCTTAAAAAAGGCACTCCATTTTCATTTTATTTTCAGTTTGGCCAATCCGCTCATCAAATTGCTGCAACCCAATTCATTACCTACAACTCCAGGGACATCTATATCCTCTGGGATAACAACTATCCTTATGGAAGATTGGGCGCAGATTATGGCCCTTACCTGAAATGGGATGTTCATCCTAATGACAATTACAACAACTCGATTTCAAAGCAATATGTCAAATCCATTTGGAGTGTTCGTTCACAGGATGAAGAGGCCGGTGAAATTAAATACACAATAAATGAACTGCCAGGTTATCTCCCTATCAACGACGACCCCCAAAATATCTACAACCAGCTTCCAGTTCAGCAAAACAATAACTTACAATCCAGAATACAAAAAGCGAGCGCTACTGCATCGACCTTGAGCTACCCCGACACGCTTAAAGTCAGCATCATCGGCGGCGAGGTGTTTGGTGTTATCGATAAGGCCAATGGATCTGCCATCACACTGGTGCCAAACGGTGATCCGAGTACGGGTCAGGCTGTCATTTACAGATCGAGCGGCAATTCATTCAATAAACTTTATCTTCCCGTGGACAAGACATACCGGATAGACGTTACAAAGCTTAGCGATGTGCCCATCCTTAAAGTGTTTGTGCGCATCCCCCAGACCGACGGTACGGTGGAAGCCCTGAACTACGATGCTGTGCAGACCGGCGAAACCGATGCGACCCAGGTCTATTTCTATGTGGGAAGGGGAAACACGGACAAGGCCATCCGCCGTAACGCCAATGTTCAGGGGGGCGCCCAAATGCAGTTTCTGGCAGCAGCGGGAGACTATCCGCCGGATTTTGAACAAACTCTGCCCACACGGATAAATCCGCCGGATAATTTCAGAGTGTATATTGAAAACGGCGTGGTTCAACTTGGCTGGGTGAATACGATCCATCCAAATCTTTCGGCGGTCAAGATCGTTCGGACCACCGGCGCATATCCGGCTTCTTCCAATGACGGCGTAACGGTTTATGACGCCCTGGGTACCGGTGCGCTGGACAACACGGTTTCAATAGGAACCTTGTATTTCTATGCTGCCTACAGCCGGGACAGCAGCAGCACCTATTCAGAACCGGTGTATGCAGCGGTGAATACTTATAGCATCTATGGAAAGGTGGCATTGTCTACGGGCGAGGGTGTTTCCGGCGCAACAGCAACACTGGTTGACGGGTCCGGACAGACTGTGGGCATGGCGACCAGTGGATCGGACGGCAACTACCTGCTTTCAAACCTTGAAATGAATACTTATACGCTGACAGTCAGCCATCCCAGCCATACGATCCAGAATCCGCAAAGAGCTATTTTGATGGGTGAGCAGAATGTCGAGGAGAACTTTACAGCGGTTCCCGTGCCGACGCTGTCACTTTTATTCAATCCGGCCAGCGTGAGTATCGGCTCTACCGTATCGGTGCCTTGGGCATACCGTGGCATCGCCAACACCCAGACCGTGAAACTGGAGCTTTATCGCGGGGGTGCCTGGCAGACACTGGCTGCCAGTGTGCCAATTCTGGCCGGCTCTATTCAGTGGCCCGTTACTGGTCCTTCGGATACGTTGGCCAAGATAAGAATTTCTCTAAGCGGAAATCTGTCGGTGGCAAACGAGAGTACATTTTCAATTATTGCTGCAAATGGTATTGGTCTTACTGGTCCTGGATGGAATCTGATATCCCTCCCCCAACAACCTTCTGATACGGCTATCAGTAATGTACTGGGCAGCATCTCTGGCAAATATGCAAGTGCCTGGGCATTTCAAAATGATGCATGGAAGGTCTATGATCCAGCAAACCCCGAACTCAGCGATTTGTCAACCCTGGAGGCTGGGTGGGGGTATTGGCTTGACATGACGGAAGCTGCGACGCTTTCAGTGACGGGTACGGAACCACCTAAAACAATATATCTCATTACTGGCTGGAATCTTGCCGGTTATAATTCCTCAGCTTCCATGAATATTGCCGATGCCTTGGCATCGATTGCCGGGAAAGTCGTATCCGTGTGGGCTTACAAAAATAATATCTGGCAAATCTATGATCCAGCCAACCCGGGATTAAGCGATTTAACCACCATGGCGCCTGGGTATGGCTACTGGATAAATACAAATGGGGCCTGTACATGGACACTGCCATAAAATTTACCCCGTGGGAGCGTTTTTCCTTATGAATCATTTAAAATTCAGTCTTAGCATTGCGATTTCATTTATCTGTAGCCTGCTGTTTGTGTCTGTCTCCCATGCTGAACTGCTTTCAGATGAAAAGTGGTCCTTTGATTTTAAAAACATTTCCATTGCGGACGCTTTCAATGAAATTGAAAGAAAAACAGGCATAGAAATTGTTTTGCGTCAAAAATCAAACGAACCGATTCTGATAACATATAGCAATAAAGATCAAAGCATTTTTCAGATACACAACGATATGTTGAGAAATGCCAATCATACATCCTCCTGGAATTACTCAGATAATGGTGCGGTGAAATCCATCAATATCGTCATTTTGGGTCGCGGAAACAGAAACGACAACATGCCGGTATCAAACAGTATGAAACAGCCCACCGCAACGATAGATGAAAGAAAAAACTTGCGAAACAAATTGTCAAAACCACCAGAAGTTCCAAAAGTAATAGGGTTACGGTCTCCACCAATGCCACCACCGAGTTATTAAGTTTTCCGGGGGTTTACGACCTATAGACATTCAAAAAAGTAATTTCGCGGCGTTATCGGTCGGAGATATACTACAGTATTATCTCCTCCCTGCTGCCTTGCGAAATGAATTTTCTGAAAGTCTATATTCCCCTGCATTTTGGGGTCTTATGGTTTACGCCCTCTTCTTTGACGGGAAAAACTTAAAAATGATGGCATCATAAATCTTTAGGAGGAAATGATGAAGAAACCAAGTTTAACGATTTTGATTGCAATTGTTTTTAGTTTCGCAATGATATTAGAGGTTAACGCTCAGGGAGTTCCCCAGCCTTTCAGGATCGGAGGTATTGTGACGATTGACGGGGCCCAGATAACTCAAACCAATGACGATGGACTGGTGATTACGGTAACAAAGAGCGACGGTACAAACTATACCGATTCCAAGAATAATCATCCGCAGGACAGCGATGGCTTGAATGCAAGCAATTTCTATCTTATTGATATTCCGATTTATTCTGCTGACTATCAGCCGGGAGGCGCCCATCCGGGCGATACGGCAAGGCTACATGTGTTCAATAATGGAAAGGAACTCTTTATTACTGCTCCATCGAATGGGTCAATACCGATAGGCGAATCAGGATCAATCGCTCAGGTGGATGTGACAGTGACCCAGGCGCCAACATCAATACCAATAACGGTTCCGGATACCGGGCAAAGGAAATGTTATAACGCTACTGCTGAGATCCCTTGTCCTACACCTGGCCAGCCATTTTACGGCCAGAACGGCAACTACAGCATCAAACCGATGTCCTACACCAAACTGGATGAAAACGGCAATGCGCTATCGAATTCGGCTACGTATTGGGTGATGTTGCGGGATAATGTAACTGGGCTGATCTGGGAGATGAAAACCAATCTGGATGGGGATGTGAACTACAACGACCCTCATGATGCGGATAACACTTACACCTGGTTTGACAGCAACCCGGACACGAACGGTGGTGTTGCCGGAACCCCTGGAGATGGCACAGATACCGAAGATATTATTAAAGCCATGAATGATGCGCATTATGGCGGTTACAGCGACTGGAGACTTCCAACCATCAAGGAATTGGCCTATATCGTTAATTACAGCATTCCCTCCTCAGGGCCAACTATAGATACCGGGTATTTTCCGAATACGGCAGCGGCTAACCCATGGTATTGGACCTCTACTAACTGTGCTTACGGTGATACGCCTACCGCGTTTAGCATAAATTTCGGCGACGGAAAAGATTACTACGGCCCTAAGTCCAATGGTACCTACGTTCGCGCCGTTCGGGGTGAACAGTCTGGATTATCGGATTTTATTGTAAATGGGTCATTCGATGCTGTGGACAGCAGAGCGATGGATGCTGCTTCGACTGCAGCCGGCAGTTATATGGATAACGACGATGGCACGGTAACAGACACATCCACTGGCCTGATATGGCAGCAAACCAGTATTTCCAACACCATGACCTGGGAGCAGGCGCTGGCCTATTGTGAAGGCCTTAGTCTTGGCGGCTATACAGACTGGCGGCTGCCTTCAATCAAGGAATTACGAAGTTTGGTGGACTACAGCCAGAATAGCCCTACAATCAATACCACGTACTTTCTGAACACTGTTTCGTCCATTTATTGGTCATCTACTACCTACACCAACGGTACCAGTAACGCGTGGGGCGTGAATTTCTCCTACGGTAACGATACCGACGGCAGTAAAGGCAACGTCGTTTATGCCCGTGCCGTTCGCGGTGGACAGTATGGGTCATTGGGTTCTTCAGTACTCGTTTCAAATTCCATTGGTTCCCGTAATACCGTCAAGATATCGGATATGTCCGGTACACTTACTGACAGTGGTGCTGCGATAACTGTTTCAGCCTGGGATGTTAACGGCAACGCACTCCCCGAATCAGGTGGAGCTGCGCCTCTGATGATTTACAATTACGAAACAAACAGTATTGCAGGCATAGACCTCGCAGCACGATTTGCCAGCGGAACGCCGATGCTTTACAAGTTTTCCATCGACGCATCAAAGGTGGTGATCACGAACGTAAAAAACAGTACCAATGATACCTTCAAGGTTCCCATCGTTTATCTGAACGGGGTAACCAATTTTGTTTCCAATGCCATTGGTAATTATAATACCATCAAGGTTTCGGATATGTCCGGTACACTTGCCGCCGCCGGCAGCCCGATCAGCGTCAAGGCATGGGATGCAAACGGCAATGCGCTTACTGAATCTGCAAGTGCGCCGCTTTTATATCTTTATAGTCATGGAACAATCAGTGTTTCAGGCTCAAGCCTGGCAGCGCGATTCCCATCGGGGTCCCCCATGATTTACGAGTTTACCGTCCAATCGGCAAAGATGCTGATTACCAATGTAAAAAGCAGTACCGATGGCAAGTTAAATGTTCCAATCGCCTATACCAGCGGGGTGAGTAATTTTGTATCCAATTCCATTGGAAATTATAATACGCTCGAAATATCAGACCTTTCCGGCGTACTTGCTTCCGGTGGCGGCGCCATCAGCGTCAAGGCATGGGATGCAAGCGGCAATGCGCTGACTGAATCTGCAAGCGCGGCGCCTTTGAAATTGTATAATCATGGAACAACTAATATTTCAGGCTTAAATCTGGCTGCACGTTTCCCTGGCGGCAAACCCATCGCTTATGATTTTTCCATCGAATCATCGAAGTTGCTTATCACCAATGTCAAGAGCAGCACGGATGGCCTCGTAGAAATCCCAAGCATCTTTGCAAGCGGAATTTCCAAATTTGCAACGAATTATGTCAGTTCGCTCAATACCGTTAAAATTTCGGATATGTCTGGTGTTCTCCCTGTTGGTGGTTCTGCAATCAGTATTGCAGCCTGGGATATTAACGGAAATGCGGTTCTGGAATCGGGCAGCGCAGCACCATTGAAGCTTTATAACCTTGGCACCACCACCATTTTGGGTTCAGACCTTGCCGCACGATTCCCATCTGGCGCCCCCAAGTTGTATGAATTTTCCATTGATTCATCGAATGCCATCGTTACCAGTTTAACGACCAGTGTTGACGGAACAATCAAAACTCCAACTGTATTTACCATTGGCGGAGTTGGTGGCATATAGCTGGATTAATTGGTTTCAGAATCAATTGAGCGGTATCACTGATCACCCCCCTCCCAGCGGGGTCTGGGGGGAGGGGGCTCTGAACGCTTACCATTCACTCCGCAGCCTTGCCGCCTATCAGCCCTTTTGGATCAGCCGTCTCTTCCCACCAGATCCGTTCAAACCCCAGAGACACGACCGCATAGCATTTCAGATTCAGGTTCCCGTATTTCCGGTTCAGCGATTCTCCATACTGATCCACCTGAATTCGGGCATCGGCCATCTTCTCAGCCAGTGCCGGGATGGATTTCAGAGCATCAGAACTCAGGCCACAGGCTTCTTCACCGCTCAATCCCGCATCTGCAAGGGATACAAACTTGAATTCGATCAGGATATCAAAAACCTTCACCTGCATCGTATCGGGTCGCCTGATCAGGGTCAGGTCCGCATGCCTGCGGGTGATTTCTTTTTCTGA
>CAJBLH010000127.1 GCA_903953895.1 uncultured Desulfobacteraceae bacterium | reverse complement strand
TTATATAAAAATGGTTTTTATTCCTTAATTCAAAATTTAACATTCAAAATTCAACATTTCACAAAAGGGTGTCGTATGGAGAAAAATATCATCGAAGAGAAATCTTTCTCTTTCGCGGTCAGGATTGTGAAACTGTATAAACGGTTATGCAGCGACAAGCATGAATTTGTATTGTCGAAGCAATTGCTCCGGGCCGGAACTTCCATCGGTGCAAATATCCAGGAAGCTCAGGCTGCTCAAAGCAGAAATGATTTCATATCCAAGATGGCGATTGCTTCCAAGGAAGCCCGTGAAACCAAATATTGGTTGCGGCTTCTGATTCATTCGGACTATCTGAACAAAGAAGATAATGAAGTTCGGGGGATTATGAAGGATGTTGAAGATATGGTGAATATTTTGACCAAGATTGTGAAGACAAGCTCTGTGGGAAAATGCTGACAAGAAGAAATGTTGAATTTTGAATGTTGAATTTTGAATTGATGTAGCGCTACGCGCTGTCATTATATAAAATGTTTTTTTTATTCCTTAATTCAAAATTCAACATTCAACATTCAAAATTTCTTTCAAAAGGGGTCCGAATGAACACCAACAAAATCAAATCCTACGCCATCCAGGCCAGCCGGGATTTCCTGAAAGCCGTAACCGAGCGCGCCAATTTTTACGGCATCTACGGCGACAACCATATTGAAGACATAATCTTCAAGGGCGATGTGGCCATCATCGGCGACCGGGCCATTCCCCAAAAAGAGGGGGAGCTCCGGCAGCGCCTGGTGGAGCGGATCCAGCGGAACGGCCTTGAAACGACCCTTGCAGGCCATGCCTATTCCTGGTTCAACCGGTTTGCGGCCTTGCGGTATATGGAGCTGCATGGGTATCTGGACCACGGATGCCGCGTGTTGAGTCATCCGTCCGGGTCGAATATGCCGGAAATCTTCGAGCAGGCGGTGGATGTGGCGTTACCGGGGCTGAACAAAAACAAGGTGATTGAACTTCGGCTGGCCGGCCATAAGGACAATGATCTCTATCGTCTCCTGATCATCGCCCAGTGCAATGCCCTGCACAGCGCCATGCCGTTTTTGTTCGATAAAATCGACAGCGAGACCGAATTGCTTCTGCCGGACAACCTGCTTCATTCCGATTCCCTCATCCGCAAACTGGTGGCGGATATTCCCGAAGACGACTGGCAGGAAGTGGAGATCATCGGCTGGCTATATCAGTTTTATATCTCCGAAAAGAAAGACGAAGTCATCGGCAAGGTGGTTAAAAGCGAAGACATTCCGGCCGCCACCCAGCTTTTCACCCCCAAATGGATCGTGAAATACATGGTCCAGAATACCCTGGGCCGGATGTGGCTGGCCACCTATCCCGATTCTCCTCTGCGCGAAAAAATGGAATATTACATCGCACCGGCAGAACAATCGCCAGACGTCCAACAACAACTCGAGGCCATCACCCCCAAAGAACTGACGCCTGAAACCATCACCTTTTTTGATCCAGCCCAGGGCTCCGGCCACATCCTGGCGGAAGCCTACGATATTTTCAAAGCGATTTACCTGGAGCGGGGCTACCGGACCCGTGACATTCCCCGGCTGATTCTGGAGAAAAACCTCTATGGTTTGGACATCTGCGACCGGGCCGCCCAACTGGCCGGGTTTGCGTTGGTGATGAAGGCGCGGGCCGATGACCGCCGGATTCTCGGTTATCCGGACTTGAAATACAATGTTCATGCCATTCAGGACAGCCGGCCGTCGGATGTGCGCCATATTGAAATGTTTTTCAAAGGTGATGAATATCAAGGCGTTCGGGGCGATTTAAAGACACTGACCGGGTTGTTTGAAAATGCCAAAACCTTTGGGTCGCTCATTACCGTGCCGGAGCCGCTGGCTGGAAGAATGCCGGAAATTGTCCAAACGGTCGAGGAAAAAATCGGGAAATGGGTGGCGTCAAGTGATGTGCAGAATCTTCGGGGTTTGGTGAATCAGGCTGAAGTCCTGGCCCGAAAATATGACTGTGTGGTGACCAATCCGCCGTATATGGGTGGCAAGGGGATGAATCCAGAGCTGAGAGCGTTTGCTAAAGACAATTTTCCGGACAGCAAGTCTGATCTTTTCGCCATGTTTATCGAACGCAATCTCGGATTGGCGAACAAGCAAGGCAGAATTGCAATGATCACCATGCAAAGTTGGATGTTCCTGTCGTCCTTTGAAAAACTTCGTGAAAAATTATTGGATCAACACACCGTTTTATCGATGGCCCATCTGGGCGCACGGGGATTTGACAGCATCGGTGGCGAAGTGGTTTCAACCACGGCGTTTGTGCTGGCAAATACCCATCACGACCAATATAAAGGTGGCTATCTCCGCCTGGTGGACGGCAAATCTGAGGCTGAAAAATCATCGATGATGCGTGATATTCTGACCAACCCGTCGCTCAACCGGACGTGGGGGATCGCCCACGCCGATTAGCTCGTTGTTATCCCACTTAATTAGTTGCAAAAAATTGATTAAAGAAGGGTTCCTGATATGATGAAATGGGCGGATATACGAAGACAATATCCCAACAAATTTATTCTGCTCGGTGATATTGTGGAAGAAAAAATTACAGATACAAAATTCAAAATTTTGGAAGGCAGAATAATAAAAGTAAGCGATGATCCAAAAGAAATTCGAAAGGATTATCAGGATTACAGAAAAAAAGGTATGAATGTTATTTATTCTCTTCCGAATACACCACAGGATTTTATCGTTGAAAATGTTTTCGTTGCGGGTATTCTAAAATGAAGTTTGAGTATAGGAACGGACTGATTTGGATTCCTGTTTTTCTTGAATACGAGGGAAAACAAATTCAGATTGAAAAATGTATTTTGGATACAGGGTCTGCGACAACAGCTATTGATATAAATTTTGTGGAATTCAATTATCATAAGCCGACTTTTATCAGAAGATTATGCGGGTTGGGTGGTGGTACTCAAGAAGTTGTTTGTCAGCAGATTGACAGTCTGACCATTGGCAAAATACAATTGAAAAGTATTGAGATTGAATTCGGAGATATTGAAGATGGTTTTGGTATTCAGGGGTTTATCGGAAATGATATTCTGAGCCAGTTTACGGTTACAATCAACTTTATAAAACAGTCTATTGAAATGACACATTACTCTTACAATAAAGCAGAATGAAAGCATATACATATTCCGAAGCACGCAAGAAACTTTCGGAACTCCTTGATATTGCACGTTTCGAAGAAGTGATGATCAGGAGAAGAAGCGGAGAAGCATTTATCATCAAACATAAAATTCTACCCAAATCTCCGTTCGATGTTTCCGGTATAAAAACAAAAGCAAGCACACAAGATATTATCGATGCCGAAAGAGAATCACGATCAGGAGAATCCGAATAATAAATTGCAATGACCACCATGCAAAGTTGGATGTTCCTGTCGTCCTTTGAAAAACATCGATGATACGTGATATTCTGAAACAGAGAGGGCAAATGGTGTGAGTACAAATATCGACGGAATTAAGCCGGAAACCGGTGCCAATCATCCTGACACCGAACTGTTTGAGGGGGTGGTTTCTATCCTCGATCGTACACGGAACAATGTTGTCAAAGCGATCAATAACCAAATGGTGATTGCCTACTGGCTGATCGGCCGGGAAATCGTTCAAGCATTGCAAGGCGGAGAAGGCCGTGCCGAGTATGGCAAGCAGGTTATTGATAATCTCTCAAAGCAATTGACCCAAACGTATGGCAAAGGATTTTCCACCACAAATTTAAAATATTTCAGAACATTTTATCTTGCATACCCGGATCGTATTTCTACAATTCGTCACCCATTGTGTGACGAAATGCCTGCCCCGCAAAAAGGTCAAACGGAAAGTGACGAATTGATACAGGGCTTTTCATCCCGACTCTCATGGTCCCATTATCGTACTCTGATGCAAGTTGAAAAGCCCGATGCCCGGCAGTTTTATGAAAGAGAAGCCATAGACTGCGGTTGGGATATACGCTCACTGGAGCGGCAGATTCACTCGTTTTATTATGAGAGATTATTAAAAAGCCAAAATCCTCAAAAAATGTTGCAATCCGCGCGGAAGGAAATCGTCTGCCACCCGCCAGCGATTGAAACACTTAAAAATCCTTATGTTTTCGAATTTCTGGGACTACCTGATGTGGCGACCCTGCATGAAACGCAACTGGAATCCGCCATAATCAACCATCTGCAATTTTTTCTTCTGGAGCTTGGAAAAGGTTTTGCTTTTGTCGCCCGTCAAAAGCGAATGCGATTCGAGGACACCGACCTCTATGTCGATCTTGTTTTCTATAACTGTATTATCAAATGCTACCTGCTGATCGATCTGAAAATGGGAGAACTGTCTCATCAGGATGTAGGCCAGATGGACGGCTATGTCCGCATGTTTGACGATCTTTATACTGCCGGAGACGACAACCCGACCATCGGACTAATTCTTTGCACCAAAAAAAATGAAACGGTGGCAAGATATTCCGTTCTTAAAGATCGTAAACAGATATTTGCTTCAAAATATATGCTCTACCTCCCCACAGAGAAGGAATTGGCGACAGAACTGCAACGCGAACGAAATCTGATTGAAGAACAGTTGACCACAAAACAACCGATCCAGATGATAGGAAATGTCGAGGATAACCCAGAATGAGCAGCCCCAACCCCAACAACCCGGTCCCCAACTTCTTCCTGGCCTCCGCCGCCATCTTCAAGAAAATTCCTGGCAGCCCGATTGCGTATTGGGTGAGCGAAGAATTTGTTAATCCATTTGTTGCAGCTAAAGCCTTAATTCATGACATTACAATATCAGATGGACAAACGAAAACGGGAGATAATGATAAATTCTTAAGGCAACATTGGGAAGTTTCTTCATATGCAGTTGGGATTAAAGGCAGATGGTGGCAGCATCCCAAAGGTGGGCCCTACAGAAAATGGTATGGAAATGTTGACTGGATTATAGATTGGTCTGAAAAATCGCGAATACACTACCGAAAAGATCACGTTGCTAGAATATTGCCTGATTACCTGTGGGGGAGAAAGGGCATATCTTGGACTTTAATTACAAGCGGCGAGATATCTTTTAGGACGCTTGAACCGAACCAAATATTTAATCTTGCTGCTCCATCGTTATTTTTTCATGATGAGAACAATATTAACAAATGTTTGGGCTTCTTAAACTCAAAATATGCTTTGAAGCTTCTCAAGGTGATTAACCCTACCCTAAACATGAATGTTGGCGAAGTCCGTTGCTTGCCACTACTTAGTAGCATCGATTCAAGACAGTTGGAAATTGAATTCGTCGTTGAAAAATGTTTGTCTATTTCAAAAAGTGATTGGGACTCCTACGAAACCTCCTGGGACTTCTCTTGCATCCCTCTTCTGCACCCCGACCACCATCAACCAACCCTGAAAGCCACGTATGAGAAAATCTGCGCTAACTGGCAAACCATGACCCAGGAAATGCAGCGCCTCGAAGAAGAAAACAACCGCATTTTCATCAATGCCTATGGTTTGCAGGATGAACTAACCCCCGATGTGCCGCTGTCCGAAATCACACTGACCTGTAACCCCCATTACCGCTACGGCGGCAACAAAACCGAAGAAGAACTGGAAACCCAGCTCCAGACCGACACCATGAAGGAGCTCATCTCATATGCCATCGGCAGCATGATGGGACGCTATCGCCTGGATCGCCCCGGCCTGATTTACGCCCACAGCGGCAACAAAGATTTTGAAAAAATATATCACCGCAAAGACGCAGAGGACGTAAAGAAAGAAGAAAATAGTGCGTCGCGCCAAGAAAAAGATGCTGACTTATGCGAAGCGGAAAATCCCCCTTTGCGCTCTTTGCGCCTTTGCGGTGAATTTCCCCCCGACGACGACGGCATCATCCCCATCCTGGACATCCCCTGGTTCTCCGATGACGCCGCCAACCGGTTTGTCGAATTCATGAAAGCCGCCTGGCCGCCCGAAACCCTGAACGAAAATCTCCAATTTGTAGCCGATACGTTGAGCCCCAAACGCGGCGAAGGCCCCATCGACACCATCCGCCGATATCTGAGTACCGGATTTTTCAAGGATCATCTCAAAACCTATAAAAAACGCCCCATCTACTGGCTGTTTTCCAGCGGCAGGCAAAAGGCGTTCGAATGCCTGGTCTATCTTCACCGCTACAATGAATCCACCCTGTCCCGGATGCGCAGCCTCTATGTCACCCCGTTGCAGGGCAATATCCGCTCCCGCATCGAGTTTCTGGATAATGAACAAAAAGCCGCAGCGTCCGCCTCGGACCAGCGCAAATTCCAGAAAGAAATGGATATGCTCAAAAAGAAACAGATCGAGCTCGCCAAATTCGATGACGAACTCCGCCACTATGCCGATATGCGCATATCTCTGGACCTGGACGACGGGGTGAAGGTCAATTACGGCAAATTCGGCAGCCTGCTGGCGGAAGTGAAGGCCATTACCGGGGAATGATGGGAAAAAATATTCACCGCAAAGGCGCAAAGGACGCAAAGAAAGAGAAAAATTGCTTTTCGTAAAAATACTCTTTGCGCTCTTTGCGTCTTTGCCGTGAGAAATTATTCCATCCTCTGGTTTTCAATCTGGAGCTTGGGAACCAGAGGATACCATTTTCATGTTTAGGGGTGGATTCCAGCATGATTTATGAACGTTTATCCATGAACTGAAACAAAATAAATGGAAATGCAAATGCAAACATTAAAACAGGAAGCCATTGACGCTATTTCAACAATGCCGGAGCAGGTCGATATAGATGAAATCATGTACCGCCTATATGTCATCGACAAAATCAGAAAAGGCAGAGAAGCTGCTGACCGGGGAGAAATAATATCCATTGATGAATTAAAGAAAGAAATTGAATTATGGTGAAATGGACCCGACCGGCAAAACGTGATTTAAAGAAGATTCACGATTATATTGCTGAGGATTCAAAATATTATGCGAAAAAAGTCGTGCAGGACATTGTCTCCAGGACGGAATCTTTAAGCGATCTTCCTGAAATCGGGAGAATTGTTCCTGAATTATCTGAGCCTGATATCAGGGAACTCTTTATTTATTCCTATCGGCTTATATACGAAATCAAAGAAGAACAGATTGAAATATTGACGATTATCCATGGAAAACGCGATTTTTCAAAAGCTTATCAGGAAAGAACGTGTTGAATTTAAAAGGACTCATAAGGCTGATCTCCTTCGGAGAATCCGAACGGATGGAGTTTAAAAATATGGGGCAGAGTCACTTACGTTCCGATGGCACGGGAAGCAGGAGCTTCCCGACTGGGTTCCCAAGCTGGAGCTTGGGAACCAGCGTAAGGATGCGCAGTAAACGATCATGAATCTTTTCTAAAGGTTCACCCCCATCAATGAAAAGATACGCATTTCTTTCGTGTTTTTCGTGTATTTTGTGGTTAAAGTATTTCTCACGGTAAAACTCAATAGAAAGATCAAATGGACACCCAACAAATATCAGACACAATCCACCGGATTTTTACGGAAAAGAACAAACGCATCATCTTCTGGTACGACGGCGAAAAAGAGTTCGAAGAGATATTGCCATCGCTTGAACTGATGGATGCCGAAATATTGCGGATGGATGGCTACAGCGCCCTCGAGCTGAAAATCAAACTCGAAATCGACGACCCCGCCGGTAAATATGTGTTGTATGCCCCCTGGCATGAACCGCCGCCGGAAGATGACTGGCTGTTCGATATCCGCCTTTACAGTTATACTTTTCTTGCGGACACCGCTTCGATCACATTGAAAGAGATGGATCTGAACCATCAGAGCATCCGACCGTATATTCAGACAAGAAAAACATTTTTTAAAAGTCAGGACCGGCTCAACCGCTTGAAAAAATGGATTGCCGCCGATGACCGGGAAGACGAGATCGACCTGAAAATGCTGGCGGTGATTACCCGTGCGGATCAACCGGAACCCTTCTCCATCCTGATGAAACTCTTCGACACATTTTGCCGGAATGGAAAATTCGACCCACAAGAGACGTCCAGGCCATGGACGGAAATCGAAAAACTCGACCTGATGCCGTTCTTCTGGAAGCTTCTGGGCCAGACGTTCGGATATGCCAATCCGGATACGCCAAGCGTGACAGATTTTTTGCTGCGGGTATTCGTCACGGATTTTACCAACGCCATCAACGCCGATCCGCCTGCGTCCATTTCCCATTTCATCATTGCAAACCCCACGCAGGCCATGAATTCATCGGTGTTTCTGTCGCAGTGGCGGAGCAACAGCAATCATTTCAAAAATTACAACGCCGTTTCATGGTTTGCCGGACGCCGACTGAAGATCGATGAACTCCTGTCCGCCATGGACGTCGCCACAGTGGATGAGATCATGACCTTCGAGGCCGTGGAGCGCCGGATCATCAGCGGCATCCGCGATCGACTCATCGCCGACTCCGAAAACGGGTATCCGGAAGTTCGGGAGACGATCAAGCACCGGCTGGATGGATACTGGACAACGACAACGCTGGCGGAAGATTCTTCGGGAAACCTGTATCGAACCGTTTATCATGCCATGCTGTCCGCCATCGATCTGTTTGCCCTGAGAAAGAAATACGATGCGGGGTTTTCTTATCCTTCGGCGGAAGCGATGTTCGCCGCCTACACGCGGGAGTTGTTTCTGTTCGATCAATGGTACCGAAAATTTCATGAGTTTGCCGACACGGCGGATCAAGCCGGTTGGGATGTATTGAAAACGCTTCGGGATAAGGTCGAAGATTGCTACAGCAACTGGTTCATGATGCAGTTGTCGCTGAAATGGGGCGATTTTCTGACACCGGACCATCCGGACAATCTGATGAAAAAATGGCGGATTCCCGGCATCACCAACCAATACGACTTTTTTGATCAAACCGTTCAACCCACCGTCCAGGGGTCTTCCCGGAACAGACTGTTTGTCGTTATCAGCGATGCATTCCGGTATGAAGCCGCTGAAGAATTGACCCAAATCATCAATGGCCAATACCGGTTGAAAGCCGACCTTGCCCCCATGCTGGGCGTTGTGCCGGGCTATACGGCATTGGGGATGGCGTCTCTTCTGCCGCATCGGCGGTTATCCTTCAAAGCAAAAGGCGATATGATTGTCGATGACAAGGCGGCCGGTTCCACGGAATTGCGGGCGGATATTCTTTCCGCTTATGAAGGGACTGCCATCAAAGCCGATGCGGTAATGGTCATGAGCAAGGACAAGGGCCGGGAATTTGTGAAACCCTATCGGATTGTTTACATATTTCACGACCAGATCGATGCCGTCGGAGACAAAGCCGCCTCGGAAGGCAATACATTTGAAGCGGTCCGAAGAACCATCGATGAGCTGTATGCACTGATCCGTTTCATCATCAATTCACTGAACGGAACCCACGTCATCGTCACGGCGGATCATGGGTTCATTTACCAGGAAAAGCCCCCGGAGCCGATAGACAAAAGCAACATCGCATTCAATCCCGAAAATGCCGTAAAAACCCATAAGCGGTTCATCCTCGGGAAAAATCTGAACGAAACCGACCATACGTTCTTTGGAAATACCAAAATCACGGCGCATACGGATGTCGCGATGGAATTTCTGCTGCCCAGAGGAACCAACCGGTTCAATTTTGTGGGCGGCGCCCGGTTTTATCACGGCGGGGCCATGCTCCAGGAGATTGTCATCCCGGTGGTTTCCGTATCGGAGATGAAAGGCATCCACCTGGAAAAATCCGAAGTCCGGTCCGTAGGCGTATCGCTTCTTGGCACATATAAAAAACTGGTGACAAACCGGCCGGTTTATCAATTCATCCAGACCGACCCGGTGTCGGATCGCATGAAAGCACTCACCGTGAAAATATCCCTTCGGGATGGCAATGATCCCATCTCCAATGAAGAAACCGTGACATTCGACAGCCCCTCCACCTCCCTTGACGACCGCCGGAAATCGGTAAAGTTGTCTTTGAAGACCGGGAGTTATGACAACAAAAAGGAATATTTTCTGGTGTTGAGAAATCTGGATGAAACCGAATATGAACGGATACCGCTCACGATCGATATTGCCTTTGCCAATGACTTTTAATGAATCTTTCACCGCAAAGACGCAAAGTACGCAAAGAAAAACCTTTTACCGTGAAAGCACATCTATTCGCTGGTTCCCAAGCTCCTGCTTGGGAATCCGGTCCGAGAAGCTCCTGCTTCTCGTGACATTCAATACGTCAGAAAGTGACACGAAGCATGAGCTTCGTGGACTTCGGTTCCCAAGCAGGAGCTTGGGAACCAGCGGATATCATTTTCATCATTAGGGGTGAAGCCAAGCAGGATTTATGAGCGTTTAATTAAAACACAACATTATTATAATTTTTAATTCTTTCAAGGATTTAAACAATGGAATCCAACAATGACGATATCGATGCGTTATTGAACACCCATTTCGCCGGCCGGGTGGTTCGCAAGGATCTCACCAAACTGCTCCGGGAAGGCGCCAATGTTCCGGTATATGTTCTGGAATATCTCCTGGGCATGTATTGTGCGGTGGACGACGACAGCGTCATTGCCGAAGGGATGAAAAGCGTCAAGCGGATTCTCTCGGAGAATTATGTCCGACCCGATGAAGCGGAAAAGATCAAATCCAAGATCAAGGAGTTGGGAAATTATAAAATCATCGACAAGGTTACCGTCAAGCTCAATGAAGGCCGGGATAAATATGAAGCGATGCTGTCCAACCTCGGTGTGAAAGGCATCGAAATCAAAAGCGACACGATCAAAAAGTACGAGAAACTCCTGGTCGGCGGGATATGGTGCATCCTCAGTCTGCAATACCTGTATGATGAAGGAGCCAGAACAACGCCGTTTATCCTTTCTGAACTTAAGCCGATCCAACTGCCCAATCTCGATCTGGATTCTGTCTTTGAAGGGCGCAAGGCGTTTACCGAAAGCCAGTGGATGGACGTGCTGCTGCGATCGACCGGCCTGGAACCGACCCTTTTTTCGGAACGGGTCAAATGGCATCTGCTGGCGCGGCTGATCCCGCTGGTTGAAAACAATTACAATCTGTGTGAACTTGGCCCTCGTGGAACCGGAAAAAGTCATATATACAAGGAAATCAGCCCGAACGCCATTCTGGTATCCGGCGGACAGACCACCGTCGCCAACCTTTTTTACAATATGAGCAATCGGCTGGTGGGGTTGGTCGGCATGTGGGA
>CAJBLH010000126.1 GCA_903953895.1 uncultured Desulfobacteraceae bacterium | reverse complement strand
TTTTTTTACCAATGTCAAGAGAATTATTGACATCAACGCATATTTTTTTAAATATTTCGCGCCCCTTCAAGCTATAGAATTTATAATGCCCCCCGGCGGGCAATTGCTGCCTGCACGCAATTTTCTAACCGGACAATGCTGTTTACAGGGAGCATATTTCACATCAATAATGCGACGAGAAAACAGCATCATCAGTGCAACCATTCTTATTTGAGGAAACCCGCTCTGCCCTCTGCCAGATGTGTGTTTCCCAAATTGCTCCAGATTGCTTTGAGTGTCCGGGGTGATCATTGATGTACCGTCAAACATGACGGTCACCCAGCCATGGAAATCAGGGATAGGCTTGTCCTTGAATGTTGAAACAAATTTATCAAAAATACTTTTGAAGACATCAACTCCCATTTTCAAACGGGCGTGACTATAGTTCATAGCAGATGAATTGATACCAATTTTACCCATTTTCTATTGAATCAAATTGTAAGTCATCTGTCCAAAATTCATCTTCTACTTTACGTATTTTTGCGATTATCTTGGAGCAGGTTTCTGCAGTAACTTTCTCGAACCCAGTATCAAGTTGCTTGATCAGATTTTTCATTGTGAAGTCACAATTTCTGGCTATATGATTTTTCACTACTCCCCAACAGATTTCGATTGGTTGTAGTTCCGGATGGTACGGTGGGGTTCTTAAAACTTCATGGCCAAAAGATTTTGCTATTTCATCAATGGCATAGATTGGTTCATGTGCAATTTTTTTCATGATTTCAACCAGCTCAGATTTCAAACAGTCTTCTCGACAATATATCTTATTTTGCTCCAGCCAATCTAATATCCTTTTCCTGGAGCACGAAGGCGTTGGCGATGAATGTTCAGAGAGAATATTATGATAAGGTGCATTGTCCATCACTATCAAGGATTTGGATGGGATATTGGGAAGAAGTCTTTCCGTAAACCACTTCTTAAACAATTCCCAGTTCATTTGACCGTGATAATCTCCTGTTTTAGTGGTGCTTTTAAATACAAGCTTGGCATTGGGAACCCAACCAGATTTTGTTATAGCATTGATAATGATGAGGCGCTCACCTTTCCCTGTGGGCTTTTGCACCCAGGGACCATCTTCACCTGAATACCAAATAAAATCATTGCTATGGTTTTTATTGACGTACGATTCATCCAAGTAGACTTCGGGACAGAAGGTGTTGATATCGCCCCCAGGAGCTCGATTGTTACGTTTCTTTCGAATATAATGATGCCTAGC
This sequence comes from uncultured Desulfobacteraceae bacterium, assembly GCA_903953895.1. Classification (GTDB taxonomy): domain Bacteria; phylum Desulfobacterota; class Desulfobacteria; order Desulfobacterales; family Desulfatirhabdiaceae; genus RAAP-1. The sequence goes on along the minus strand of CAJBLH010000126.1, from coordinate 1,920 downwards.
AGCTATAACGTGATCCTTTTCTTTTAAGTGTTGAGAACGAGTTCCTTGGCCGAACTCAAATCCCCACCGGTTAAGAGTTCTCGCCAATGTTGTTATATGAAACGACTCATCTCTCGGTTCCTTTGCCAGGAAATCACGGATGGCTGTAAGAGTTATATATTCTCCGTTTTTGTTGGCGGTGCGAATGAATGTTCGCACTGCCTCTTGATACGACGTACTTACTGAATGAGCAGGGCAGCCACGCATTTTTGTGGGTTTATCAAGAAGGCTTGGATCACGACTATAGTCAGCCATGACCCGCTTGACTGTTGCCAGCCAAATACCAAGGGCTTCAGCAGTTCTTTTGTAGCTTGATTCAGAAGGTTGAAACTTGTTTCGATCAAAATATTGCTTAACCGAAACCACATTTTTTTTGATTTCAGACGTCAAAGGTTTGCCGCGAATTGAGTCCATAGAATACCTAAAATTTCGTCTAGAATTAAATGGATTTTCTTGGCAATATAACGCTGAGAAACAACAAAAATAAGTATCAATTCATCTGCTATGAACTATAATCGTACCATCCTTAACAATATGCTCTGAGAATTTCAAAAATTTCCAGCGAAACCCGGAGAACAACCAGTCCAATGTTTTTTTGTAGTTCAAGTTACGTCGCAAAACCAGCGCAAGGCATAGCCAGACTAAAACACATGGAGTCAGAATTGTTCCTTTTCTGAATTTGTCTTTATGGTGTTCCTTGAGAACTTCATGAATAATGGGCTGAATCATTGACTGAAAGGGTGCAAACGCAAACTCTTTTCCTATTTCCGGGATAGCTATATCAGCGCTTTTGATCATGACTTTATCCTTTTCAACTTTTCTCAATAAATGGCCATTGTACATGACCCCATCTGAGTATAGCTGAGGATAAAGCAAATGTCCCGTACTGAATTCCAATGTTACACAGAAAAAACAGATGTCTGATGGCATTAGAATCACTTTCAGCTCATTTTCATATGATGTTTAACTATTTCGTCAAGTTCCTCCATATTGCTACAATTTCATAAATGAATCACCATTCATTCACGGGTATTGAGTTTAAGGCCTTTCAGCCTGGTCTCCGGATCAAACCGGGAGAGTACATCTTTGGGATCAACGCCTTTCAGTCTATCATCGAGATCCAGTTCTCCCAGATGAGCCTTGATATAATCCTTCCTGAATTGTTCCATCGTATATGGCATGGCGATTCCCTCTAATGCATATTGCTCCAGCAACTGGTTGATGACGGTTGAGCCATCCTCCTGCTGCCACTGATAATGATCCATCGCATATTTCACTTTCTCGGCATCGAAACTGAATAAACTCAATACGGCGTTTCGCTGCTCCGTCGGCATTTCACTCAATACCAGTATCCGGATTTCACGGCTCAGTACCCGAAGATCATGCACCCCGGGCTTTGCTTTTGTCACTCCAGACAGGGAAAGAACCTTTTTCGGACGACGAGTGCTGACCGCATACAACCGGTTCTCCGTTTTCCTGCTCCACAATCACCACATCCAGAGGCTGACGCTTCATGGAAAGGTCTTTTTCCAGTTCCACCCGAAAGCCCCGGTTCGACAGGTAATCCATCAGCATGAGGCCGAACAGCCGATGCCACTGAATTCTCCAGCGTGATTCATGAGGGGCGGGTGTCGCCCGAGCGACACCCATTATCTATCTAATATAACTAAGGATATCATAGGGTCATGAAAAGTTTTGCCTCGGCGCTGCAGGCAGTTTTTTTACTTCTTCAGCAAGGCCAGAATGGTTTTCTTCAGATCATTTAAAGAAGCGACCAGGCCGGCTTTTTCTTCATCCGACCAGACGGAAGGATCAAGGACGGATAGCCTCGCATTGGCCTTGCCCACCCAGTCCGTCAGCTCTGCAGGAGTGGCGGCGGGC
>CAJBLH010000125.1 GCA_903953895.1 uncultured Desulfobacteraceae bacterium | reverse complement strand
CTTTTGCTTCTGCTCTTCTCGATCCTGCTGCAACGTCACTTGCAGGTCGTTCCACTTTTGCTTCTGCTCTTCTCGATCCTGCTGCAACGTCACTTGCAGGCCGTTCCACTTCCGTTTCTGTTCTTCACGATCTTGTCGCATCTCATCAAGGAAACGATCAAAACGGTCTTCGGTCCTGTTTTTATCCGCGAAATGCCGTCGGGAAATTTCTACGAAAAACCGATGTATTTCAGGATTGTTTTCTATAATCGCTGGCAGTTCCTTCACAATAATTTCTTTGATCTGTTCTGTAGTCAGCATGTCAACTCACCTCCAATCGATATAAGGCAACCCCAAATAAATAAGTAACATTCACAACAGCCCGAACACCTCCCACCAGACGGACGGCTTCCAGAAGATTGACCGTTCCCATGATATTGGTTGAATAAGTATCCGGTGGGTTGCTGTACGACTGCCTGACCAGTGCCTGAGCCGCCGTGTGAATGATGATTTCCGGATGAAAATCGGAGATGATATCCCACAGTGAAGTTAAATCCCGGACATCACCGATTACCGAAATCATGTTTTTCGATGCATGAGTCAACTCGAACGGACACAGATGCGTTCCATTACACCACGGACCTGTCGGGAGGCCGACTCCCAGGAATAATTTTCTACAGATTCAACCGATAGGTCGAATTGCCCATCCAACATTCCCATTTCCCAGAATCGGTATAGATGCTGAAGCATCGAAAAAATATCCTGACTGTTGTTGGCGGCCACGACGCCCCGCCTTGTCCGGGCCAGAATTTCCGATGCCGGGTCCATTTCAGAACCGGACAGATGAAGGATCGGCCTGCAGGCTCCGAAATACTCGAAGAGTTTGCCCGGAATTTGATACGCCTGCGTATTGCCGATATTGAGCAGCAGCGTGGCGGATCGTTGCAGATACAGACAAAGCTCATGATTCTGCTTGTTGAGTACCGTCACTTTATTGCCGAGAGATTTAATTTCCGATAGAAAAGAGGTTACATTCCCGGCTATGATCAGGTGGATGTTCTCCGTCTGTTGCAGCGCCTTGAAAAACTCGCCCGGTTTTCTGAAATGCCTGTAGAATGTGCCGGTAAAGACGATCTTGAGGGTGCGGTTCGATGGAGAAAATTGTACGGAACCATCTTCTATTTTTTTTCCCGGCAAAAACCATTGGCGGTTCTTGTCAAAACCCTGGGGAACCACCGTAAACCGAGCGGATGAAACATGGTGACGATCCTGGAGCAGTCTCATGACCGCCGGGGTTGTAACGATCATATGATCCGCCCGCTGAACGACGACCCCTTCCACATACAGATCCAGGCGCACCCGCCACCACGGGGTGTACGGGGCCAGCAGGGGATCACCCAGATCGACGACCCAGGGAATACCGAATTTTTTCCGGGCGGCCAGACCCAGCAGCACATCGACTCCGGGTTCATGAGAGCTGACCAGAACATCATACGACTCACTTCCCAGCAACCGATTCAGCATCTTCCAGGCAAAGGGAAACCATTCAGAGCGGACATCCGGAAATACGATCTTGTCCAGGAAGTCTCTCAGCATCCCGTACCCTCTTGACAGCGGGCCGGATGGATTGTCGGGCCGATCCTGCGGCGGCTGGCAGTTAGCAGCGGTTTCTACCGCCACCCGGCTTTTTAAAAACCATTCCGGACAGTGAATAAACGGGCCGGGAAAACATCGGTGCAGCCGGATATCCGGATGTATCCTGCCGCTAAATCCCCATCTGTCCCGAATCCGGGTTGTCAGAATATCAACCTTTACGCCGGCCACAGCCATTTCATTGGCCAGATAAAACCAGCGGAGAGACTGGGCCGATACGATGGGCGGATATTCATAGGCGATCAGTAAAATTTTCATAACCTGCCCCGGCAGGCAAAATACGCCCGAATGGGTGCGACAATCCGGCCGGCGGCATGCCCGTCGCCATACGGAGAGACGCCGCGCGCCATAGACCGATAGGCTGCCGGGTCATCCAGCAGTTTTTGTGTTTCCCCAACGATATTGGCGTAATCCGGCCCTACCAGCTTCACCACCCCTGCATCGACCGCTTCCGGCCGCTCGGTTTCATGCCGCATCACCAGAACCGGCCTTCCCAGAGCGGGCGCTTCTTCCTGAACGCCGCCGGAATCTGTCAAAATCAGGTATGCCTGTTTCATGGCCGCAACAAAAGGTGCATAATCGAGGGGATCACACAATGTAATGCGTGCATGCCCTGCCAATAAACGGGTGACAGGTTCCACGACATTGGGATTGGGGTGAACCGGATATAAAAATTCAACATCCGGATTCGTATCCGCCAGAAATCGAATCGCCCGGCAGATGTTTAAAAAAGGTTCCCCGAAATTCTCTCTGCGGTGAGCGGTTACCAGAATGAGTCGCCGGGAGGATGCGATATCGATGCCAAGGGGCAGCTCACGGGCCGATATGTGCAGGAGTGCATCGATCACGGTATTCCCGGTCACAAATACCTGGTGTTCCGGAATGCTTTCGGCCAGCAGATTGCGGCGCGAACCTTCCGTTGGCGCAAAATGCCAGCGTGCGAATTTTCCCGCCATCACCCGATTCATCTCTTCAGGGAAAGGATTCAGCATATCGCCCGTACGCAGGCCTGCCTCGACATGGCCGAAGGGAATCTGGTGATAAAAGCAGGCAAGTGCTGTTGTCATCACCGTGGTTGTGTCTCCCTGAGCCAGAACGGCGTCCGGCTTTTCGGAAATCAGCACGTTATCCAGATCGAGCAGAAGCCGTGCGGTCAAAGAGGTCAGGGACTGATTGGGGCGCATGATATTCAGGTCGATATCCGGGGTAATTTTAAAAAGATTCAAGACCTGATCGAGCATGGCCCGGTGCTGGGCGGTGGCCAGCACCCGGACAGCAGCCCAATCTGTCTTACCCAGCGCCGATATGACCGGAGCCATCTTGATAGCTTCAGGGCGCGTACCGACCACACAGACAATCTTTATCTTCGGTTCTTTCATAATCTGCCATTTTCACGGAAGTATTACTAAACGGTTTTTTTTCTGACCAATATTTTCCAGAAAGACGCACCGTAAGCCAAAAGAAAATCGCCGATCGCCTGCTCCGTGTTTCTCGGCGCCGACTTCACATGATCCAGAAATGCCGAGACCCTGCTCTCCACCAGTGGACGAATTTCTTTGGGTACGGCTGCCAGCCGTTCCGCCCGACAGGATTCAATCTCCTGGATAGCAGCCAGCGTGGAGGGGATATCAACGCCCGCCAGACTTTCATCCAGTACCTCCATTTCCAAGCCCACCGCATCCAGCATGGCGAAATAGTCGGGCAAACGGCAATAGTGCTTGACGCTATAAGGTTTACCGGGCGCACAAGCTGCGTAGTAAACCGACGCATCTTCGTAATCCAACTGCGTAATACCGAACATCATGTAATGGCCGTCACACAAAACCGCTGATGCTGCGTCCCTGTTAGGAATTTCGAAATAGGCGACCCCCCCTTCAGACAGCATCATTGCGATGTGCTTGAACGTGGCTGCCGGGTCATCGACATGCTCGATGACATCATTGCAGGTAATGATATCACAGCAGTTCTTTAAACCGGCAATGTCCTGATATCGGGTCACATCCTTTTTATAAGTAATGAATTCGCCTCCGCAATCCTTAAAATTGCTTTTTGCCAGTTCAAGCAGTCTCTCTTCGATGTCAATCCCTGTGGAATGCGCCCCATATTCCGTAAATGCAACTAAAAAGCCTCCATACGCACACCCGATATCGAGGTATCGTTTGCCTTTTATTTTCAAACGGTTTGCCAGCAACCCCGCAACAGCCCTTCCACGTTCATTCGACGAGATCGCAAATTTGAAATACATGGGCAAACAAGGATTGTTGATCAAGGAAGCAAAATGAACAGCCAGCGCACGGAAAAAATGACTGTTTCCACTGTTTTGTAATTCGCTGAACATTTTCATGACACGCTGCGCATCAGATATTTCTTCAACCCCGCTGCGTGCAAGACCAGCAATTGCTGTCTGCGCACGCGCCTGCCATGAATTTTCTCGGGCCAGAGCAGCCAGCCGAGCCATAAAATCCGGTTCCCGGCCTTTTTTTCGGGCAATATCCAATAACGCCGCGAACGCCTCGGCGTCTTCGGCGATAGAAACTTCCTCAAACGCCGCACACTCGGGCATGGGAGTGGCCACCACCGGTTTTTGGCCGGCAAAGTATTCAAACAGTTTTAACGGCGAGGTCGCCAGGGTGATATCATTGATCTTGAACGGGATCATCGCCACGTCAAACAGGTGCAGATAGCCCGGCAGGGTTTCGTAATCACGGGGTCCCAGCCAGGCGATGTTCCCGTATTCGCCGATTCGGGATCGGTTCATGCTGCCGTCATGATCCGGGCCGATCAACACGAATGTCCAGTCCGGCCGAAGTCCGGCTACGGTTGCAAGCAGATCGTAGTCGAACCAATGGGCCAATGCACCGTAGTACCCGGCAATCGGCTTGCCTGCAGACGCCAGCCTGGAAAACGCCTTATCCGCCAGGGCGGGATTGGGTGTCGGCGGATGGTCAAACCGGCCATCTTCGACAGCATTGGGCAGATAAACCGCATCGGGTCGTGTCTGCAATGCACTTTCATGCAGTTTTCGGGCAACCGATACCACCAGCGTTGCCTCCTGCAAAGCACGCGCATGCAGTCGGGCAAGATGATTCTGATCATACGGAAACACCGCCAGATCGTCGATCCAATCGTAGATCACCCGTGTTCCTGCCGGGAAATGGTCGAGATAATCATAATTGTAGGTAAACGTCCACAGTACGGGATTTTCCAGCACCCGAAAGAGCTCTGGTTCGCCGTTGAAGAGATATAACCGTGGTTCGATTTCTTTAAGCAGCGTTACGTCATCACCGCTGTTGCAGCAATCATAGATCACCAGATACCCGTCCTGGGCCAGCACCCTGGCCAGATGCTGAGGACGCTGGAACAGATGGACGCTCCAGCCGATGGATGGTGCGAAAATGAAGGTTTCGCGCGCGGATTTCGATGCCGATACCAGCTCCGCCATTTTCTGCGCATCGGTTCCCGTGATGGGATTTACAGCCCACTTGGCGTGATATCTCTTTTCATTATCATGATAAACCTGGAGGTATTTTTCTTCTCCGATCAGCTTGAAAGAAGCTCTCTGCCAGTGATGAACGAAGGCGTCCCCGGCCAACTGCACCCGATATCCCGCCTCCCGAACCCTCCGGTTGTAGTCGTCATCTTCGAACATGCCGATTTCATAGCGCTCGTCCATCGCACCCACGGCGGCAAAAACGCTGCGGGGCATCACCACACAGAAAAAGGCCAGCATGGATATGTCTTGCAAAGCCCCCCGATGCTGCCTGCAATAATTTCGAGACCATGCCGGCATATCGCGTAAATCCTGGTATCCGACCTCAATTTGGGCTTCGTTGGCAATCGCGTTGGTTACGGGGCCGATCAGCCCGATTTTCGGGTTTGCCGCAAGATGGGCGACCAGAGTGGACAGCCAGGCGCCGCTGACCACGGTATCATTGTTCAGCAGACACAGATACCGCCCATTGGCTTTCCGGAGCCCCTGGTTGTTGGCGGCCGCAAAGCCCTCATTCCCGCTGTTGAGGATGACCGTCAGACCCTGAAACGCCAGCCCCTGAAGATAGGCCTGCGTACCGTCTGTCGATCCGTTATCGACCACGATGACTTCGTAATTGGGATAATCGGTGTCGGTATAAATGCTTTCGATGCACAATCTGTTCAGTGCCAGATTGTTATAGGTCACGACAATGATCGACACCAGCGGATAGATGTCGCAAATGGCCTGATCCAGCGCCTGCTGTCTGATCTGCCATGTATTTTCCGAGGCAAAGGCGCGGCGGTCGGCCTGACGCTGCGTATCGTCGTGGGCCACCTGCCGCGCAATCTCGCAAATGAATTCCTCGGCCGTATCCGCCAGACCGATATATCCGGCTTCGGCAATGGCGTGCAGTTCAGGCAGACGAACCGATATAACGGGTTTTCCGGCAGCAAGCATTTCGTATATCTTGACAGGATTGGTCGCCTCTGTCAGGGAACAGCGTTTGAAGGGAATGATGCAGCAATCCCAGGCGGTGATGAGCGTGGGCAGCTCGGCATAGGGTTTCTCTCCGGCCAGCAGGATATTCGGACATGCCGTCAGTGTGGCAGTATCCGCACTGAAGGTATTTCCGATCAACACAAAACGCCACTGCGGCTGCAGCCCGGCCATATCTGCCACCAGTTGACTGTCGAACCAGTCGGCGATGGCGCCGTAGTAACCGACAGTCATCCCCTTATCGGCTGCATGGATAGTGTCGGGCACCCCGGCGAAATGGTCGTAGTCGACAGCATTTCGGATCAATTCGCTCCGCCTGGCAATCGGAGCCACCTTGTCATACAGCAATTGCGAAGACGCCAGCACCAGATCCGCATTTCGCAGCAAATCCGCTTCAGCGGCCAGCATTATTTGGGCATTTGTGGAAAATCCTGCATGGTCGTCCATACAGTCATAAATGATGTAATAGCCGGCGCGCGATCTCAACCGCTCGGCCACCGGCCGCCAGAAGGGCAACTGAATGATGCAGACCCACGGCTGATCGGCGGTTGAGCCGATGTATTGCACAATGGCTTCCGCCATGCCGTCGGCTTCAGCATCCGTTGGCATTTCCTGGTAAACGTTGGTGTTCCTCCGCCCAGGCAGCGTCAAGCCATGAATGCCGTCTTCGATCCTGTCAATTTCAAACTTGTTGCTGAATTGCTGATTCACATACAGAACAGGATGCCTGGCAGCCGCAAAGCAGCGTGCCATCTGCTGGGGTCTCTGAAACCGGAAATGCCAATCGATGATGGGAAGGCACACGATTCCATAAGGTGTGCAGCGGTGATCCCATTTTTCCGGCAATGAAGGCTGGCTGTCACGGGGAATATCCTGCTCCCGACGCGCCCGGCCTTGTGGCTGTGGTTGTGGCAGAAAAGAAACAGGCCTCGTGTTCACAGCCACTGTGTGGGGAATACCGTTTTTTTTTCTTTCCATCAACGGTCTTGAAATCCAGCGGACAGGCGCCGTCACCCGCCAGGACCAACTGGACAGCACATCGCTGACGCGTTTTTCAGAACGCTCAACACTGCGGTTAAGACTGCCGATTTGGATATCGCGATCCCGCAATTCAGCATAAAGTGATTTCTCATGGGCGTCTAATTCCGTGGCCCGTTGGTTCAACTGCCCATTCTGTCGATTCAGTTCCGTGACCTGGTGGGTCAACTGCCCATTCTGCCCGCATAGATCTGAAATCTGTCGATTCATCTCCGTAATTTGCTGCTCGAACAAACCGATCTGGCGGTCGTGTTCCGCAGCCATCTGAAGATGGTCGCAATAATCTTTCAAGACTTGCTCAGCCCCCAATGACAATGAAGGGATTTCCATCCCGGCAGGAAGTACGCCCTTCTCTATATCTGTCAGCAGTTTCTGCTGTTGCATATTCAGCAGTTGAGACCGATGGGTGTCGGGCTCTCTTTCATGGTGCAGCCGGTTATCGATAAATGCCCGGATTTCCTTCTCTCCCAGCAGCCGAAGCCCGCCCGCGCCCGCTTCAACCAGCCTGTGGTACAATTTTTCAGTGAAATCGACCGGGTTGTCGAGCATTTCGTGATAGGAAGCTTGAATGCAGCTCTCATTTCGAATGGACTGGAGGGCGGTCACCATATATTTTTCCCACATGGCAACGCCGTAAAGAAGCGGCAGTTGGTTTCTTCTGTTCAGCGAGTGGGCCACCTCTACCGGCGAACGGTGAACCAGAACAAATACCGGTATTTCAAGGAGCGGACGCCATATATCGAGCAGCAGGTTCAAGCGGGGATCTTTGAGTACCCACGGACGGCGAGTATCCAATTGAAAAATGATTTTACCCGCCTCATCTGTAAAAACCTGTTTATCTGCTTCGGACAACGAACCGACATCCCGGGCTGGGGGAACATCCCAGGCCCCTTCCAGAGTCGATAATATCCGGTCATTGAGTTCCCGGACGTCGCTTCGCTCCCAGAAGCCTTTTTTATTGTCCGGCGCAGGAGCGCCGATCAAATGCTCGGGACCGACATAAGCGCCCATCATGTTTAGAATACGCGTTACGGCGGAAGTTCCTGAACGGTGCATGCCTAGAACGATAATCTGCATAGAAACCCTTTCACATGTTTGACTCGCGAGACTGCCCGCTTTCCGATCAGACAATCAGCTTACAGCTTGAAGACAATTTTTGTAAGACGTAATGATGTCCGTTGTGTCTCCCACCGCCTGCGTAATACCGTGTTCGACCCAGACCACCCGGTTGCAGATGCTCTCGATCTGTTCCAGGTTGTGGGATACCAGAACCACGGTTCTGCCATTCCCGATTTTATGGTGCAGGGCTTTAGATGCTTTCTGCTGAAACCGCCAGTCTCCGACCCCCAGAACCTCATCGATTAAAAGCACATCCGGGGCCAGCTCCATGCCGATGGAAAATCCCAGGCGGGACCGCATCCCCGATGAATAGGTTTTGATGGGATTATCGATAAAAGACTCCAGTTCACTGAAGGCGATAATATCATCCATCCGGTTCTGGATGTTTTTTTTGGAAATCCCCAGATACAGACCGCCCAGAAGGATATTTTCCCGGCCCGACAATTCCGGATCAAATCCGACCTGAAGGCTCAGCAGAGAAACCACCAGGCCGGGCCGTCGGCTGACGCGGCCGGCATCGGGCCGCAGAATGCCGGACATGAGCTTAAGGATGGTGGTTTTTCCCGCGCCATTACGGCCGATAATCCCCAGGGTTTCCCCTTCCCGGACGCAAAAACTGACATCCTTCAGGGCATGATAGGGTTTGAAACGGAGCAGCCCCTGCTTGATGCGATACGTGCAGCGGACATGTTCGAAGGTAATCAGACAATCAGGTTCACTCATATGACAATCTTCGGATAGATATGGCCGAAATGGCGGACCAGCAGCATAGAAAGCAGCAGCACCAGGGCTGCCGACAGAAACGCACCCAGCAGATAGGGCCAGTCCGGCCATACCCCCTGCATCAGAATCTGGCGATAGTTGCGGATGAGACCGGCCATGGGATTTAGATAGACAATGCCGCGATGCACCGGCAGCACGGTGCTGTCGATATCGAAAAAAACGCCGGAAACAAAAAACATCAGTTGCAGCCCGGCTGTGATGATAAATTTCAGGTCCGGGAAAAAAGGCACAATGGCCGACAGAAAAACGGCCAGGCCGATGATGAAGACGAATTGAATGGCCATCAGTACCGGCAGACACAGCCATGACAGGGACACCGGCATCCCGTAGAGGACCAGAAACACCAGCAGCACAACCATCACAAAAACTTGTTTAACAAAATCCTGACAGACTGTGGCGATGGGGAAAAAAGCCTTGGGCAGATTCATCTGCGCCATCAGGTCTTTGGCATGCAGAATGCTGAGTGATCCGTTCTGCAGGCTGCGGTTGAACCAGGCCCAGAACACGATCCCGATCAGCAGAAATGGCACGTAATTCTCGGTTCCCTGTTTCAGCAGAATGGCAAAGACCACATAATAAATGGCCATATCCAGCAGGGGTTCGGCGAACCACCAGACAAAATGCAGATAGTAAAGCCTCAATTCGTTGGCCAGGCGAGCACGGACAGTATGATACAGCAGGTTCGGAAGTTGAAATGATGATGGTGACATAGGGCCTGATGAGCGGGTTAATTGCTTTTGAATTCTTTCCGCATATGATAAATGTACCGTTTATGATGATGTAACGTATATATCTATTTTTCCAAAGTTTTGCATTCTAATGCATGGAGGACATTCTGTCAATGTCAACCCATAACGGCATCATGCTGTATGATTTCCTTGCGGTTCAGGGCGGTGCGGAAAAGCTGACATTGACCCTGCTGAATTCGTTACCGGAAGTACCGTTATGCTGCGCATATCGAAATCAATCCATTTTCCCGGACCCGGTTCTGCCGAAAGCCGGTTTTCTGGACTTGAAGGTCGCATCGAATATCCCCCCCTGGCGGCTGCTGAAAGTGATGTGGGCTTTTGAGAAAAAGACCACCTTTCTAAATAGTTACGACTGGGTTCTCTTCAGCGGGGTGTATGCGCCGCTTGCCGTCCGCAACCATCCTGCAGGCCGCAATCTGCTGTATTGCCATACCATCCCCCGATTCGCCTATGATTTGAAAGATTACTACATGTCCTTGGTACCCCTGCTTGTTCGACCCGCTTTTTATGGGCTGATACGGCTTGTGCGGCATCGTTATCAGCGGGCGCTGGCAGATATGGATGTTATCATCGTCAATTCCAGGAATGTAAAAAATCGGCTGGAAAAGTATCTAAAACGGCCGTCTGTCGTGATTCATCCGCCGGTGGATACCGACCGGTTCTGCTGGATCGGCCAGAAAGACTATTATGTCTCTCTGGCCAGGCTGGAAAATTTCAAGCGGGTCGATCTGATCGTGAAAGCCTTCCGGCAGATGCCGGAAAAAAAAATGGTTGTAACTTCCAGCGGCTCGGAACTGGCCCATCTGCGCCAGTTGGCCGGCGATGCGCCCAACATTCAATTTACCGGCTGGCAGACAGAAGAGCAGTTGAAACAGTGGATCGGCCAAGCCATTGCCGCTGTGTATATTCCAATGGATGAAGATTTCGGCATATCACCCGTGGAGGCCATGGCTGCGGGAAAGCCGGTGATCGGGGTTGCGGAAGGAGGGCTTCTGGAAACCGTGGCGCCGGATCAGACCGGTGTGCTGCTGGAGCCGCCGCCGACGGTCAATGCGATAAAAGCTGCCGTCTGCAGCCTGACGCCGCAGCGGGCGCTGGGTATGCGATCCGCCTGTGAAGTGCGGGCAAAATTGTTTACCCGGGAAATCTTTCTGGAAAAGATGCATGCGATGATCAGCGGCAGATAACCACACACCCGTGGATTTTCCCCGGAAATGCAGTTATCAGCTATTACCCATATCGCTTAGAAAATATGAAAACCCATTTCCCGAACTTGTTCGAGCTGAGTTTCAGCAAAAACACCGCTGTTAAATTTCCGATATCGGCCGATGCTCTCCGGCGGTTTTATTTTAGCGATATTGTTCTTGAAGGAATTCCCTGCGGTATCCACTCCCAAAAATCCAAATAGAGCGGATAATTCCGCCTGGGGATTTTCACACAGACTGTCGTAATTCAAGAGCATGAATCTTCGGGTTCCCATCGTCTGGCCGATACGCATGACGTGGTGGTTTGCGTGTATCCAAAAGTCCAGAGATGCCGCCGCCGGTTCACGATCGATCCGATTCCGGTCGATCCCCCAGATAAAGCCCCAGTTGTACAATTGCGCCTGATTGGCGCTGTATGCCATATCCAGTCCGTTTCGGATGACATGTACATATTTCAATCCGGGATAACAGCGATCCAGCCACTGAAGGTAAATATGAGAATTGGGCTCTTTCCATCCCCAGCCGCAATATGAACCGGGGTCGCGTAGCTTTGGCCCCAGCAGATTGGCGGCCCGCTGCAAAGACCATGTCCCTTTGCCGCTTCCGAGGTGGTCGTGTCCGTGTCGGTACATAGAGAACACGGCATTCAAAAAAAACTGCATTTCAGCCGGATCGAGCCACAGCGGCTGCGGCTGCGTCATTGCCCGGCTGAAAATGCCCAGGCCCCTGCGGACATAGCCTTCCATACAGCCCATTTTTGTCTGATACCACTGGGGCCGTTTAAACAGCAGGGTAAATCCCAGATTATCCTGGGACGCGTTGAGGTCAAACCCCATGTGATACCCGATGCTCATCAGAATATCGGCAATCAGCCGGGTACCGCTTCCGCCGACACCGCCCACGACTACAGGCGATTTATCGTTCAGTTTGTATTTCACAATAAATTAACCCGCCGCATCAGTTCTTTCATGTCTGGGGATTTTTCGGCAAAACCCCGCAATACTTCAACCAGCCGATCAACCATCTGGGTTGTATTCCGATCCTCCCGTGTGCATGCTTCAACCTCTTCCCGCGCCGTCTTTCTGGCTGTTATCAGGATACTGCGACGATCCCACCAGGCAAAACCAAACACGGCCGCAAACAGAGTGGTAAAAATAGCGGACAGTGTATAAAACATATTGGTCATTTGCTCGAATCG
>CAJBLH010000124.1 GCA_903953895.1 uncultured Desulfobacteraceae bacterium | reverse complement strand
GCATGAGCATCCTTTCACCTTGATGCGAATCACTGTGAAAGACAGCAATGGAAAGGCTGTCTTCAAAAAGTCTTTGTGGTTGATCGTTATCGGGAAACGCAATCGGGAGATATCCCTGTCGGATGCGTATCAGGCATACAGACAGAGATATGATATCGAGCATTTCTTCCGGTTTGGAAAAAGCAAGCTCCTCATGAACTCCTACCAGACGCCAGTTGTTGACCATGAGGAGAATTGGTGGGAGATTGTTGGACTTGCCTATGTTCAACTTTATATCAGTGCTCCGTTGGCACAAAATCATCCTCGACCATGGGAGCGTTATCTTCCAGAGGTCAAAGAAGAAAAAGCAGGGGGACTTGCATCTCCATCAATGGTACAGCGAAAGATGCCTGCAATTATTCGGGAGATTGGGACTCCTGCCAAGTTTCCCAAACCTCGTGGTAAATCCTCCGGCAGATTGAAAGGGCAATCCCCGGGCAAACGAAATCGATCGCCAGTGATCAAGAAGGTCACTAAAAAGGGGCAAAAACATGATCGATCGCCCTAAAAAAGTATTGCTAACTCTGAAAGCCATGTAAAAAGTTGTTGTTTTGAAGCGTTAATTTCGAGCTTACAGGATATGTTTGTCCAAAGTCCAATTCATACAAAATGAAGCCTTTTATCTATGGACAAAAAGAATCAAAAAAGCCAGAATAGTCAAATTAAGGCAACGCACATAAAATAATCTCTCCCTGATAAATTTACATGGATATACAGGATAAAGATTTCCCTTCTGTCTTTTCATTATCCTGTCCATCCTGTATATCCATGTGAATATCTTTTAATGACTCATGGGCAGATTGTTTTTTTTAAGTTGCCTGATTCGGATACTAACTTTTACCACAGCCTTGAAATTCCCCCTTGTCCCCTTTTAAAATAGGGGGGAAACGTTTTGTCTGTTTTCTGGAGAATAATGACGGAAAAAATACGTATTCTGCTGATTGATGATCATCCGCTTTTTCGGGAAGGGATTAAATCAATTATCGAGCGAAACATCAGATATGAAGTTATTGGAGAGGCCGGTACGGCGGGGCATGGGCTTCAAATGGCTCGTGAAATCCTGCCGGATCTGGTACTGGTTGATCTGTCCCTTCCAGACAAAAGCGGTATCGAACTGATACGGGAAATTTATCATTTATTGCCACAAATACGTATAATGGTCGTCAGCATGCATTCCAAGATCGATTATATCGTCAAGGCCTTTCAATCCGGCGCGACCGGTTATCTGGTCAAAGACTCTGCATCGGAGATGCTGCTACAGGGAATTGATCATGTTTTGAAGGGCGATTACTATATGGATCCTTCTGTTTCCCATCAGGTGGTTAAAAAACTGGCTACCGTGCCTTCGAAGAATGCGGCTGTGAACACTTCCGGATACGATGCCCTGACCCTTCGGGAGCAGGAAGTTCTGGTAATGCTTGCGGAAGGACTGTCCGCAAAACAGGTTGCCGATAAACTTTTTATCAGTAGTAAAACAGCAGAAAACCATCGCTCCAGCATCATGCGAAAACTCGATGTACACAGCGCCATCGATCTGGCGCGTTATGCTGCCCGACTTGGTCTGATTGATGTTGACCTCTGGAAAACATAAAGCGGAGATCAGGCGTTATTCAACCTCCCGCTTTGAAAAAATGGATTTAAATTCGTTCAAATCATCGAGGAGTTGCATCGTATTATCGTAAAAGACATGCGTACTCTTAGAAAAATGCATCAGTATCCGATTCAGACTTTCCGGAATATACGGGTATATCTTGATGAGATTGGCAACCCGGTTGTTGAACACGATATTGGTGTCATCATCACATAATTCATCGAAAACTTTGGGGTTGGTCGTTTTCAAGTTCGGGATCAGTACATCGCCCATGCCGACTATATACATAAAAACATTGCCTAGACCGAATAAATCATAGCCATACATATTTTCCCGGTGACGGAAATTATAGTCGAAATCAATCCACCGACACCTCCCGGTTTCTCGATCCATCAGAATGTGGTCCCTGCGGATATCGCCGTGTTTTTCACCACGTTCATGTAAAAAACGAACGGCCTCGACGCACTCGATATAATTATCCAGAATATTGGGAAAATACGTGAAAAAATAGGTTTCATGGTCTATACGGGTTGACAGGTCGTGAATATGTTCGGCGATGGTGCTGCCATAAATCAAGTCCAAGATACGAACGATATTGCCCTGATCGTCTCGAACCGAAAAGCCGTGCATAAAATTGGGGTGATTGCCGATCATGTTAAGAATCCGCGCCTCTTTTTTGGGGCTGCGAAAACATTCAAACTCAATATCGCAGATACGGGCGACGAAACTCTCGTAGAATACCAGTTTGATGATTTTACTTTCTCCGGACATCAGGTCAATCGCACGTTTGACCCAGAATTTGACCTCATCGTCCAAGCCGAATCGCCCTTCTTTGGCGTTATGGCGGATTAGATACGGCGTGTCGTTCAGAATCACGATGTCACCGTATTCGATACGAAAAAAATCACTGGTATCTCTGTAAATTTTAAACCGATGTCCGGGTTCCGGAGAAGTGGACCAGCGAGCGGCAAGCTGGTGAAGCGATTCCTGGGAAAGATTGTCACGCATGCTTACCTCCTCGAAATTCAGCACTTTGAACGGTCATAAATTGCGTTTTCCTTTAATCCCCTCTCCCTGCAGGAGGGGGTAGGAGGGGCAGAGGTGAAGTTATGATTCGGGGAGATTCTTTAGGTACACGAAGCCGAGTAAGGATACAATGTTATGTTTTAAACATCAAGTGTTTTTCCCTACGGGGATTGATTTAAGTCATTGCGCGATCGGCATTCAGGTGTTAAACTTTGATCATGAAAACGGATACAGAATACACAATCCGAAATGCCGTGGGTTCCGGCGCCGAATGCCTCGTTACGGCTCGCGCCATGCGCCATTTGAACCTTGATATCCGATGCTCGCTGAAAAAGAAAATTCCGATTTTAATTTTTCTGAAATTCTTTCCCTTGCTTTTCAAATCCAACTGAAAGCCGACTGATTTGCCCGACATCTGATAGGCCCGGAATCTTTGCTGAAATCAAGAGGGCCGATTGTTTTTTAAAAAACAACCAACCCTTTTGCGCAAGGTTAAAACGCTCCGAGTTGGCAAGGGCTGATTTTTATTCCCATACCTTCACAGGCATTGCTGACCGCAGTCTTTGGTATCTGAAGCTTCGCAGCGATGTTCCATGCCTCCAGGCAGGAGAGCGGACTGTCTTTCGCTGCTGTTTCAATGGCGGCTTTCAGCTCCGGACGAATGTTCTTTTCGGGAATCACGATTTTTTTATCAGGGCTGTGTCCAAACAGGCCGAGTTGACAATGGGTGATACGATAATCCATTTGATCCAGTGTCTGGCCGACAGTCTGGGGGGAGATACCGAGCTCTGCTGCTGATTCAAATGCTGCTATGCAGCCGAGTTTGCGATCGATAGCCTTCCGGGATATGGTATGCTGAATGCTGGAGGTATCTTCTGTGATAGTCGGGTTTTTATCGGGCTTCATAATGGATTCTCCTTAACGGGTTGCGATTTGTATTTGTTTTTCAGGAAAAATTGAAGTATGAAAATGGTACACGCCTTTTATAAACGGTTTGGTTTTTGTTCATTTTTATAACATGATGGATTTATGATACTCCCCATTCAGCGTAAGCCCACACGGCAGATTTGCGTGGGATCTGTAAAAATCGGCGGCATGGCGCCAATTGTCGTTCAATCCATGACCAATACCTTTACTCAGGATGTTCCGGCCACGGTTGCACAGATCCATCGGCTGGAAGCAGCCGGCTGCGAAATCATTCGGGTGGCGGTTCCGGATATGGAAGCCGCCGGCGCTGTTTCCGCTATCAAAAAACAGATATCCATTCCGTTGATAGCCGACATCCATTTCGATTATCGCCTGGCCGTTGCAGCAGCAAAGGCAGGAGCGGATGGACTTCGTATTAATCCCGGCAACATCGGCGGTCTTAAAAAAATACAGGCAGTTGTCAACTGCGCCAAATCCGTTCAGATTCCCATCCGAATCGGCGTCAATTCCGGATCACTGGAAAAAGATATAGTAAAAAAACATCACGGCGTCAATGCGCAAGCAATGGTTGAAAGTGCGCTTCGGCATATCAACTTGCTGCGTTCCATGGATTTCCATGAGTTGAAAGTCTCCATCAAGGCCTCCGATGTTCACCGAACCCTGGAAGCGTACCGACTTCTATCCGAAAAAACCGATCTGCCCCTGCATGTCGGTGTAACGGAAGCCGGCTCGTTGTATTCGGGTATTGTCAAATCCACTCTCGGCATCGGAATGCTGCTGTATGAAGGTATCGGAGACACGCTGCGGGTGTCGTTGACCCGGGACCCGGTGGAAGAAATTCGCACCGGCTATGAAATTCTTAAGGCGCTCGATATCCGACGAAGGGGCCCGGAGATCATCTCCTGCCCGACCTGCGGCAGGTGCAGGTTCAATCTTTTCGATACGGTGGAGCAGGTTGAAAAAGCATTGTCAGCCAGCAGACTGGATATAAAAATTGCGATAATGGGCTGTGTGGTCAACGGCCCCGGTGAGGCGCGCGAAGCGGACATCGGAATCGCCGGAGGCGATGGAACTGGTATATTGTTCAAGCAGGGGAAAGTGATCGAGCAGTTCCCTCAAGAAAGGCTGGTGGAAGTGCTGTTGCATGAAATCGCCGGTATGACACCACCTGATCCGCCATGAATAAGGCGGTCTCCGCCCTGAAATAAACATAATCCCTATTGACATAAAAACACAACGCTTTCATACGAATGGTACAGAGAGGACGATTATGGCAAAAAAAGAAAAAACAGCAATTACGCCGACACGGCTGGAAGATTATCCGGAGTGGTATCAGCAGGTGGTCAAAACATCTGAACTGGCCGAGAATTCTCCCGTTAGAGGCTGTATGGTGATAAAACCCTGGGGGTATGCCCTCTGGGAAAACATGGTGCGGGTACTCGATGACATGTTCAAGGAAACCGGGGTGAAGAACGCTTATTTCCCTTTGTTCATTCCGCTCAGCTTTCTCCAAAAAGAAGCCGATCATGTCGAGGGGTTTGCAAAGGAATGTGCGGTGGTTACGCACCATCGGCTGGAAAAAGGGCCAAATGGCGAGCTTGTTCCGGCCGGCAAACTGACCGAACCGCTGGTGATTCGCCCAACCTCTGAAACCATTATCGGCGATGCCTTTTCCAAATGGATCAGCAGCTATCGCGATCTTCCCATGCTGCTGAATCAGTGGGCCAATGTGGTGCGATGGGAAATGCGCACCCGCATTTTTTTGCGGACCAGCGAATTCCTGTGGCAGGAAGGCCATACGGTACATGCCACTGCTGAGGAAGCCTATGAGCGGACGCAGATGATGTTGGAAATTTACGCAAAGTTCGTGGAGGAATATCTGGCCATTCCTGTGATCAGAGGCAAAAAAAGCCTTGCGGAAACCTTCCCCGGCGCTGTCGATACCCTATGCATCGAGGCCATGATGCAGGATCGTAAAGCCCTCCAGGCCGGTACATCTCATTTTCTGGGCCAGAATTTTGCCAAAGCCTCTCAGATCAAATATCAGACTCGGGAAGAAACCGAGGAGTATGGTTGGACAACTTCCTGGGGGGCGTCTACCCGGATGATCGGCGGAGTTGTCATGACCCATGGCGATGATGACGGGGTTATCCTGCCTCCGATGATCGCATCCGCCCATGTGGTGCTGTTGCCGATTGTTCGAAATGCCGATGAGCGTGCGGAAATTATGTCCTATACTCAGCGACTGGCCTCAAAATTGAGAGATCTGGACTATCACCACCGCAGAATTCAGGTGGAAATCGACGACAGGGATATCGGCGGCGCTAGAGGTTGGGACTGGATACGCAAAGGGATTCCCATACGTGTTGAAATCGGTCCCCGGGATATGGCGGATAATTCGGTGATTTTTGCCCGTCGGGATAGAAACCACAAAGAAAAGGTGTCGATGACCCGTGCGCAGTTTCTTGCGGAACTTCCCCAGATTCTGGATGAAATTCAATTGGCTCTGTATGAGCGAGCCCTGAATTTCAGGGATGAGCATACCCGAAAAATTGACGACAAGACGGAGTTTTATGATTTTTTTACGGCAAAAAACTCGGAAAAACCGGAAATTCATGGTGGCTTCGCCATGTCTCACTGGTGTGGGTCGCCGGCTTGTGAGGCTGCCATCAAGGAGGATCTCAGCGTCACTATTCGATGCATTCCCTTCGACAGCAAGGCTGAAGAAGGCAATTGTATCTGCTGCAATGCTCGGAGCGGGCAAAGGGTGGTTTTCGCAAAATCCTATTGAGTCATTTTTGCGTTTAACAAATAGGGTACGATCATGATACGGATCAACGATATTCTAGATAAGATTACCGATTATGACCCTGAAGCGGATACCGGTCTCGTCGAGCGGGCTTACATTTATTCCGCGAGGGTGCATGACGGCCAAGTGCGTCTGAGCGGGGAGCCATATCTTTCTCACCCGCTGGAGGTGGCCGGCATTCTGGCGGATATGAATCTAGACACTGTCAGTATCGCTGCCGGTCTGCTTCATGACGTCATTGAAGATACTCATGCTACGCCTGAAGAAATAGATGAGACGTTTGGGCGGGAAGTGGTTCATATCGTCTCCGGCGTTACCAAGCTCAGTTCAGTGACGTTTGACAGTTCTCAGGCCAGGCAGGCGGAAAGCATTCGAAAAATGCTGCTGGCCATGGCCGATGATATTCGGGTCATTCTCATCAAGCTGGCGGACCGAATTCACAACATGCGGACCCTTCAATATCATAAAAGCGAGAAACGCAAGCAGGAAATCGCTCAGGAAACCCTCGACATTTATGCGCCGATTGCATCCCGCCTAGGTATATACTGGATAAAAAACGAACTGGAGGACATGTCTTTTCGGTATCTTCAGCCCGATGAGTACGAGAATATCAAGTACCTGCTCAGCAGGGATATGATTGAACGGGAGATATACATTGAGAAAGTCAAGGTGTTGATCCGTGAAACCATGGCAGAAAACAGCCTGAAATGTCAGGTGATGGGAAGATATAAAAACCTGTTCAGCATCCGCCAGAAAATGATCAAGCAGTCCCTGCCTTTTGAAGAAGTCTACGATATCATTGCTTTCAGAATTATTCTCGATAACGTTACACACTGTTATGCGGCTCTAGGACTGATTCATGGTTTGTGGAAGCCGATCGACTTCAAGATCAAGGACTATATCGGCAGACCCAAACCCAACATGTATCAATCTCTCCACACCACGGTTATCGGCCCGGACGGCAAGCGGATCGAGATTCAGATCCGAACCTGGGACATGGACAAAGTGGCCAAGGTCGGCATCGCCGCACACTGGAGCTACAAAGAAGGCCAACGGGTCGATGACTCCATTACTCGCCAGTTTGCCTGGATTCAAAATCTGATAGAAAACCAGCAAAATATTCGCAATCCCAATGAATTCATGGAAAATGTCCGCCTGGATTTGTTTCCGGACGATGTATATGTTTTTACGCCGCGGGGGGAAGTCAGAGCCCTTCCCAAAGGGGCGACGCCGGTTGATTTTGCCTATATGATCCACACGGAGGTGGGCAATCAGTGTACCGGCGCCAAGGTGAACAGCAGAATTGTGCCGCTCCAGTACCAACTGTCAACAGGCGACAGTGTTGAAATCATCACCACCAAAAATCATACTCCCAGCAAGGACTGGCTTGGCTTTGTCAGAACTGTCAAAGCACGCTCCAAGATCCAGCAATGGGTGAGAACTCAGGAAAAAGACCGCAGTATCAGCCTTGGTCGTGAAATGTGCGACAAGGCGTTTCGAAAAAACCGTCTTAATTTCAATGAACTGGTCAAATCGTCAGAAATGGAAGAGGTGGTTGCTCATTTCGGGTTTAAGGCTGTCGATGATATGTTCGCAAGTATTGGATATGGTAAGATTACCCCTTTGCAGATCGTCCGCAGATTTTCCATTAAGGCGGAGCCGGAGAAAATTCAGGAATCTTTTCTAGAGAAAATTATCGGAAAAGTGCGAAAGAAAAAGTCCAAAACCGGTGGCGTGATAGTAAAGGGAATGGATGATATTCTGGTGAAGTTCGGAAAGTGCTGCGAGCCGGTGCCCGGAGACGCTATTACCGGATATATCACGCGGGGCTATGGAGTTACGGTTCACCGTGCAAGCTGTATCAACGCATTAACGATGAATTCGGAGCGGCAGATCGATGTGCAGTGGGACGATGCGATCACGGCAACCTATCCAGTGAAAATTCATGTGAAATCTTATGACCGGGTTGGGCTGCTGGCAGATCTGGCGATGACCATCAGCAAGAACGGAGCGAATATCCTCAGTGCAAATTCAAAAATCGGTGAGATGGAAATTGTGGATAGCCTGTTTACGTTGTCGATTCGTAATACCGAGCATTTGAACCGGTTGTTATCAGAAATTCGAAAGGTAAAGGCTATCCAGGATGTTCAGCGGATTGATCATTAAGGGGCTTTGACGATGCGGCCGGACTTGATGCAGTTGGTGCATACCATGATTTTTTGAACTCTGCCGTTATTCAATGAACGAACCCGTTGAAGGTTCGGATTGAATCGGCGTTTGGTAACATTGTGAGCATGGCTGACATTACAGCCGATCATGGGTTTTTTACCGCAAATTTCGCAAATCTTGGACATAATATTTTCTCCGTATTGATAGAAATCTCTCTGGTGCTGAAGCGAAATATCGCTTGATTCAGTTTTTCACTGCATTCTATTTTCCAATTTTAAGAAGCTTACTTATCCTAATATTTGTTGTGTGTAAAGAATTTTATATTCAGAAGTTTGTGTGTTCGTGGTTGATAAGTATTTTTAGCTGTTCAACAAAGGCTCAGGAAGTCGATTTTTCAACTGCGGGGGCCTGCTTTGCCAGTTCAGTTTCACATCGGGCAATATACTCCAGCGCCTTCTGAGTGAGGCCCACGTCGGGATAACCGGTAACAACCGTTTTAAATCGAACGATCGCAGCCTTGTAACGTTTGTTCTTGAAATAAAATTCCCCCACATAGAATTCATGCCCGGCCAAGTTTTTCAGAGACAGCCGAATGTAATTTTCTGCCTGGGCGGAGTATTCCGAGGCCGGATAAATCTTCTTGAGGCGGTTGAAGGTTTCGATAGCTTTTTTGGCCGAAGTCTGATCCCTGTCGATGGTTTCCATTTGATTGATATAGCTCAGGCCCCGTTGAAAAATCACATAAGGGGTTGCATCATTGCGGGGATGAAGATTTTCAAAAGATTCGTAGGCGACAATGGCGGCTTCATATTCTTCCAGATAAAAATGGGAGTCTGCAATTTTCAGTTCGGCCAGAATAGCATATTTACTGAACGGATACCAGTCCTTGAGCTTTTGGAACGACTCGATGGCAGAGCGATAACTTTGACGATTGTATGCCTCCATCCCATCGTTGACGAGTTCCTGTGCGGTCTTTTCATCTGTTGTTTTGCTGCCCAAAAACCAGGCGCAGCCGGAAAACAGCAGCATCGCCACAACCGGCAAGATCAGTTTGTATTTCATATGTGCATGACCAGATGGTAAGCTGTGAGCAGTAATCTAAGAGCAGCCATTGACAGGCGGTCCGGTTTGGTTACTGCTCACCATGTGAAGAGGGAAAAAAAGGATCGACGATACCCGTTCCATCAAGCCAGCACACTCTTGATCATATCTTCAAGTTTGGATTTGGCGACAACACCGACCACCTGGTTGAATACCTTTCCATTTTTAAAAAAAATCAGGGTAGGGATGGATTTGATTCCATATTTGGATGGGGTAAGGGGATTGTCATCCACGTTGCATTTTTTGAACTTTATAATATCCCCGAATTTCCCGGCAAGTTCTTCAACAACGGGGCCGATAGCCCGGCAGGGCCCGCACCAGGGCGCCCAAAAATCCACAAGCACCGGCATCTGCTCCTGCAATACTTCTGCTTCAAAACGGCCATCATCGATTTCAAGTACGTTTTCTGCCATAACCTGTATCCTTTCATAAATTGATTTATTAATAAAAATGATTATAATGTCATGATAAAATAATGTCAATGAACAGAAATCAAGAGATGAAAGTCATAACACAGTGAATTTTTTAAATCCCGTGCTTTCGGGGTTGAAATCGTTTCGGAGGAAAGCATGAACGCAGCCATCCGCATCGGCGCCTTGGTTTCAGGAGGCGGAACCAACCTTCAGGCCATTATCGATGCCTGTGAAGCCGCAACCATTGACGGCAAGATGGTTTTTGTCGGATCCGATAATCCGTCTGCAGCCGGACTGAACCGGGCGCGCCATCATGATATTGCCCATTTTGTCGTAGATTATGCCGACATCCTCCGGCGATTTCGCAGGCAGCCAGCGAAAGCCCGATTGCCGGTGGATTTTAACCTTGATGAAAGTCTGAGCAAGCAGCATGTGTTTCCTGCGGATGCACCGGCAGAGCGAATATCGGATTTTCTGAAATCCCGAGCCATGGCTGAATCCGAGATGCTGATGCAAATGGCTCGATATGAATTCGACCTGCTTGTTCTTGCCGGGTTCATGCGAAATTTATCGCCTTATTTTATCGATCGAATCAATTTATCCCCAGATCGGCCACGGATTATGAACATCCATCCGGCCATCCTTCCTGCATTTCCCGGAACCGATGGATACGGAGATACATTTCGACATGGCTGCAAGGTCGGCGGCTGTACCGTGCATTTTGTGGATTATGGGGAGGATTCAGGACCCATTATCGGGCAGCGGACTTTTCCGATTCTTCCGGGTGACACACTGGACAGCATCAAAAAAAAAGGGCTGGAGCAGGAATGGGCTCTTTATCCTCAATGCATTCAGTTGTTTGCAAAAAATAAACTCCACCGGGTCCAAAAAGAATATCTGCTGCCGGACGGCAGGATTATTTCTCGCACCATTGTCGAGATCGATGTGTGACATTGGCTGAACAAATAACGACGGGGGCTTTGCTTTGATATCGGGGGGAATCCCTGATTCATGACCATTCACTTTCTATATTGGAGGCATGCTATGTTTAATTATTCTTCATTCCTCAAGCAGACATCGCTTCTGGGATTGCTTTTTGCGCTGCTGGTCGTTCTGGGCTTTTCCGATCTGGCGGATGCACGATCCAGCAGCGGCGGCAGATCCTTTGGCGGTTCCAGCGGCAGTTCCAGAAGCGGCGGATTCGGCAGCAGTCCATCCAAATCTTTTGGAAGCCCTTCCAGCCCATCCCTCCCGCCACCGCCGCCTTCGGGCGGCAGGTCTTTTTCCCCATCTTCGCCCTTGTCCGGCAGCGGCGGAAGCAGTTTCCTCCGAGGTGTCGGCGGTGGTATCGTCGGCGGGCTCATCGGAAATATGCTCTTCGGCAGATCGGGATATAGTGGCGGAGGCGGTGTCGGCGGCGGTGTCGGCGGCAGTGGCGGTGTCGGTGGCAGTGGCATCGGTCTTTTCGAGCTTTTGATTCTGGGAGGGCTTGGTTTTTTCCTTTACAAGCGATTTATCAAGCCCAATATGGGGTCTAAAAATTCCATGATGCCGCCGTTGAATCCGTTTTCCACGGGAAATTCTCAGCCTGCCGGTTTTCAGGGACCACCGTCGGCGCCACCGGTGTTTCCTGCGCCTTCTTCAGACGGTATGGATCTGATCAAGCAGTCGGAACCGGATTTTGATCCCGAGAAATTCAAGGAAATCGCTCAGGATGTATTTTTCAAGGTTCAGGCTGCGTGGATGCGGCGGGATGCATCGTCGGTTCAGGGGCTGATCGGTCAGCAACTGAAAACCGAATATGAGACCCAGTTTGCCGATTTAAAACAAAAAGGGTTGATCAACCGGCTTGAAAACATAGCCGTTCGCAATATCGAAATTGTCGATGTGGGCATGGAAGGCCGCGAAGTATATATCAAGGTGCTGTTTACAGCCAACCTTCTGGATTATACGGTTGAGGAATCCAGCGGCAAGGTGGTGAAGGGCGACAGCACGGAACCCGTTAAATTTGAGGAATTCTGGACCTTTGCCCGACCGATTGATTCCACCCTGTGGAAACTTGAAGGCATTCAGGTCAAATAGACGGTGACAGCCTATTTTATACGAAGGGCTTTGCTGATCGTTCCCACGTTTTTGGGGATTACGGTTCTGGTTTTTGCCATTACGCGGGTTGTGCCGGGCGGCCCCATCGAGCGGATGATGCTTCAGGCCCAGCAGATGCAGGGAAGAGAAGGCGGAAAAGTTTCGGGGGCTGCCGGTGAAAGTCAGCGACAACCCCTTTCCGCCGACCAGATACAGTTGCTGAGAGCCTATTATGGGTTCGACAAGCCTGTTCTTGTCAGCTATGGCCAGTGGTTATTGAAGGTGTTGAGCGGGGATCTGGGGATGTCCACCCGCTATTATGAGCCGGTATGGCTGATGATTTGCAGCCGAATCCCCATCTCCCTGTATTTCGGGCTGTTTTCGATGGTAATGGTTTACGGGGTCTGTATTCCGCTCGGCATTTCAAAGGCTGTCCGTCACAAAAGCCTCTATGACAACCTAACCTCCGCTGTTGTTTTTACGGGATATGCCATTCCCGGCTGGGTGGTCGGGGTGCTGCTTCTTGTGCTTCTGGCGTCTCACTGGGAGGTTTTTCCGCTGGGAGGGCTGGTCAGCGATGACTTCGATGAATTGCCCTTGATCCGTAAAATTGCAGATTTGCTCTGGCACACAGCCCTGCCTCTGACTGCCTACATGCTGGGGTCTTTTTCCGTACTCACCCTTCTGATGAAAAATTCGCTGATGGACAATCTGTCTGCGGACTATGTTCGAACCGCCATCGCCAAGGGCCTTTCTTTTAAACAGGCGGTATTCCGTCATGCCTTGCGAAACAGCCTGATTCCCGTTGCCACGACTTTCGGAGACAATCTTTCCATTATCCTGAGCGGCTCTTTTCTTATTGAAAAAATATTTAACATCAACGGGATGGGGCTGCTGGGATATGAATCCATCATTGACCGGGATTATCCGGTGGTCATGGGGATTCTGGTTATCTCATCGCTGCTTTTCATGATCGGCAATATCCTCTCCGATCTCTGTGTGGCGCTGGTGGATCCCCGGGTTCAGTTCAGTTCCGGGCGATAAAGGAAATCCTTCGCGTGACACTCAGCCCCCTGACCCGAAAAAAACTTCAGCGCTTCAAATCGATCAAACGCGGATATTATGCGTTTATTCTTTTTGCCACCCTGATCGTGATCTCCTTGTTTGCCGAAATTCTGGTCAACAGCCGGGCGCTGGCCGTCCATTACCAGGGCCGTTATTTTTTTCCGATATATGGCGCGATGATTCCGGGGACGACATTCGGACTGGATTATCCTTATGAAACCAATTACAGGGAACTCTCCCGGCAATTTCAGATAGCAGGTGGTGCTGACTGGGTATGGATGCCGCCGGTTCCTTTCAATCCCCTTGAAAATGACCTTCAAACAGATGCGTATCCGCCGTTTCCCCCTTCTTTGAAAGACAGGCATTTCCTCGGTACCGATACCTCGGCCAGAGATATCGTCGCCCGGCTGGTTTATGGTTTCCGCATCGCCATATTCTTTTCTCTGACGCTTCTGGTTGTCAATTACCTGGCGGGGGTGACGGTAGGATGCGCCATGGGATACTGGGGAGGAAAATTTGACTTGTTTTTTCAGCGAATTATCGAGATATGGTCGAACATTCCCTTCCTGTATGTCATTATCATCATTTCATCGATCGTGGCGCCGAATTTTTTCCTGCTGATCCTCATCATGGTTTTTTTTGGGTGGACGAGCCTGACATGGACCCTTCGCACCGTGACATACAAAGAACGGGCGCGGGAATATGTTCTGGCGGCCAAAGCCTTGGGTGCGTCAGATTTTCGAATCGTTTTCAAACACATCATTCCCAATACCGTGTCCGTGATCGT
Organism: uncultured Desulfobacteraceae bacterium; assembly: GCA_903953895.1. Classification (GTDB taxonomy): domain Bacteria; phylum Desulfobacterota; class Desulfobacteria; order Desulfobacterales; family Desulfatirhabdiaceae; genus RAAP-1. The sequence continues at coordinate 10,490 of CAJBLH010000124.1, read as the reverse complement.
CACCTATGCGCCGTTTTCCGTATCCGGCGGTATTGTGGCGCTGACATCTCTGGACTATCTGGGTTTTGGGCTGGCGCCTCCCACCCCGAGCTGGGGGGAACTGCTTCAGCAGGGATGGGACAACATGGATGCCTGGTGGATAGTGGGGTCGGTAATCGCCGCAATGGTCCTGACCCTGATCCTGGTGACGTTTATCGGCGAGGCGGTTCGGGAAGCCTTTGATCCAAAGCTGCACAGTACGTATGAATAAGCAAGAGGGGTAAATCGAAAGGAAATGAAAATGCCAAAACTGATGGTTCTAATTTCGGGGTTAGCTGTCCTGATTCTGTCCGGGCTGGCCCAGGCCGGCTCGAAGCTGCCGGAGGATATTCAGTGGTTGACCAATGATTCAGACCCGGTTTACGCTGCTTCGGATGCAGTCAAGGGTGGTACGCTGAACACGGCGATTTTGAGTTTTCCCATGACGTTTCGGACTGTCGGACCGGATTCCAACGGCAGTTTCCGCAGCGCCATTCTGGACAACGACCTCAGTTTGATCAATATTCATCCCAACACCCTGAATATCATTCCGGAGCTGGCCACGCACTGGGCTTTCGGAAAAGATAAGAAGTCCATGTATTTCAAGCTGAATCCCAATGCCAGGTGGTCGGACGGAAAGCCGGTGACCGGGCCTGATTATGCATTTACCCTGGAATTCATGCGGTCTCCGCACATTGTGGCGCCCTGGTATAATGATTATTTCACGCAGGAAATTGATAGCGTCATTGTTTTTGACGATTACACGATTGCTGTTGTGGGAACCAGGGCCGAACCGGATTTGCATCTGAAGCTCGGGATCAACCCGACGCCACGGCATTTCTATGGAACGCTGGGCCCTGATTTTGTGGCCCGCTATAACTGGAAAGTCGTTCCCAATACGGGGTCCTACCAGATCGATGATTTTCAAACCGGGAAACATATCCGGTTTAAACGAAAAAAAGACTGGTGGGCCCAGGACTTGAAGTATTTCAAAAACCGTTTCAACGTGGATCGGGTTCACTATACGGTGATCCGGGATTTTAATATGCTCTGGGAGTATTTTAAAAAAGGAAAGATCGATGTTTTTGGACTGACCATCCCCAAATACTGGCATGACAAGACACAGATTCCCATTTTTGAAAAAGGATATGCACAGCGCATCTGGTTTTTCAACGATACGCAGCAGTCGGCCATGGGTTTGTGGCTGAATCAGGATCGAGATATTTTCAAGGACACGAATGTCCGGTATGCTTTCAGTCATGCCATGAATATTGAAAAAGTGATCGATCAGGTGCTGCGCGGGGATTATTTCCGTCTGGAGCAGGCGTTCATGGGCTATGGTCCCTATACCAACGATACCGTACGGGCCAGACGTTTCGACCTGGAGAAAGTGGATCACTGCATGAAGGCTTCAGGCTGGCGGCGCGGGCCGGACGGCATCTGGGAAAAAGAGGGCAAACGCTTTTCGGTTGAAGCAACCTATGGATTCGAAGAACATACCCCACGGCTGGTGGTACTGAAAGAAGAGGCCAAAAAAGCCGGTATCGAGCTTTTGCTGCAGCAGAGTGATCCAACCGCCGCATTCAAGAAATTTCTCGAAAAAAACTTCGATGTGGCCTGGATGGGCTGGAGTACGTCCTTACGTCCCCAGTACTGGGAGCATTTTCATTCCATCAATGCCCATAAGCCGCAGACCAACAACATCACCAATACCGATGATCCGGAAATGGATAAATTGATCGATGCCTATCGCAATTCCCTGGATGAAAAGGAGCGGATTCGCCTGTCTCTGGAAATTCAGCAGAAAATTCACGACATCGGCATGTTTGTGCCAACATTCATGGTTCCATACATCCGAGAGGCTTGCTGGCGCTGGTGGCGGCTTCCGGACCCGCCGGGAACGCGGCATTCCGGCAGCCTGTTCGATCCCTTCAACAGTGCAACCGGGGGCATGTTCTGGTATGACAAGAAGCTTCATGACGAAACGCTGGATGCCATGAAATCGGATCGGGCGTTTGAACCGGTGACTCGCATCGACCAGACATATCTGAAGAGCCCGCAGGGGGGGGATTCACGGTGACCGATCGAGCCGTATTGGCGGTTCACCATCTGGCGGCGGCATTCGATACCGAGGCCGGAAGGATACGGGCGGTGGATGATGTCTCCTTTCAGGTACATCGGAGAAAAACACTTGGAATCGTGGGTGAATCCGGTTGTGGAAAAAGTGTTACGGCGCTATCCATCATGAGGTTGCTGCCTCAGCCTGCGGGTAAAATTCTGGATGGCCGGATCCTCTACCAGGGAACGGATATCGTCCAATTGCCGCCGGAAGAGATGCGCCTTCTGCGCGGCCGCCATATTTCCATGATTTTTCAAGAACCCATGACGGCCCTCAATCCGGTGCAACGGATCGGCCGGCAGATCGGCGAGGTGTTTGAGCTTCATGATGGCGCGCTTGATGAAACAGATGTTTGCAATAAATCGATTGAAATACTGGCGCGGGTGGGAATTCCGGATCCGGAGCGGCGCATTCGGGAATATTCCCATCAGATTTCAGGCGGCATGCGCCAGCGGGTGATGATTGCCATGGCGCTTGCGGTTCAGCCGGATATCCTGATCGCCGATGAGCCCACAACCGCTCTGGATGTAACGATTCAGGCGCAAATTCTTGATCTTATGAAGCAGCTTCAGCAGGAAAACAACATGGCGATGATCTTTATCACCCATGATCTGGGGGTCATCGCGGATATCTGCGATGACGTGGTGGTGATGTATGCAGGAACTGTCGTGGAGTCAGCACCGGTGAGAGACCTGTTTGAAAACCCAAGACACCCTTATACCCGTGGACTTCTGGAATCCGTCCCCCGCCTGGAAACCCCGGGGAAAACGTTGCTGCCCATCATCCACGGCATGGTGCCGGCGCTGAACGATCTACCGCCGGGTTGCCGGTTCCAGAACCGATGCCCCATTGCAATCCCTGTCTGCAAGTCTTCTGCGCCTGCCTTAACTTCGGTTGGAAATCAGCATGAGGCCAGGTGCTATCTGGATTAAGGTAAACTTAATGAAAACTTTTATGACAGACAACAGGACAGTGATTTGCCCTGCCATGTGTTACGTTTGACCAGTGTTTCCTGTATCAAAGAAAATGTTCGGGATTTTTGCAAAGACCATAACGGATCTACCAATTCTTCAGGATGCGGGTCTCCGGTCAACCGCTGAATGACCATTTCCCGGGGAAGCAATTCCAGGACATCACAGACGATATCCACATATTCCTGCTGTTCCAGACATCGGTAATCCCCCTGCAGGTAAAGAGCTTCCAGAACGGTTCCCTTGACGACATACAACAGATGCAGTTTGACTCCGTCGATTCCCATCCGGGAAATGGCTCCGGCCGTATCCAGCATCATCTGCCGGGTTTCTCCGGGAAGCCCCAGGATCAGGTGTACGCAAATTTTAATTCCCCGGTTTCGCGTCAATGCCACAGCTCTTTTAAAACATTCAAAATCGTGTCCACGATTGATCCGCTTCAGGGTGTGATCATGCATGGTCTGAAGACCGTACTCCACCCATATCAGAAACCGGTCTGTATAACTTTCAAGAAGATCGACAATCGCTTCATCGATGCAGTCCGGCCGGGTTCCGATAGATAGCCCCACGACCCCCGGAACCGATGTCGCCTCATCATAGAGTTTTTTTAAAACAGAAACTGGTGCATAGGTGTTGGAAAAAGATTGAAAATAAGCTATATATTTTTTGGCGTTGTATCGTTTGGCCATCAACGATTGGTTGCGGACTACCTGTTCATAAACCGATATTCCTTTTGCAAACGCTCCAGTACCGGACCCCCTGGCATTGCAATAAATGCAGCCGCCCGTTTCAATGCGGCCGTCCCGATTGGGACAGGTGAGGCCGGCATCGATCGATATTTTCTGAACCCTGCAACCGAATATCCGCCGCAGATAGGAATTGTAGTCGGTATAACGTTTATCCATTGTCTTTTTTTATCACACCAAAGGGCTTTTACCAATGGTTTTCTATACAAAACATTATGACATCATCGTGGTCGGAGCCGGACATGCCGGATGTGAAGCGGCTCTGGCGGCAGCACGGATGGGTTGTGCGGTGCTTCTTCTGGCGATCGATCTCGATAAGGTTGCCGCCATGCCGTGCAGCCCTTCCATCGGTGGAATGGCCAAGGGTCAGTTGGTCAAGGAAATCGATGCGCTCGGCGGAGAAATGGCCAGAATCGCCGATCAAACCGCCATCCAGTACCGGACGTTGAATACCAAAAAAGGGCCAGCGGTTCACTCTTCCCGAACCCAGAACGATAAAAGCCGGTATCACACACTGATGAAATCCGCTGTTGAACGCCAGCCGAATCTGGATTTGAAGCAGGCCATGGTGGAACGGCTGGTGATCGAAGACAATGCCGTGGTGGGCATTGAAGATCACACCGGCTTTGGATACTGCGCCCCGTGTGTGATTCTGGCGACGGGCACATTTCTGAGCGGCCTGGTTCACATTGGCTTTCGCTCCATCCAGGCGGGCAGAGCCGGTGAATTTGCCTCATACCGTCTTCCAGAGCATTTGAGGACTCTGGGGTTTGCCCTCGGCCGGATGAAAACCGGAACACCTCCGCGACTGAAAAAATCCACTATCGATTTTTCAAAATTCTCCGCCCAGGGATCTGAAGAAAATCCCAAATTGTTTTCATATTTTTCAACACACTTTGCTCTGCCTCAGGTAGAAAGCTTTATGGGATACACCAACGCCCGGTGCCATCAGATCGTTCGAAACAACATCGGCCGTTCAGCACTTTACGGCGGCATCATTCAGGGCGTTTCCGCCAGATACTGCCCGTCTTTCGAAGACAAGGTCGTTAAATTTCCCGAAAGAGACCGTCACCATGTCATCCTGGAAGCCGAAGGTCTGGAAACGGACGAAATTTATGCCAGCGGCCTGGGCAACAGTCTTCCCCTGGAAGTGCAGATTGAAGTCGTCCGCTCCGTGGACGGACTCGAGCATGCCGAAATCATGCGGCCGGCTTATGCGATCGAATATGATTACGTCAATCCGATTCAACTGAAACCGACACTCGAAACCAAGCTGTATTCAGGGCTTTACCTGGCCGGCCAGATCAACGGCACCTCCGGATACGAAGAAGCGGCTTCTCAGGGAATGTGGGCAGGCATCAATGCCGGCTGTAAAATCCAGAAAAGGCCGCCGTTCATTCTGGACAGATCCCAGGCGTATATGGGGGTGCTGATCGATGATCTGGTAACGCGGGGAACCCGCGAGCCCTACCGGATGTTCACCTCCCGGGCCGAATACCGCCTGATGCTTCGGGAAGACAATGCTGATCTGCGTTTGATGGAAACCGGTTATGAACTCGGTCTTATCGACAAAAACACCCTGATGGACATCCAGGAGCGGAAAAAAGAAATCGAAAACGAGATTCACCGTGTCAAAACAACGGTCATCAAGCCCACGGACGCTGTCAATACCTATCTGAGCTTACAGGGTACAAAGCCCATCGATAACGGCATTCACCTCGATCACCTGCTGAAACGGGCCGAACTCGACTACCGGGTTGTTGAAACCCTGGCGCCTGCTGCACAGCCCCTATCTCCCAGAACCAGCCAGCAGGTCGAAATTGAAATCAAGTATGAAGGTTATATTCAGCGTCAATACCGGGAAATCGAAAAATTCAGAAATCTCGAGCGCATGAAAATTCCGGATTCCTTGAATTATGCTGATATTCATGGGCTTTCCAATGAATTAAAAGAAAAACTGGACGCCGTAAAACCCGCATCTCTGGGCCAGGCATCCCGAATTGACGGCATGACGCCTTCTGCCATATCGGTGTTGATGATTGCAATCAAAGTATGCACCAGACAAGCAGAATCTGCTGCTTGACTAATATTCTTGACATGTTACAGCTTTAAACTTATTCTTAGCAGGTTATAATACTGCCCGCAGGAAAAGACTTTTGGAAAGGCAGCAGGGAGGGGATAGTCATTTTATCATACATTCCCGACCTATAGCACATCCAAAATATTTAGCTTGAAAGTAATAAACAGGCGTCAAGTCTGCCACCCGAATTACCATCAAGGACCCTATCGATGGCTGAAACCGATTATTATAAAATATTGGGCGTCAACAAAACCGCTACCGAAGACGAAATCAAAAAAGCGTATCGCAAACTGGCGATGAAATACCATCCGGATCACGCCAAGGAAGACAAGGCCGCCGAGGAAAAATTCAAGCAGGTCAGCGAAGCCTACGCAGTACTGAGCGATAAGGAAAAACGGCAGCAATACGATACCTTCGGCTCCACCGGATTTCAGCAGCGCTACTCGCAGGAAGATATTTTCAGGGGTTTCGACATGGAAGACATTCTGCGCGGCTTCGGACTCGGCGGCGCCAGTTTTTCAACCGGAAGAAAAGGCGGCGGCAGAAAATTCTCTTTCGGGGGTGGAGCGCCTTTTGGAAATTTTGCCGGACAGGATGCACCGATCAAGGGATCGGATCTGATTTACGAGCTGCCCCTCACGCTCCATGAAGTCGTTACAGGTACCAGCAAACAGGTCAGTTTCCAGCACGGCCATCAGTCTGAAAATTTGACGGTAAAAATTCCCAGAGGATTGATTACCGGAAAAAAATTACGGATATCCGGAAAAGGCGAACCCGGTCCGTACGGCGGGCCCGCAGGCGACCTTTACATAAAAGCCAAAGTCATCGATGATCCGATATTTGATGTCAAAGGCCATGACTTGTACATCCAGCGCAGCATCAAACTGACTGAGGCGATATTGGGAGTCACGGTTGCCGTTCCTACAATCGACGGCAAAGAACTCAGTCTCAAAATTCCTGCAGGGGTCAAACACAAAACCCAGATGCGGCTGACCGGCAACGGTCTTCCCTTCATGAATGAAGAAATCAAAGGGGATCTGTATGTGCAGATCGATATCCAGATGCCTAAACACTTGACCAAAGAGCAGGAACAGTTGATTGAACAATTGGCGGAGACCGGTTTGTGATCATGACAACCCCAGAGCTTGTTCCCATCCTGACAAAAGAAGAGATTCACCAGAAAATCATCGATATCGCCGGAAAGATTTCCTGTGACTATGCAGGTAAAGACCTGTTGCTCATCGGCATTTTGAAGGGAGCTTTCATATTCCTTTCGGACCTTGTCAGGCATCTTTCCATTCCGGCTCAAATCGATTTTGTCCGTGCATCCAGTTATGGCGACACCATGTCTTCATCCGGAACGATCGCCCTGCCTTGCACGGTTCAGATCGACGTCAGAAACAAGCATATCCTGCTTGTTGAAGATATTGTGGATACCGGCCTGACATTGTCCTGTTTACGGAAATATTTTCTCCTACAGGAGCCTGCATCCATCAAGATATGTGCTTTTATCGATAAATATGAAAGACGAGAAGCGGACGTCCAGGTCGACTATGCTTGTCACACCACCCATGAAGGTTTTCTGGTCGGCTATGGCCTGGATTATGCTGAAAACTACAGGGGACTCCCAGGCATCTATCATCTAAAAATGTAAGTAGCGAGGCAACTGTCATGATCGTAACCTGTGAAGCGTGCTTTACTAATTTTAACGTCAACGACGAGTTCATCAAACCAACCGGCTCAAAAGTGCGTTGTTCAAAATGCCAAAAAGTCTTTAAAGTTTTCCCGTATGTCCCTGAAGAAATTTTAGATGATGTCTCTCCTCTGCTGCCAACCGAAATTTCTGATAAAATTCCGCGCGATTTCATATCTCCCCCACCTCTTTTTGAAACGCCTTCTCTGGATGAGCCAGACGCTCCGCAGATGACGCCTCCGGATCATTTGCCTGAAGCACCTGATTCAGCATTGGATTTTACGGATATTGCCGAACTTGATTTTTCTGGACTCGACAAATTACTGCAGGATGATGACAAAGACATATCCGATAGCGAATTTGTCAATCTTCAGCAGGATAAGATTCAGGATACATTGCCGGCATCCGACGAACCTTTACGATCATTTCAATCACCCAACAATTTCGAGGAACTGACGGAATACGATCTTTCCGACATTTCTCTGGAACTGCCGTCGATCAAGAACCACCCGGATGAATCGCCTTCCACTCCTCAACAGCCTGATTTTTTAGAATTTAAGACTTCAGATCAGCTAATAGACAACGCCGATGAATCACTTGATCTGGCGCTATCCGAATTATCACTCGATGAAATCTTTGCAGATGCCGAAAATAAACCTGCGGGGGTCGATCTTATATCCGAAACAAAAGAGGAGGCCGTTCAATCCGAATTGCAGGAGTTTTCATTGGATGATTTTGAAAAATCACTTGAAATGGATTTATCTGATTTATCACTCGATACGGCGGTTGAATCGGAAACAGCCGCAGACAAGAAAGCAGAGATTGCCGAAACAACAATGGCTTCAGACCAGAAGCCGGAAGTCACGACGTTTTCCGATGACTCGCTCATCAACTTAGACGATATTCAAGCATTGGATCTGTCTGATATTGAAAGTCTTCTGGAAAAACAGGAGGCTGCCGATGCTCCCCTGAGTAATGCTGCTGAAAGCTTCGCCCGCGCTGAATCTGTCATTGTACCCCCTCCGGGTTCATCAGCGGAACCCGAACTGACGCTGGAAATGGAAGATCGGTTCCTGACATTCGATGAACTGCAACTGGATACGGATGGGTCAAAATCCGACACAATTCAAGAAAGAAAAGAATCGTTCCAACCGCCAATCCCTGAAATTTCGCATCCCCCCGCAGCACCTTCAATCGTGGAAAAACCTATCGCCCCCAAACCCGTATATGAAGACCAGGAAAAAGAAATCCCAATCGATACGGATATTGACAAAGAACTGGAAGACACTACTCCGGAGCCCAAAAAAGGACTTAACGCAGCAGTTCTGATTGCGATTATCCTATCAGTGATCGCCCTGGCGGCTGGTGGGTACCTATTGCTGAACACCCTGGGAATCGCCATCCCATTTATCGGCCAGCCGGCCCCCAAGGTCTCTGATCTGGGAAATGTCAGTATCAAACCGTTCGATATCAACAGCCGTTTTGTCGAAAATGATAAAATGGGAAAGATATTTGTCATCACCGGCAAGGTAAAAAACGGATATTCCACAGCCCGCGGTTTTATCCAGGTCACCGGAAAAATCTACACCAAGGATAAAGCTCTGGCAAAAACAGAAACAATATACTGCGGAAATATCATATCGGACGCGGATCTGGCGGTTGCCGATGCAGCCATGATTCAGCAACGGCTTCAGAACAGATCCGGCGATAACGGCATCAATCAAAAAGTCCTGCCCGGCAATGTGATCTCGTTTATGATCATCTTTACCAACCTGCCGTCGAATCTCGACGAATTTACGACAGAAGTCGCTACTTCTGTCGTAATTTAAGTTTTTTTACTTGACGAGTTTATGACTAATTGTTATAAATCGAAAGATTTATAATGATATCTAAATGAAAATCAGCTACTCTGAAATATCAAATTTTATGGCGATGTAGCTCAGTTGGTCAGAGCATGCGGCTCATATCCGCAGTGTCCGGGGTTCAAATCCCTGCATCGCCACCATTACACAATCCAACAAAGTCCAATACAGTGCTAAACCCCTTAGAAATAAGGGGTTTTTTATTTTCATTTGTCCAAGGAAGTGTTATGAAATACCCCTAAATCCAACTTTTTTGGGGTATCCTTTGGGGTATTGTGGTATTTGTTGACCTAAAGAATACCCCAAAACCCACAGACCGCGATAGATTTTTGAGCTTTCACGCGACGGCTTTTCCTTCCTTGTCATGGGGTACACCGGAGCAAAAGCCGCTCAGTTCAAAGAGGCTTTCATAGGTTATTATGCAGCACGAGGAACAATGTCATGTTCAATTTTATTCATCAAAATATCTTCAGCTATCGCCAAATCATAATCCATCTGTAACCCCATCCAGAATTGTGCAGAGTTCCCAAAATAGATTGAAAGACGTATTGCGGTATCAACTGTTATCGATCTCTTACCCCTTACGATTTCACTAATTCGAATTGAAGGGACTTTGATGTCTTTTGCGAGCTTGTATTGACTGATTCCCATAGGGATCATGAATTCCTCATTTAATATCTCACCTGGATGAATTGGTTGAATCTTTTCCATAATAATTCTCAAATCATCGATAGAAACAGAGCGATTGAGCATCATCAGCTTTTTCAATGCCGGACGCTGTATATCATCTGGTAGTTTTTTGGAAAATATCCGGTTGAATATCTTTTCTGTTTCTTTGCAACGGAACGATTTAATCATAATTAGTGTCTGAACGAAAACCCCATATTTGTGAGCTACTCTATCTCGCTACCCAGGGTATGACCGTTTATTTTGCTAAAAGAGAGTCGAATTATATTAAAAAAACAATATTCAGAATTTAATCACAAAAAAACGCAATTTTT
>CAJBLH010000123.1 GCA_903953895.1 uncultured Desulfobacteraceae bacterium | reverse complement strand
ATACGGGGATATTGGCTCCCTGTGTACCTTTGTGGAGCAAAAATATTTCAAGGTATTTCACAATCCGGACTACCGATGGGCGAACGAGCTGACAGTCAAGACCGCATTTCTGACACTTCTGTACAACGATATCCTGTACATCATGGATTCGGAGGCGGAAGTCGGGCGGCAGCGGGCGGATCTGACCATGATCATCCGGCCCGACATGCGGCGGTTCACCATTCTGGATATCCTGATCGAATTCAAATATGTATCCCTGGCGGATGCGGGGTTAAGCGGCAAAGCGGCCCGGGAATTGACGGTGGCGGCGCTGCAGTCTCTGCCGCCCATGCGGAAGATGATGATAGAGGCGGTTGATCAGGCACGGGAATATGGCCGGATTCTGGAATCGCGTCACGGGAATCTGCGGCTGAGACGATATGCTGTGGTGGCGCTGGGTTTCGAGCGGCTTTGGGCGTGTGATGTGTAGGCCGGGAGTCCAATTCCGGATGAGGAATATCTCATTGATAACATATACTTTTGCCGTAACCCAATACAGATATTATGCTTTGGAAACCAAAAATATCAGATAAATAAAGTTTGTGCCGCCGAAGGCACGATTCCGAACGATTGACGAAACCGCCCACTTGAATATTGGCGACACGTTGAATAAGGCGTTGGGCGCTATTTCTGAGAATAATCCTGTTCTTTCCGGCGTCTTGGAGCAGATTGACTTTGCCAGGCTCATCGGTAAAAAGCCTGTTTCCGACCCCAAACTCCGACAACTCATCACTCGGCAAGGAGCACAAACACTGATGAGTGAGGCGTACTTTTGGGTACGCCACAACGACGAAGGATGCAGCGCAACGCAGCATCCAGACTTTTTACGAATTCGTCAATTTTGACTGAAGTTTTTCTTTTCTCTGTCTTGTGATGAGCGTTTCATGCATGGTTTGAAACTCCGGCTTCTGCCTGCCAGCGGGCCTATGCATGCCTCTCTGTCAAATTATGATTCAGGCTGCGAAGCCTGCTTTCCAAGTTCCCTTAAATATATCACTTCCCGTTCTGATACAGATATATTGCTCTCTTTGACTTGACTGAAATATCCTAATTTTATGTTAAGGAAGCAATCTTATAATCGTTCAAAGTATAAGTGTGGCTTGGTTGTGGATACTACAGAACACAGACTACATCAATAATGGATTTTCGAAAAAAAATACAAGAATTGCGATCCGTTGGTTACAGTGTTTTCAGACAATTAATCCGGCATATCGTTTCAACGGTGGGAAATCGGGCAGGGGCCACCGTCACATCGGCAATGGCAGTGGCTGTTGTGGAGATCGAAAAGCCTATAAAGCAGGAGATGAAATCGTAATTTTCTGAAGATGGTGAAACCCGGCTTCAACCCATCATCCGCAAAGCGATGTCCGGAAGTTGACATACCTTATCTATTCAGATAATGGTTTGGGGCGGTATCCGGGAGAATATCGTCTTTGATTGTTCTTTCCGATCGAAACCACATCCAAGAATGCAACTGTATTATTTTGGCGTAGTGAAGTTCAAGTTGAAAACCAACATAGAAAAGGATTTATTGCATGCCTGTATCTTCAAAAGATATGTGGGTGGCTCAAGAGCTGAAAAATAAGATATTACAATTTACACGGGTGATTGATTTTCGAATATTCGGCTCCCGTGCACGCGGTGATGCCGAAGAATTCTCCGATTTGGATATTTTTATGGAACTTGAATCGGTTGACGGAGAATTGAAGAAAAAGGTGAAAAATGCCGCCTGGGAAATGACAATGGAAACCGGAGTCCTTGTCACAACGCTATTGTTCAGCAGGCATGATATGGAAAATTCTCCCTTGCGTTCATCTCCAATTGTTCGAGTGATAATGGAAGAAGGAGTCTCCGTATGACTGATCGTGAAGCGATCTTCAATTACCGCATGAAGCAGACGGATGAGACGCTCGCAGAAGCGGTGAAAATGTTGGAACAGGAAAACTTGAACCCCGTTTTTCGAAAATGCTTTACGCACTGTTCGATGAAAGAATGGAGCTGGATTACGTGGACTTTGCAGAAGTTGTCGAGGAAGATGCCCGCAACGCCATATTGGCAGCACAAGATTTTGTATCTGCAATCAAGATGCTGACGAAAAAAAAAGAATAGGCGTGTTTTTTTCATCCAATAACGATAGGATATTGTCATGAAATTCCCTTATGGCATCTGCGATTTCCATAAAATCGTCACCCAGGATTTTTTTTATTGCGACCGGACGGGCTGCATTCCTTTGCTGGAAAAAGGGGAATACCTGCTGTTCATCCGGCCGAGGCGTTTTGGGAAAAGCCTGCTGCTTTCGACCTTGTTCAATTATTACGATATCGCAAGGGCGGATGAATTCGACAGACTGTTCGGCCATCTTGAAATCGGCAAGAGTCCGACGCCGCTGCACAATCGGTATCTCATGCTGCAATGGGATTTTTCGTGCGTGGATCCCTTCGGGGATGTGGGAGACATTCGCAGGTCTTTGCACGATCACATCAATGCCTGCATCGATGCTTTCATCATGTATTACCAGGACTATCTTGCCGCAGATGTTCGTATCGATCGCGGCAACGCCGTTTCATCCATTCAATCACTCATCGCTGTTACACGCAAGAGTGGGCACAAGGTATATCTCCTGATTGACGAATACGACAATTTCGCCAATCAGGTCATGATGGGGGTGCGGCAAGACAAACAGAAACGCTATGAAGCCATGGTGTTCGAAGAAGGGCCGCTGAGAACCCTGTTCAAGGTGGTCAAATCCTCGACCAGTGAGTCGCTCTTCGACCGGATGTTCATCACGGGTGTATCGCCGGTGGTGATGAGTGACATGACCAGCGGGTACAACATTGCCGAAAATATTTATCCAGACCCGCTGTTGAATAACGTGTGCGGATTTACCCATGCCGAAATGGAGAATGCCATAAGGCATGTGGTT
>CAJBLH010000122.1 GCA_903953895.1 uncultured Desulfobacteraceae bacterium | reverse complement strand
TTGATCGATGCAGGATAGGGCCAGGAGAGAATCCGCCAATGTCTTTTAAAGCAAAAGAGTTTAAAAAAACGAAGTTTTCTTACAGAACCGAAGCCGTGCCGTTGCCGGATTTAAAAGACTGGTTCGACGGCCCGCCCGAATGGATCGTAAAAGGACTCAGCGGCAATGAGCTGGCGCATTGCAAAGAAATGGCCGCACGAAACCGAAAGACGATCGGCTCACTGATCGAAACACTTGTATCCCAACAATCGGAAGATGCCGTCGAAACCGTGAAATGCCTGACAGGAACCGACGGATCTGCGCCGATGGATATCGCCCTTCGGGCGGAACTACTCGTTGCCGGCAGCGTAGAGCCGCCCTGCGATATCGCCCTGGCGCTTAAGCTGAACATGACAAACCCGATTGAATTTCAGATGCTGACAAGAAGAATCGAGGCATTGACCGGAATGGGGTATGCGCCGGGAAAATCGAAGCCCTCTGGAATCGAGCCGACATCAGAACCCTGATGAATCTATGCGCATCCAGAGGGCGCTTTTTGTTTGAAGTAAAACCGGACATCTTCCCGCAGGGTTTCTTGACGGATGCTGAAACACACTTGTGGGGACTCTACTACCTGGAAAAACACAGGAGACAGCGTGGCCGATCTTGAAAGGACAGTCCAGATTATCTTTGAAGCCATCGACTGCATGACAGAACCCATGGCGGAGATGGGCAATGCACTGAGCGGTTTCGGCGGCAATGCAACCGAGGCCGCAGAAAAAGCAAGCGGCCTGGGTGATTCGATCGATACAATCCCCGCTGAGGTGGCGTTGAATATCAGCCTCGATGACAACGCAAGCGTGGGTTTAAACGATATTCAGCAAGGAATCGCAGGCATTCCAGGTGATTACACCGGCATTTTAGATGGTTTCGCCGGAGAAATAGACACCACCCTGCAGGAAATCGATGGGCTGTTTGCCGAACATCCCGGCCAACTGACCCAACTGGATGCCGAAGAATGGCGTAAAGCAATCGATGACGACATGGAGCTGAAAAATCAGGAATTTGATGCTCAAAAGAAATTGATCGACCAGCAGCTTGAAATGCTTGCGATGAAAAACGGTTTGCTGGAGTCCGGCAGCGCAATGCTCACCATCGACACGACCGGCCTGGAACCTGCGCTCGAAGACCTGATGATGAACCTTGTACAAAAACTCCAGGTTAAGGCCAGCGAAACCCTGTCCACCTTCTTATTGGGGATTGCTTGACAGCATGCTGATTTCTTTTTCCGCCATAAACGCCGGAGATTATGTATTTCTGGATACAAACGCCGCTCTGCCACAAGAAGGACGCCGCCGGCTTTCCCGGACCGCCACACTCGATGGTGGCGCAGTCATCACAGATGGAGGCGTGACGGATGCTGACAGAAGTATTGACTTTACCGCGATTCAGGTATCGGAAGATGCGCGGGAAACCCTTTGGGTGATGTTCCAAAACCAGGACCTGGTGCATTTATCTTGCCCGGAGGGTGTGTTCTCGGGGTATCTGCAACGGGTGAAAATAACCGCTTCCGGTGTAAGCATCGGCTTTATGGTTTATGAAAAATTGACATAAAAACATGAAAAAAAAGGACAGGTTATAGGAAAGAAGAAAATATCCACACTGCGCCCGTTTTGCCCCCCTCCCAGCCTCCCCCCGCTGGGGGGAGGGGTTTGAACTGCACCCTGCACCCTGATACCTGCTTTCTGGTTTCTGAGGAGAAAAAATGGCTGTCGTTGCAACAATTCCAAACCACTACAAGTACCTGCTTAAAACCAAGCAGATAGACGAATCGAGCGATACTTACAAAATCATCCTGATGAACACGACCTTTGTTTTTGATAAAGACGCCCACGCCCTGCTTGCTGACGTGATGGCGGATCAATTGCCAACCGGCAATGGCTATACCCAGAACAGTAAGACATTAAGCGGGGTTTCTGTTTCTGAAAACGATACCACGGACACAGCAGAAACAAGGTGGTCTGATGTGTCGTGGACGGCTTCCGGCGGAGCTATCGGGCCAACCGGCGCAGC
>CAJBLH010000121.1 GCA_903953895.1 uncultured Desulfobacteraceae bacterium | reverse complement strand
GAGATGGTGATGCCCGGAGACAACGTTGCGATAACGGCGGAACTGATCACGCCCATCGCCATGGAAAAAGAACTTCGGTTTGCGATTCGTGAAGGCGGCCGAACCGTGGGCGCGGGTGTCGTCAGCGAAATTTTGGAATAAGAGAGATATAAACCATGATCATGAACAGTAAAATCCGAATCAGACTCAAGGCGTATGACCATAAACTGCTGGATCAATCGGCATCGGACATTGTGGATACAGCCAATAAAACCGGTGCGAAAGTAATTGGTCCGATTCCGCTGCCAACCACAATCAATAAAATATGCGTTCTGCGCTCTCCGCATGTCGATAAAAAGTCCCGAGAGCAATTTGAAATGCGCACGCATAAACGACTGGTTGATATTCTGGAACCGACACAGCAGACGGTTGATGCGCTAATGAAACTGGATCTTTCTCCAGGCGTCGATGTCGAAATTAAACTGTAGGGGAACAAAAACGCGATGTGCAAAGGATTGATAGGAAAAAAACTGGGGATGACAGGTATTTTTTCACCAGATGGGCGACATATACCGGTTACGGTTCTTGAAGTGGGCCCGTGCGTTGTGACGCAGATCAAAACAGAGGCCACTGATGGTTACAATGCATTGCAACTGGCCTTTGGCTCGAAAAAGAAGGCACGTGTCACCAAGCCGATGATAGGTCATTTTGCCAAATCCGGCGGCGACGTCTACGCGCATGTTGTAGAGTTTCCAGTGGATAATCCCGCGGAATATACTTTAGGCCAAATGATCCCACTGGATATGTTTGCCATCGGGGATATGGTTGATGTTTCCGGTGTGACCATCGGTAGGGGTTTTTCAGGCGTCATCCGTCGTCACGGATTCAGTGGCGGCAGAAAAACGCACGGCAGCCACTGTAAAAGAATTCCCGGCTCTATTGGATGCAGCGCCTGGCCTTCGCGGGTTGTCAAGGGAAAGAAACTGCCCGGCCAGTATGGAAATGTCCATAGAACCGTTAAGAATCTGATGATTGTCGATATCCGGCAGGAAGAGCAGGTCATTCTGTTGAAAGGTGCGGTGCCTGGCGCCGAGTCTGGAATCGTCACCATTAAAAAAACGAAAATCATCAAGAAGGCCGGAGCATAAAAAACATGGATGATTCGGTGGTGAAGGGTAGCCAACGAATGCGAGGGGATATATGGCTGTTGTAGATGTATTCAATTGTAAAGCAGAAAAGGTTTCACAGGTGGAACTGGTGGATGACATTTACAATGTCGAGGTAAAATCCTGTGTTCTGCATGAAGTCGTTACCATGCAGTTAGCCAATCGGCGTGCAGGCACCGCATCTGTCAAGACCCGGTCAGATGTGCAGGGCAGTACCCGAAAACTCTTTAAACAAAAAGGAACCGGGCGGGCCCGCAGAGGGGATATCAAGAGCCCCCTGCTACGAGGCGGCGGTTCGATTTTCGGGCCTCACCCTAGATCGTACGCATACAAAGTCCCCAAGAAAGTCAGGCGGCTTGCCCTGAAAATGGCTTTAAGCAACAAGGTGCAGAACCAATCTCTTCTCGTACTCGACAGCATTGATCTCGAACAGATCAAAACTCAGCAGGTTGTCAGGATACTAGACGCTCTGAAAGTCGAGAAGGCATTGATCGTTGCTGATACGGGGAATGACTTTTTACGGCTGTCATGCAGAAACATTCCTCAGGTCAAGGTGCTGAAGCCTGAAGGACTTAATGTTTATGATATACTTAAATATAAGTATCTGCTGCTGGTTGAGCCCTCAATTAAAGCTATTGAAGGGAGACTGCTGAAATGAATAATTATGACATTATCAAATGCCCGGTAGTCAGTGAAAAATCGACCACGCAAAAAGAAGTTCACAATCAGCTAACTTTCGAGGTGGACCGAAACGCCAACCGGATCGAGATCAAAAAGGCCGTACAAAGTTTGTTTCATGTCCAGGTGGAAGGTGTTCGAACCCTGCAGATCAAAGGCAAATACAAACAACGCGGCAGAATCATCGGAAAGCGTAGAGACTGGAAGAAAGCTGTTGTTACGCTGAAACCAGGTGAACGTATCGAAATTTTTGAAGGGATATAAACCGGGGAAATAACCATGGCTGTAAAGAAGGTAAAACCGACATCACCAGGTCGCAGATTTCAAGTGTATTCCACATTTGATGAAATCACGCGGTCGACGCCCGAAAAAAGCCTGTTGAAGGTTTCTAAAAAAACGGGTGGTCGAAATTCATATGGCAGAATTACCAGCCGACATATCGGCGGAGGCCATAAACAACATTATCGTATCATTGATTTCAAGCGGGACAAAACCGGTGTACCGGCCAGAGTGGCCACCATCGAATATGATCCGAACCGTTCATGCAGAATTGCCTTGCTTCACTATGTAGACGGTGAAAAACGTTATATTTTGGCTCCAGTCAATCTCTCTGTTGGCGATGTGGTCATGTCCGGCCCGACTGCGGATATCAAACCCGGAAATAATCTGCCGTTGGGAAAAATCCCGCTGGGTACGCAGATTCATAATATCGAACTCAAACAGGGCAAAGGCGGGCAGATAGTTCGAAGTGCCGGTACATTTGCGCAATTGATGGCTAAAGAAGATCGATATGCGCTCGTAAAACTTCCTTCGGGTGAAGTCCGGATGGTGTTGCTTACTTGCCAGGCAACGATCGGTCAGGTCGGCAATGTTATCCACGAAAAACTGTCTCTGGGCAAAGCCGGGCGTAAACGATGGCTGGGGAAACGACCCAAAGTTAGAGGCGTCGCAATGAACCCTGTTGATCACCCGATGGGCGGCGGAGAAGGTAGATCCTCCGGCGGACGACATCCTTGCTCTCCATGGGGTACTCCGTCCAAGGGTTATAAGACCCGGAAAAATAAACAGACGACTAAATTCATTGTCAAAAAACGGGTGAAATAAATATGCAGCAATTTGTCGGCACGCGGATTTCTTCCGTACCGACAAAACTCAGGAGAAGTTATGCCACGGTCGCTTAAAAAAGGTCCATACATCGATTCGTATCTGTTGAAAAAAGTTGTGATTGCTCAGGAAACTCGAAGCAATCGTGTGGTGAAAACCTGGTCACGTCGCTCTACTATTGTACCTGAAATGGTAGGGATTACAGTGGCTGTTCACAATGGTAAAAAATTTGTGCCCGTATTTGTTTCAGAAGATATGGTAGGCCACAAGCTGGGGGAATTTTCACCAACACGGACATTTTACGGCCATACCGGTGATAAAAAAACCAAAGTCAAGAAGTAGTTTATTGGAGCAAAAAATGGCTGATTTAGATGTAAAAGCTGTGTCTAGATTTGTGCGGATTTCACCCCGAAAAGTACGAATACTTATTGATACCGTCAAAGGGAAGCCAGTCGAGAAGGGTCTATATATTCTCAAATTTATGCCACAGAAGGCTGCTGCGATCGTAGAGAAAATCGTCCGTTCAGCAGTTGCCAATGCCGAGCAGCGCTCCGGCGTTGATGTGGATGCACTTGTCATCAAGAACATCACTGCCGATCAGGGGCCATCTCTGAAACGCTTCAGCGCCAGAGCTAGAGGCCGTGGAACGCACGTAATCAAAAGAACGTCTCACATCACCGTAACTTTAGCTGAAAAATCGTTCTAAAAAGGAGGATATCGCTTGGGCCAGAAAGTAAATCCAATTGGGTTGAGATTGGGAATCGTCAAAACGTGGGAGTCACGCTGGTTTGCCAGTAAGAAATATTCTGATTACATTCTTGAGGATTTTAATATCCGAAAATACCTGAAGAAAAAGCTAGGTCACGCAGGTGTTTCCAAGATTGAGGTCGAAAGATCGTCCAAACGCGTGAGACTGCGGATATTTACATCCCGGCCTGGAATCATTATTGGAAAGAAAGGTGCAGAGATTGTCCAGCTCAAGCAAGATATCGAAAAAATGATTTCGCAGGATACCATTATTGATATTCAGGAAATCAGAAAGCCGGAATTGGATGCCCAGCTCGTGGCGGAAAATATCGCCATGCAGATCGTACGCAGAGTTGCGTTTCGGCGTGCGATGAAACGGGGTATCGCCTCCGCGATGCGATTTGGCGCCCAAGGCGTCAAGGTGATTTGTTCTGGCAGACTTGGCGGTGCTGAAATGGCAAGAACAGAGCTATACCGTGAAGGAAGGGTTCCGCTGCATACCCTTAGAGCCGATATTGACTACGGGTTTTCAGAGGCCAATACGACTTACGGGATCGTCGGGGTCAAGGTATTTATTTTTAAGGGCGAAATTCTGAAAAAAGATGCAGTTGAAGTCAGCTAGTAACGGATAGGAGATACAGGGCATGCTGAGTCCCAAAAAGGTAAAATTTAGAAAACAGCAACGTGGACGGATGTGCGGGTTAACCAAGCGCGGTGCAACGTTGAATTACGGAGATTTCGGACTACAGGCAGTAGAATGTGGTGCGATCAGCTCCAAGCAGATTGAGGCAGCACGTATTGCCATGACTAGACATGTTAAACGTGGCGGTAAATTATGGATTCGGATTTTTCCGGATAAGCCGTTTACTAAAAAACCAGCCGAAGTTCGAATGGGTAAAGGTAAAGGCGCGCCGGAAGGTTGGGTGGCAGTAATTCGACCCGGTAGAATTCTCTATGAAATGGAAGGCATTTCCAAGGAGCTTGCTATGGAAGCGTTGAGGCTTGCATCTCACAAGCTTCCCATTAAAACGCGTTTTATCGAGAGGAGCGAGATGCAATGAAGGCTGGCGAAATCAGAAAGTTGACTCCTGATGAAATGGAACTGAAACTTGCCAATATGCAGCAGGAATTGTTCAATCTGCGATTTCAGCATAAAATGGGGCAGCTTGAAAACCCCAAGAAGTTGATGCTGATAAAACGGAACATTGCAAGAATCATGACCATCAAGAATGAACCCAGGTTGTCGCACGACAGCTAAATACAGGAACTCAAAAGAGAACAGCAGACATGAAAACTCGAGGAATTAGAAGGCAGATGGTTGGAAAAGTCGTGAGTAACAAGATGGATAAATCCATAGTTGTGCAGGTTGAAAGGCTCGTCAAGCATAAAGTTTATCATAAATACGTGAAACGCCGAGCTAAATTCGCCGCGCATGATGAGACCAATGCCTGTAATATTGGCGATAAGGTGTTGATTACTGAGTCCAGACCTATCAGTAAAACCAAAAGATGGCGCGTCAGTGAAATCGTCGAAAAAGCCATTTGATGATAAAGGAAGGCAAAGAAGATGATTCAGACAGAGACCCAATTAACAGTGGCAGATAATTCCGGAGCCAAGACTGTTTACTGTTTAAAGGTATTAGGCGGCTCCAGAAGGCGGTATGCGAGTGTTGGCGATATTATCGTCGTATCTGTTAAGGAAGCCATCCCCAACGCCAAGGTCAAAAAAGGGGAAGTGTTGAAGGCTGTTGTCGTTCGTACCAAAAAAGAAATCAGAAGACCGGATGGCTCTTTTATCAGATTCGATGATAATTCCGCCGTATTGATAAATGCCAACCAGGAACCGATAGGAACACGCATTTTTGGCCCTGTAGCCAGAGAGCTTCGGTTGAAACGGTTTATGAAAATAATTTCACTAGCCCCGGAAGTCCTCTAGGCACCCGGGATTCTATCGAAGCTCACAGAAAATTATACTGCTTGTCGGAGAAGCGGCGCATGTTAAATAATATATGTCATTTGAAGAAAGATGATAAGGTTAAAGTAATTACCGGCAAAGATTCTGGTAAGGTCAGTAAAGTGTTGAAGGTGAATCGTAAAAAATGTCGCGTTTTGATCGAAAACGTGAATATTGTAAAACGTCACACCAAGCAAAGCGCAAAAAACAGACAGGGTGGTATTGTCGAGAGCGAATCTCCAATTCACTGGTCAAATGTTCTGTTGATGTGCAATAAATGTATGGCGCCAGTTCGGTTAAAAATCAAAAGCCTTGACGATGGCAAAAAAATTAGGGTGTGTCGCAAGTGCAACGAATTCATAGATAAATAGGACCGGCGCCCGGAGGAATACCATGTCTCAATTGAAAGAACACTATGGAATGGAAGTTGTTCACAAGCTGGTGGACATCTTTCAGTATAAAAATAAGATGGAAATTCCAAAACTGGAAAAAATAGTCCTGAATATGGGTCTGGGTGATGCGATTCACAATATCAAGATCATTGATGCTGCAGTCGAGGAATTGAAAGCGATATCCGGCCAGAAGCCGGTCATTACACGATCTAAGAAATCCATTGCTGCGTTTAAACTCAGAGAAGGCATGCCGATTGGATGCATGGTTACGTTGCGCCAAGACCGAATGTATGATTTCTTTTATAAAATGGTCAATGTTGCGCTTCCACGGGTGCGCGATTTCAAGGGCATTTCTGGAAAAGCCTTTGATGGCAGGGGCAATTACACCCTTGGCATCAAAGAGAACACTATTTTCCCCGAGCTGAGTTACGATACGATCGATGTGATCAAGGGGCTGAATGTCACTGTTGTTACCACCGCCAAAACCGATAAAGAAGGGAAGGAGCTGCTGAAACTTCTTGGCATGCCGTTCCGGAATTAATGATGAGTGAAGAAATCGGCTTACTGACAAGTGGTTTTACATGGGGAGGATGAATTGGCAAAGAAATCGCTGATGAACAAAGCATTAAAAACCCCGAAGTTTGGGGTTAGGGCGTACAACCGCTGCCCGATGTGTGGACGGCCCAGAGGGTTTATACGAAAGGTTGGAATTTGCCGGATTTGTTTTCGGAACCTAGCCTCTCAAGGCTCGCTTCCCGGCATAACGAAATCGAGCTGGTAACAGTTTTGAGTTGACGAAAAATACAATGAAATGTGGTATGGGAGAAAGCAATGGCGATTAGCGACCCAATTGCAGATATGATGACAAGGATTCGAAACGCAGGAAAAGCAAAATTTACCAGCGTCGATATACCGGCCTCGAAGCTTAAAGTCGAACTGGCCAAGGTTTTGAAAAATGAAGGCTATATTCGAAACTATAAATATGTCAAAGATGAAAAACAGGGAATTTTGCGGGTTTACCTCAAATACGGCCAGGGAAACATCAGCTCGATTTATGGACTTGAGCGCATCAGCAAGCCCAGCAGGCGGATCTATACCAAGGGCAAGGATATCAAGCCCGTTTTGAATGGATTGGGAATATCCATTCTTTCGACCTCAAAGGGGATATTGACCGACCGGCAGGCCAGAAGTGAAAATGTCGGCGGAGAAATTCTCTGTAAAATATGGTAGGATGAGGAGTAAGACATGTCCAGAATAGGCAAAAAACCGATTCCGCTGCCCGAAAAAGTCAAACTCACCATAGCTGGAAGCCAGATCACGGTTCAGGGTGAAAAGGGGAAATTGAGTCATAATATCCATCCCTCTGTAGAGTTGCATCTCGAGAATGGTGTGGCGACGGTTGTAAAAAAGCAGGAAGACAAACATACTGATGCCGTTCAAGGATTGACACGAAGTATTGTCGCCAATATGGTAACCGGTGTTCATACCGGTTTTCAGCGGAATTTGGAAGTCAATGGGATCGGTTATCGTGCTGCAGTCAGCGGCAATGTACTGGCCCTGACCTTGGGATATTCTCACCCGGTTAATTATGATCTGCCCGATGGCGTGAGTGCGACGGTCGATAAAAGTAATGTGATTACGCTTTCTTCTATCGATAAGGAACTTCTTGGTCAGACCGCGGCAAAGATTCGTAAACTCAGATCTCCGGAACCGTACAAAGGCAAGGGAATCAAATACGCAGAAGAGCATATTCAGCGGAAGGCCGGAAAGACAGGAACGAAGTAAGAAATAAAGTATGCATTTTCTTGAACGACCTGCTGAACAAATTGAAAATCGAATAAAGGAATTAACAGGATGAGTTCAGTTGATGAAAAAAAACAAGCCCGATTGAAACGAAAACAGCGAATACGAAAAAAACTGTCAGGCACTCCGGAGCGCCCCAGGCTCTGCATTTTTCGCAGTGCGAAACATATTTATGCCCAGATTATCGATGACACGAAAGGTCAGACGATGGTTGCCATATCTACGCAGGATCAAACAGTCAAAGACCAGGGCAAGTTTGTCAATAAAGTCGCAAAAGCGGTGTTCATTGGAAAACTTATTGGCGACAAGGCCGTCGGTATGGGAATTAAAAAAGTCGTATTTGATCGCAACGGGTTTCTGTATCATGGACGGGTCAAGGCTGTCAGCGACGGCGCACGTGAAGCCGGTCTGGATTTCTGATCGAAGGAGGAATACACTTGTTCAAACAAGATAATGTCGAAAGTCAACTGATTGACAAGGTTGTCCATATTAATCGCGTGGCAAAAGTTGTAAAAGGTGGACGCAGGTTCAGCTTCAGTGCTATTGTCGTTGTGGGTGATGGGAATGGCAGCGTTGGGTACGGCCTTGGAAAAGCTGGCGAAGTGCCAGAAGCAATTCGAAAAGGTGTTGAGCAGGCTAAGAAAAATATGTCGAGCGTTCCGTTGATCGATGGAACCATTCCGTGTGAAATATTGGGAAAATTCGGTGCTGGAAAAGTATTTTTGAAGCCTGCCGCTGAAGGAACCGGCTTGATTGCCGGAGGCGCAGTACGGGCGGTACTGGAAGCGGTTGGAGTTCAGAATATCTTGACTAAATGCATGGGATCCAACAATCCACATAATGTTGTCAAGGCAACGGTTGATGGACTGAGAAAACTTCAGAGCCGTGAGCAGGTGGCTGCCCGGCGCGGCAAGCGGGTCGAAGAACTTTATTGAAGGGAAAATGCGATGACCGGTATTCTTTTGGTTAAACAGATTAAAAGTGTGATTGGCAAGCCAGAAAAGCATAGAAGAGTGGTAAAAAGCCTGGGGCTGAAAAAACTGCACCAGGTAAAAGAGCACTCGGATACACCGTCCATTAGGGGGATGATTAACACCGTGTCGCATCTGGTAATAGCCGAGGAGAAGTAAATGAGCTTAAATGAATTGTCGCCGGCGATTGGTGCCAAAAAAAATCGAAAAAGACTGGGAAGGGGCACGGGTACGGGCACAGGCAAAACCTCCGGGAAAGGGGCAAAGGGGCAGAAAGCCCGCTCCGGTGGTGGTGTGAGACCCGGCTTTGAAGGCGGTCAAATGCCGATTCATCGAAGACTGCCAAAGCGTGGGTTCACTAATATATTTAAAAAAGTGTTTGCAATTGTTAATCTGACGGATCTTGCCGGGTTTGAGGCCGGTGCGGTCGTGGATGAACAGAGCCTGATCCTGCAGGGGATTGTCAAGGGGAAATTTGATGCTATAAAGGTTCTGGCAAACGGCGAGATATCTGCGGCAATTACTGTCAAGATTGCGCATATCAGTCATAGCGCTAAGACTAAAATTGAAGCTGCGGGCGGAACCGTCGAGGTAACAGTATGATTGGCAGCGGCTTTCAGAATCTTTTTAAAATTCCAGAACTGAAAAAGCGTGTTCTATTTACACTTGGGCTTCTGATTGTTTATCGTATAGGCGTGCATGTGCCGGTACCTGGAATTGACGCCGTGGCATTGGCCAGCTTTTTTGCCAAGGCCAAAGGTACGATTCTTGGACTGTTCGACATGTTTTCTGGTGGCGCACTGGAGAGGCTATCTGTATTTGCTTTGGGAATTATGCCTTATATCAGCGCATCCATTATTCTCCAATTGCTGACCGTTGTTGTGCCGCATCTTGAGCGTTTGTCCAAGGAAGGCGAGCAGGGACGGAAAAAAATCACACAGTACACTCGGTATGGCACGGTAGTACTTAGTATTATCCAGGGCTTTGGAATCAGCGTCGGGCTGGAGAGCATGATGGCTCCCGGTGGAGCGGCAGTCGTTATTGCTCCTGGATGGGGTTTTCGGTTGTTGACCATGATCACCCTGACGTCTGGTACTGCGTTCATTATGTGGCTGGGTGAACAGATCACGGAAAGAGGAATTGGCAATGGCATTTCGCTGATTATTTTCTCCGGCATCGTGGTTCGTGTTCCCAATGCCATCTCCAATACATTTAGATTGATATCAACCGGTGAACTGAGCATATTTCCTGTGTTGCTTCTAATCGTATTGATGGTTGCCGTGGTTGGTTTTATTGTATTTTTCGAGCAGGGTCAGCGACGTATACCGGTTCAATACGCTAAAAGAGTAATCGGCAGAAAACTATACGGGGGGCAGAGTACTCACCTGCCGCTCAAGATCAACACATCCGGTGTGATACCGCCGATATTTGCATCCTCCATCATCATGTTTCCGGCTACTTTGGCTAGTTTCATCAAAATTGATTGGATTCAGAATGTTGCAGCTGCAATTAAACCCGGTAATTTAGCCTATGAATTACTGTTTGTCGGTTTCATATTTTTCTTTTGTTACTTCTACACGGCTGTAACATTCAATCCGGTCGATGTCGCAGAGAACATGAAAAAGCATGGTGGATTTATACCTGGTATCCGGCCCGGTAAACGGACAGCCGATTATATAGATAGAGTTCTTACTCGCCTGACTTTAGGCGGAGCGACTTATGTATCTGCCGTATGCGTTCTGCCATCAATTTTGATTTCGAATTTCAATGTTCCGTTTTATTTCGGTGGCACGGCATTGATGATCGTGGTTGGTGTGGCCATCGATACCATGTCGCAGATGGAGTCCCACATGCTAACGCGCCATTACGAAGGTTTTTTGAAAAAAGGCGGTGGACGATTAAAGGGAAGAACTTAATAATAAGCGTAAGCGGAGCAAATGGGTATGCCTAAGGAAGAAGCCATTAAAGTTGAAGGAAAGGTGCTTGAAACCCTTCCGAATGCCATGTTCAAGGTCGAGTTGGAAAACAAGCACCAGATACTCGCTCATATATCCGGTAAAATGCGAATGCATTTTATTAAAATATTGCCCGGAGATAAAGTGACGGTCGAGCTCTCTCCTTACGACCTTACCCGTGGCAGAATCACTTACCGATCCAAATAATTATTATCCAAGTGGCACTGGAAATCACCACAATTTCGTGCTATATTGTTTGGGATAAGCCGCAGGGAACAGGAGCGTAACTGTATGAAAGTTAGGGCGTCAATTAAAAAAATATGCAGCAAGTGTAAGATAATCCGGCGTAAACAGGTATTGCGCGTCATTTGTGAAAATAAGCGACACAAACAAAGGCAGGGATAGAGGAGGATTTAGCTTTGGCTAGAATTGCTGGTGTAGATTTACCGAAGCGTAAACGGATTGAAGTTGGACTTACTTATATTTATGGAGTCGGGCCGACCACATCAAGAAGTATCCTGAACAGACTGAACATTAACCCGGACACAAAAGTCGATCAGCTTTCAGATGTAGATGTCAACAATATCCGTAAAGTAATTGACAGCGATTTTAAAGTTGAGGGTGAACTCCGGACCCAGATATCCATGAGCATTAAAAGATTGATGGATTTAGGATGTTATCGCGGGCTTCGCCATCGAAAATCGCTTCCGGTACGGGGTCAACGCACCAAGACCAATGCACGTACCCGTAAGGGACCTAAACGGGCTGCTGTCAAGAAGAAAGTTGCAGCTAAAAAATAGGGAATTATAGGAGACAGGGGCTTCAATCAATGGCAAAGAGAACCCGCATCAAGAAAAAAGAAAAAAAGAATATATCCAGTGGAGTGGTTCATATACAGTCCACTTTCAACAATACGATCGTAACGATTACCGATCCGGTCGGCAATGTCCTCTCGTGGTCCAGTTCCGGCGTACAGGGCTTCAAAGGGTCTCGAAAGAGTACGCCTTTTGCCGCGCAACTGGCTGCAGAGGACGCTGTCCGAAAAGCGCTGGAATTTGGTATGAAAACTGTCGAGGTATTTGTGAAAGGACCTGGCGCTGGGCGTGAGTCGGCACTGCGATCTTTACAGGCTGCAGGATTTAATATTGTTTCCATTAAGGATGTTACGCCGATACCTCATAATGGCTGCCGACCACCTAAAAGGCGACGCGTGTAGTTGGTCAATATCATATGTTTTTGAGTAACTGGATATAAAGGAGGATGACTTGGCTAGATATATTGGTTCGGTATGCCGGATATGCCGACGTGAAAATTTAAAACTCTTTTTGAAAGGGGATCGGTGTTATTCAGATAAGTGTGCTTTCGATCGCCGCAGTTTCCCCCCCGGGCAGCATGGGCAACGAAGAGGCAGAAAAGTCTCTGACTACGGTATCCAGCTTCGTGAAAAACAGAAAGTCAAGCGTATGTATGGACTTTCTGAAAAACAGTTTCATCTGTTTTTTGAGAGAGCTGAACGACAGAAGGGCATTACAGGCTCTAATCTCTTGATAATGCTTGAAAGACGTCTCGATAATGTCATCTATCGCTTGGGTTTTACGAATTCTAGAACGCAAGGAAGACATTTTGTGCGACATGCCCATTTTCTCGTCAATGGTAGACGAGTTGATATTCCTTCATTTCTGATTAAACCAGGTGATGTCATCGAGCTTCGGGAATCCAGTAGGCAAATGCAGGCAATCACTGACTCTCTTGATGCCGTCGTCAGAAGGGGCGTACCACAATGGCTTGAATTGAAAAAGGATGTTTTTGCTGGTAATGTAAAAAGTCTTCCGGTTCGAGAGGATTTGACCATGCCGATTCAGGAACAGCTCATCGTCGAGCTTTATTCAAAATAATTGTTCCGGAGTCTGATATTCGTCTGCTATGCTCATCAATATGCCATATTCGAAAATCCTCTGTTAACAGTCTGGAGAAATCATAATGCCAAGCAATGAACTTATGACAATCAACTGGCAGAATTTGGTTATGCCGGAAAAGGTTCAATTTACGAGCTCGCCGGTTTACGGCAAGTTTGTTTGCGAGCCGCTCGAAAGAGGATTTGGAATTACCATCGGGAACACCCTCAGACGGATTCTTCTTTCGTCTTTACACGGAGCAGCAATCGTCTCTGTCAAATTTGACGAGGTGATGCATGAATTCAGTGTAATTCCTGGTGTTCTTGAAGACGTATCCGAAATTATTCTGAATCTGAAGTCCGTGCGGATCAAGGTTAGGGATGCCGGTCCGCATCTTGTTCACATTCGGTGTTCGGGTGAATGCACGGTGAAAGCCGGTGACATTGTCAGTGAGGACGGCCGCTGTGAGATTCTGAATCCCGAATTGCACATTGCGACCTTGTCCGTCAAATCGACGCTGAATATGACGATGACCGTGAAGCTCGGCAAGGGGTATTCACTGTCCGAGTTCAACAAGGATGCTAATGAGCCGGTTGGTACTATTCCGATCGATTCCGTATTCTCCCCGATCAATAAAGTGGTCTATGTTGTGGGAAACGCCAGGGTTGGTCAGCGTACCGACTACGATAAATTGACCCTGGAGGTCTGGACAGATGGAAGTGTGACTCCTGAAGACGCCGTAGCTTACGCCGCACAGATCATGAAACAGCAGTTGACCAATTTTATCAATTTTGATGTCGAGTCGATTCCAAAACCAGAGACTGGAGTCGTCGGCTCTGATCATCAGCCGATCCCCAATGAGAACTTGAACAGAAGCGTAGAAGAACTTGAACTTTCCGTTCGTAGCGCTAACTGTCTGAAAAATGCCGATATATTCAAAATTTATCAGCTAGTCAGTAAAACTGAAGGGGAAATGCTGAAGACCAAAAACTTTGGCAGGAAGTCTTTAAATGAAATCAAAGCGGTTCTGAGTGAAATGAAACTTTCTCTGGGGATGAAACTGGATGGTTTCCATCCTCCAGAAGATGATATACAGCAAGGAGAGTAAACAGGGCTATGAGACACGGAAAAGCCGGATTAAAATTAGGACGCTCAAGCAGCCATCGCAAGGCGATGTTCAGAAATATGGTCACTTCCCTGTTCAAATATGACCGGATTACGACCACGGATGTTAAGGCTAAAGAGCTTAAGCGATGGGCCGATGATTTGATTACGTTGGCAAAACGCGGCGATCTTCACGCACAGCGTCAGGCGCTGGCCACTATTACCGAAAAAGAAGTTGCGTACAAGCTTTTCAGTGAGGCTGCCGACCGCTATGGTGATGTACATGGTGGATATGCTATGATTGCAAAAATTGGGAATCGTCCCGGCGATGCGGCGCCTATGTCGATTGTCGAGCTGATACGTAAGGAAAAGAGTACTCCTTTTCAGGTGCGCTCACGCAAGGCCGCCAATAAAGCTCATATCAAAAAGAAAACCGACAAATCACAAGACGCTGTCGCAGAAGATCAGGCAACTTCAACCATTTCAACTCCATCTGAAAATACGTGATCATCATGTGTGTACCTTGAAGAAACTAATCGTCTTTCATGTTTTTCGATGAGCGGTGTTTCATTCATGGCGCTTGTTTTTTTGACATCGTCTTGATCGGTTGTTCGTTAGAGGGTTTTGGGCAGTTTGTGTTCAGAACCCTTTTTTATATTTGCATGAAGTCAGCGAAGTCGTGAGATGGTGTAGCTGCTTCTGGTCGGACTATTATGAGCGTGGTCTCCGGATCGTTAGTCACCACGCTCCCGCGATAAAATCCACACCAAGGTGATCCGTAGATTGGCAGAAAAATGCTGGTCACAACTCTGCAAGACCCAGTTGACGATCCTGAACAGAGAACCCGTGAAAAGATTTATCATGCAACTGTCAGAGAAAGAATCCCGGCTGATGGTGGCCAGCTGTGGGAATAGGGTAAAATCACCACCCTATGTGTCACACGCCATGAACTTTGCATTGTGAAACACTTGCACTGTTGAAATATGCTGAAAAGGGTGCCATCAACGGAATGCGTAAGTGCAAACTGTTAAACCCCCAGCGCCAGAATCGATAATTGTAACATGGGTGTCTGGCTACATAAAAATAGCTCTTTTTGTCAGCAGTTTGCTTGGCGCCGTCTATACGCTGAATCGGTGCAATCAGCTTTCGTACCCCGTTCCTCCTATAGAGAGGGTGTGAAATGGAAATAGCAGATTGCAGCAACTCAAAGTTCAATCAGATTCCTTTTCCCCGAATTGAGGGGTCATGCTGCAGCCGTTCCTGAATGCCTTTTCCAACCTGGTAAGTTCGGCTGAAATCAGACCAGAAAGCCTTGTCCTTTTCTTTCCAGTCTTTGCCAAACCGTTCGTCGAAGTATTTTCCCAGCTTGTCGAACAAAAGGCGCCACGGCGGCTGTCCCTGAGTACCGGCATCTAGAAGTTCGTTCAGCAGGGTGTCCAGTTCCGACAGCATTTCTTTGGGAAGATAGGAAATCGCCCCTTTGCGGATGGAAGTCATCAGGGTTTCAGGATTGATCGCATGGGCGGTCAGCATAACCGTGGGAATTCCCTTGGCGACGGTTTCATCGAGAAGCTGCAGCCCATTGACCCCCATGATATCCAGGATGGCCAGATCATAGACATGGTCTCGAATTTTTTGGGATGCAGTTTCATAATCCTTGGCGCGATCCACATCCGCCCCATCAAGAATATCCTGGATGGTTTCCAGAACATCTTCTTCATCATCAACCGCCAGAATGTGCTTGCCTTTGATATAAGACGCGGAATCTCCCATTGGTGCAGTCTCCTTCAAGATTAAAATTGGGGCAGTCCATGATTATTTCACTGCAAATGCCTATTTGTTTTTCTTTGCGAATGTTGTGTCTTTGCGGTGAATTTAAAATCAGTCAATAATCGTTTCGGCCGGAACCATCGTCAAAATTGGAATTATAGTGAGTTGACTATAACATGATACCGGCAGAATGGATACTCTATATTCCAATTCGCCATCATTACAAAATGATTGTTTTATGAGCATCCGCGGGAGGCGGTGTCGCCCATCATGACACGGAGTTATTCTGAATTCAAACTATTGGATTACAGGGCAATCCGGGCATCAACCGCAATGATACTGTCCGAAAAGGCCATGACCGGGTTGAGATCCATTTCCTGAATCTGCGGAAAATCCGTGACCAGTTGCGACAGACGCAGGATCACTTCGATCATCGCCGGTTTGTCGATGCCCGCTTCCCCCCGAACCCCCTGCAGCAGTGCGGCGGTTTTAAGAGATGTAATCATCTCACAGGCTTCGACTTCGGTAATCGGCGAAATTTTAAATGATACATCCTTCAGTACTTCCACATAAATTCCCCCCAACCCGAACATGATCAGGTGGCCGAGTCCGGATTCAGCTTTTGCGCCGACAATCACTTCTCTTCCGTACGGTCGATATTGTTGCACCAAAAATTTCAGATCGGATGCAGCGATTTTGGCAGACATGGCTGATGCCGCCTCCTGTACCGCTTCCCGCGTTTGTATATTAATGGCGACACCGCCGACGTCGCTTTTGTGAATGACTGATGCCGCATCGGCCTTGATGACGACAGGATACCCGACGGCATCCGCCGCTGCCGCAGCTTCGGCAACCGTATCCGCTATTTTCCATGTCGCGCAGGGAATTCGGTAGGCGTTGAGTATCGGATAGACCTCACCGGCCGACAACAGGCCGCAACCCGCATCACTGGCTTTTTTCAGAATTGCCGAAACGCATGCGGAATCGACATCCGTAAATCGTTTGACTTCGCCGATGTTTCGCGATTTCAGAGCACTGAACCGGCTTAGCGCCGCCAGGGCTCGCGCTGCGGTACCGGGGAAACCGTAGCAAGGAACGCCGCCGGATTTCAAAATATTCACCGTTTCCATCCACTGGCGGGGATCGGTCATGAGGTTGCAGACAATGGGCTTTTTCCGCAGTTTGCTGGCTTCGGCGATTTGATGGGCGACTTTTTCCGTGTCCACAAAAAACGGGGTGACAAAATTGATATAGAGGCTGTCGATCTGATCTTCCGCCATCATGACATCCATGGCCGCCTTGAAATGGCCGGCATCGGCGGTGGCAAGCACATCCACCGGATTGCTGAAGGCAGCCTCGGCAAAGAGTTTTCCTTTCAGCTCGCACACGGCTTTTTCAGATAGGGTCGGAATCTGCATTCCCGCATCCACCAGCACATCAGTGGCGATTACGGCCGGCCCACCGGTATTGGTAATGATTCCCACACGGTTTCCCGCAGGAATGGGCTGTACGGCAAAGGCTGCTGCCGCCTGGCACAGCTCTCCCTCATCCTGGAACGTCAATATGCCCAGTTTTTCAAAAATAAGCTCGATGGCGATGTCAGTTTTGGCCAGACCGCCTGTATGAGATGAGGATGCTTTCGCACCTTCGGCGGTTCTTCCGGCCTTCATGGCCAGGATGGTTTTTTTGGCCGCCACTTTCCGGGCCACATCCATAAATGCCTTGGGATTGGAGAGGCTCTCCACATACAGGGCAATGACCCGGGTTCCCTCATCACTGCCGAAATACTCCAGAATTTCAGTAATGGATACGTCGCTGGCATTGCCGTTGGAGGCATAAATCCGGGTTCCGATGCCCATCTGCGAAAATCCCTGGTGAATCAATTCGCCGACCCCGCCGCTCTGGGCCACAATTGAAATGAATCCCGGTTCAGGCTTGGTAAAGGTAAAATTGCAATAGGCTTTCAGCGTCGGGTCCGTATTGATGATGCCCTGGCAATTCGGACCGAGAATGCGGATGCCGTATCTCTTTGCGCGTTCCAGAAAATCTTTCTGAAGGGCTGCGCCTTCCGGGCCGATTTCCGTAAATCCGGCAGAATTGATGATAATGGCCTTGATACCTTTTTTTCCGCAATCCTCCACGGCATTCGGTACAAATTTGCCAGCAATAACCATATGAGCCAGATCGATATCTCCCGGAACGTCAAAGATGGAGGGGTAAGCCTTGACGCCCCGGATGACATCAGCCTTGGGATTGATGGGATAAATGGCGCCGGTATATCCGAAATCGATCAGATTTTTGATAATCCGGTTGCCGATCGACAGTTCTTTGGCGGATGCCCCGATTACGGCAACCGATCTGGGTCTGAATAAAGCTTCAAGCATGTTATCTCTCCTCGAGTTGTTCGATAAAGGCTTCGACATTGGTTTTGGTCTGCTCATCGGAAACCAGCCTCAGATCGTTCAAATCCCCGTTGATGGTCAGGCTGGGAATGCCGGTCAGCGCCTCCAGCCGCTGAGGCATGCCGTACCGGCAATTGGAGTTGTTGGGACAGGTTTTGGCGTCGTGGTAAATGATACCATCCACTTTGAAAAATTCGATCATACGCCGGATGTAGTCCTCCTTAGCGTCATCGGCCCGCACGATGAAAAGCTCGGTATAGGCCCTGGCCATGCTGTTGAAAGGATCCTCCGGATCAAAGGCGGAGAATATCCAACTGTTGCAATAGGTGGATGCCAGCACGTTTACGCCGGCCCGGGAAAACAACTCGGAATGATCCCGTAGCCGTCCCCACATGGGCATGCCGTCCCAATATAACCGAAATCGTTCGGGTTCAACCGCCGCCACTCTGTCGTGAATACGGGTTTCCAGCTCGGCCAGTAGCTGTTTGTAGTAATCCACGGCTGTCTGCGTGCCCCGAAGCACGACCGCCGGACCCATGTGAATGGTGCCGTCAAAAAAGGTGAGGGGCGAGGGTTTGGCCGAAGCCGTATCCAGCACTTTTTTCCACAGGCCGGAACATTCCTTGGAAAGTGCCAGCACATGATTGAGTTTATCAATATCGAATTTATTTCCGGAAATGGCCTCAAGCGGAGGAATCAACGCCTTCATCTGGCTGGCAATCGAAGCGACGTGATCATCGCCGACATCTTTTACGCCCCGGTGCGTGTGTATTCCCAAAAGCGGCACCTTGAATTCCGCAGCATACCAGGCAAACCAGTCCTGAACATCCCGGCATTGATTGGTGTTATACACCAGCACATCAGGCCTGGGTACCCGATCGATTCCCGGATAGGCCCGTGACAGCGGCGTTATCCCTTTCATATAGGCGCCGACATCGGCCGTAAGATAAGAGCAGATTTCCGGCGAATATCCGCTGGCATTGGCCACGGGTATCATGTCGGTGGCCATTCGGGTAGCACCCAGCATGGCGCCGTGATTCTCCGGAAAATGAATCAGAAACCCCATGGCTCTCAGAATTTCAGCAGGCCCGACACTCGTACACCAGGCGATCTTGCGGCTGCGAGATTTATCCGCCTCGTTCAGTTCATAAAAATAATCCGACATATAGCGGTTCATCTGAACCGTCGCCTCAATTTTTTTTCGAGCCACTTTTTTTTCTTCAGCCATATTTATACCTTTCACAGTTATCGAGTTTTTGCGAAATTATGTTTGTCAAAGCCGCTGTCACTTATCACTGTACTCCATGGCGAACAAGGCGGCTCCCAGAGCGCCGGTCAATTGCGGATATTCTGGAACCAGCACGGGCCTTTCGATCATTTCCGATGTCATCTGAACCAGATAGTCGTTGTGCGCAACAACCCCTCCTGTCATCACCACTTGCTCGGTCAAAGAGTCCATTTCCATAACCCGCTTGATGACCGAGTGAAACAAGCCCTTGACGATGTCCGAGACATTTTTCCCCTGTCGGATCTTTTCGAGTACCTCGGTTGCGGAAAAAACCGTGCAGAAACTCCCCAGTTCCACCATGGACTGGGATTGCCTGGCTAAGCCGTCGAGTTTTTCGAGAGGAATATCCAGTCGGAGAGACATTTCCTCAAGAAACGCCCCAGTTCCAGCGGCACATTTACGATTCATCTTGAAACTGAGGCGTTTGCCGGATGCATCCAGTTTGATGATTTTGTTGTCCTGGCCCCCGATATCGATAATCGAGATGGCGTGGGAAAAATAATGGAAGCAGCCTCTGGCATGACAACTGATCTCGGTTTTGGAGTCCCGGGCAATGGCCACATTATTTCTGCCATAACCCGTTGACATGGCATTGGTAATATAAGCAACGGTAAGGCCCGCCATATCCAGGGCCTGATCCAGGCACCGGCAGGATGCCTCCTCAAAATCCGTCCCTGATTTGATTACGGCTCTGCCGATGATCTGCCGATCGGCGTCTATAATGATCGCTTTGGTACGCGACGCACCAACATCTATTCCGGCATAGACCGATTGAGAAGCGTTCATATGATTGAATCCGTCATTATAACATAGTGGCATTAATCTTGGCTTCGGTTAGATCATTTTTTAAATATTCACCGCAAAGGGCGCAAAGTTAAAAGGGAGAAAAAAAATAAAAAAGAGTCTACTTTTTAGATTCGATGGCCTTCACCAAGGAGCGGATCATAATATTATAGGGTGTTTCGACGCCGGCCTGTGCCCCGTATTCGATAAATTTTCCGTTCATGAAATCGATCTCGGTACGACGTTTGTTTTCGATATCCATCAGCATTGATGGCTTGTGATCACCTGCCTTTCGCATATACTCGATCGCACCTGGATAAAAATCCCAGCCCAGATTGATTTCATTGGCTCTTGCCACCTTGACGCATTCCTTGATCAAGGCATCGACAATCTGGAACACAATTGGGTCTCCCATGGCCTGGGCCATAGTCAGGCCGGTTACCGCACAGACCGGATTCATGCAGGCATTCAGGATTCCTTTTCGCCAGACCATCGAAATAATACTGTCGGTATGATGGGTCAGCAGTCCGGTCTTGCTCAGTGCTTCGGCAATGGCAACGGTCGCGGGCTTTGAGTCCGGGTCCATTTCCTGTATGTAATGCGGCGGATGGTGAAAGGGCATTCTGACATGGCCAGGCTTGACCAGGCCGCACCCGTAATTGACGACGGCCCGCATGACCGCTTTGCGACCAAGAACTTTTGCGATTTCCAGTTCCGTATCAATCCCGTTCTGCCAACTGATGATGTACATGCCATCCCGATAAAATCCCTCAATAGCGGAAGATATCAGCGGCAGCACATTGGCTTTCACCGTGATGAAGATTACATCCGGTGGATTGTCCGCCAGTTCATCGATCTGGGTGCAGACCCGGGGTATGGACTGCTGGAGATTTTCAGCCCCCTCGATCAGAATTCCAGGGCTCATTGCGGGTTCGATCAGTGAGGGAATGACGTCGCACAGCGTTACGTCATGTCCGCCTCTGGCAAGAAAAGCCGCCACGATACATCCTACAGGACCTGCCCCGATGACTGCAAAAGATCTTGGGCTAAAGGCCGGTTTCTCGTCCATGAATAATCCTCCCCTTTGATATCAGAACATCAGCTCTCGGTTTCGAGGATGCCGAAGGCTTTGGCATCCAGCAGTTTGATCCCTTTAGACAGTAAAATGTCGATGGCCCGGTCGTTATCGCTGAAACGGAAAATCATGACGGCATTGTTTGCGGACATGCCGATAAATGCATACATGTACATGACATTGATTCTGGCCTCCATGAGGGGTTTGAGTACCTCAGACAGCCTTCCGGGTTTATCTTCGATCTCCACAGCCACCACATCATCCACGCGGGCAGGCATGTGATTTTCCATCATGACCCGTCGGGTTTTGCCCAGGTCAGACACCAGAAGCCGGAGCATGCCGAAATCGCCGCTGTCCACTAGATTCAAGGCCCGCAGGTTGATTCCCGCCTCACCCAGGGCGCGGGTAACCTCATACAGGCGGCCGGGAGAGTTTTCTATAGAAATGGATATTTGTTTTAGTTTCATCCAATTGACTCCTTTCTGTAATATTGGCATTCTCGGAGATCACAAATCATCAAATTAAAAACAGTTAACAATCACAATTTAATCACATTGTAACTATAAAATGAGTAATAGGCAGGATATAACCATAAGTCAAGAAAAAAAGATATATTCAATCTTATGAATTGGATTCATATATCTGACAGGTGGAGATGAGGAAGTCTTTTTGAACTCATAAACTGTAGCTCTGATTTACATCAAGGCATCCATCAACAAGTTTATAATCTTCAGCCCGATTTCGGTCTCATCAGAAATTCCAGAGCAGCAGCCGGGTCTTTGGATCGCACCAGGCTTTCGCCGATCAGAAAATTAAAAATACCGGCGTTTAACAGCCGCTCGATGTCCTGGCGGTCTTGAATACCGCTGGCGGCAACGGGAATCTGCTCGGGTGCAAGCAGCGAGACCAGTTGCATGGAAGTAGCGATATCTGTATGAAAAGTCTGTAAATTCCGGTTGTTGATCCCGACGAGTTTGGCTCCGGCGCTGATGGCTGATGTCACATCCGGCTCCGAATGCACTTCAACCAGAGCATCCATGCCAAGCGTATTGCAGATATCCAGCAGCTCGCTGAGTTGATCGGCGGACAGAATCCGGGCGATCAGCAGCACGGCATCGGCCCCAAGGATGCAGGATTCATAGATCTGGCCAGCGGAAATGAGAAAGTCCTTTCGAAGGACGGGAAGCTGTGTGGCGGCACGGGCTGCTGTTAAATCATCGGAACTGCCCTGGAAGAACTGCCGGTCGGTCAACACCGACAGGCAGGCCGCGCCTCCGGATGCATAGCTTTTGGCCAGGGCGGCCGGGTCAAGATCGGAGCAAAGCACCCCCTTGGAAGGGGATGCCCGCTTAATTTCAGCAATAATGTTGACGCCTGAGTGTCCCGGTTGGCTCAGTCTTTCCAGAAACGGACGGCGCTCTCTGGGTCGGAGCGCCAGCTCCCGCAGCGTTTTTTCAGATGTTTTTTTCAGCAGATCTGCAATTTCGCGGTGTTTCTGCGCCACAATGGCATCTAATATATGGCTTGTCATGGATTCATTTTCCCCGGGTCGTTATGCTGCGGTAAAACGGATCAGGCTGTCCAGTTTGGCTGCGGCTGCGCCGCTGTCTATAGCCTGGGCGGCCAACTGAATGCCTTCATTTAGCTGCCCTGCTTTTCCTGCTACCACCAGTGCGGCTGCAGCATTGATTAAAACCACATCGCGGCAGGGGCCTTTTTCGCCTCGTAGAATGTTTCGGGTGATGGCTGCATTGACTGTCGGATCGCCGCCGGTAAGTGCTTCGGGTGAGGCGCACTGGCTGAAAAACTGCTCAGGGTTGATGTCGTAGGTGCGGATCAACCCATCCCGAAGCTCGGAAATACGGGTCGGCGCACAGATGGATATTTCATCCAGGCCGTCATGACCATGCACCACATATGCGCATTTGGCGCCAAGAAGCCGAAGCGCCTGGGCGAACATTTCGGTCAGCTCCGACGCATAGACGCCCAGCAGTTGGCAATTGGCGCCTGCCGGGTTGGTAAGCGGCCCCAGCATATTGAAAATGCTGCGAAGTCCGACTTCTTTTCTGGCTTTGGCAGCGTGGCGCATGGCGCTGTGATACAGGGGGGCAAACAAGAACCCGATGCCGATTTCCCGAATGGCTTCTTCAACGAGTTCCGGTTCACAGTTCAGGTTGACGCCTACGGCTTCCAGCAGATCCGCGCTGCCGCATTTGCTTGATACTGAACGATTTCCGT
Source organism: uncultured Desulfobacteraceae bacterium (assembly GCA_903953895.1). GTDB lineage: Bacteria > Desulfobacterota > Desulfobacteria > Desulfobacterales > Desulfatirhabdiaceae > RAAP-1. Next base: position 48,383 of record CAJBLH010000121.1, on the reverse strand, counting down.
GTTTGGCGACGGTGACGCCGCAGCCGGCTACGACAAAGGCGGTTGTGGTGGAGATGTTAAACGTGTGTGCGCTGTCTCCGCCTGTACCGACGACATCCACGACGGTTTCGGCCGATGTTTGAACACGTAAGGCTTTTCGGCGCATTATTCTGGCAGCGCCGGCCAGCTCTTCAAAAGTTTCGCCTTTGGTGGCAAGGGCTGCCATGAAGGCGCCAATTTGTGCATCGGTTATTTCGCCGGAAAAAATTTCGGTCATCATTTCCGCCATCTCGGATTCACTCAGATTGATGCGATGGAATATCTTGTTCAAAGATTCTTTAAACATAAGGGGTTATCCTTTATTGGGGTTGAGAGTTACTGGATTGATCCGGTGATTTTTAAAAAATTCTTGAGCAGTCGTTTTCCGGCTGGGGTCATGATGGATTCCGGGTGAAACTGAATGCCTTCCGTCGGGTGTTCTTTGTGCCGGAGACCCATGATTTCGCCGTCTTCGGATTCTGAGCTGATTTCCAGACAGTCCGGGAGTTCCTCTCTGGAAACAGCCAGTGAATGGTAGCGCATGGCCTGAAAGGGCTGTTTGATGCCTTTGTACAGGGTGTTGCCGTCTGCATGAATGGCCGATGTCTTTCCGTGCATCAGCTTTTTAGCGGAGACGACCTTGCCGCCGAAAGCCATGCCGATGGCCTGGTGGCCGAGACAAACCCCTAAAATCGGAACTTTCCCGGAAAATTGGCGGATGACATCAAGTGAGATGCCTGCGGAATCCGGCCGGCCGGGTCCTGGGGAAATCACGATACCGGCCGGGTTCCAGGAAGCAATGTCTTCGGTGGTAGCGGCATCGTTTCGAACGACCCGGACGGAAGCGCCGATTTGTTCAATATATTGCACAAGATTATAGGTAAAAGAGTCATAATTGTCTATTATCACGATCATGGCGTATCTCCATAAAAAATCACATTAGTCGGCAAAACACACAAGAAACGGCGACTGCCGAAAAAATAACATCAGCCAATAAGCAGCAAGGCTTTTTCAATAGCCTTGGCTTTGTTGACGGTCTCAATGCGTTCGCGTTCAGGATCCGAGTCCGCCACGATACCGGCGCCGGCGCGAACCGTCAGCTTGCCGTTCGCGATGCAGGCGGTTCGAATGGTAATGGCCAGGTCCATGTTTCCGCTGAACGAAATATACCCGACAGCCCCGCCGTAAGGTCCGCGGGGCTCCTGCTCGAGTTCGTCGATAATTTCCATAGCCCGGACTTTGGGAGCGCCGCTGAGGGTTCCGGCCGGAAATGTGGCTCTCAGCAAGTCCCATGCATCCAGTTCGGGTTTCAGGTCGCAGGTGATGTTGGATACCAGATGCATGACATGGGAATAGCGTTCCACCACCATCAGATCCGTCACCTGAACCGAGCCGGTTTCTGCAACCCGGCCCAGGTCGTTGCGGCCCAGATCCACCAGCATGAGATGTTCGGCCCGTTCTTTTTCATCTTGAAGAAGCTCGTTTGCCAGCGCCCTGTCCTGCTGTTCAGTGTTTCCGCGGGGCCGGGTTCCGGCAATGGGCCGAAGGGTGGCGATACCGTTTTCAAGGCGCACCATGGTTTCCGGAGAAGAGCCGATCAGGGCTTGACCATCCATGCGGAGAAAAAACAGATAGGGTGACGGATTGATGAATCGCTGAGCCCGATACAGCATCCAAATATCCGGAGGCGAGTTGCAGACGAATTTCTGGGACAGCACGGCCTGAATGATATCTCCGGCCTGAATATGGGATTTAACCTGTTGAACCTGCCGGCGATACGTCTCATCCGGGCAGGATGGTTGCAATGGGGATGCGGGCCGTGAAATTGGCTGCGGAACACCCGGCATTCGGGACTTGACCAGTTGAACAATGGACTGAAGAGTTTCAACCGCTTTTCGATAGTGGTCTGAGGGGGTGGAATCGGGGTTTAAAAAGGATATCGCAATCGCCAGCAGGGTATGTCGGATGTTGTCGAACACCATCAGTTGATCTGGAATCATAAACTGTGCAATCGGGGTATTCTCGGGCAGCCGGTTGGGGATCTTTTCAAAAAACGATACCATCTCATAGGAAAAATATCCCACCAATCCCCCCCAGAATCTGGGAAGTCCGGAATAATTTGCCGGCCGGTAACCATTCATGATCTGTTTCAGGATGTTGAGCGGGTTTCCGTTGTGTGCAAAGGACTGAGAGCCTTGATCATCCTGAATTTCCACGCGATCGGTAAAAACCGAGATGTGAGCTTGGGTGGAAAACCCCAGAAAGCTGTATCGCCCCCATCTTTCACCGCCTTCAACGCTTTCGAAGAGAAATACCGGGCCCTGTTGATCGAGACATTTTTGCAGCAATGAAACCGGGGTTTCGGTATCTGCCAGAATTTCAACACACAGGGGAATGACATTGAAATCTTTTGCCATTCGATTGAAATCATCTTCCGATGGGAACTGCTGAAGAATCATAACAACTCCTTTTTGAAAATAAAAAAGGGGGCCGTGTTGTTTTCCACGACCCCCCTTGAAAACAAAAAAGATCATGGGCTTTGGGCTGCCCACGATCTTTTGCAAGAAAATTCACTTTATTGTTCTGCGTTCGTTGGCGCCCGTTATTTGGCTTGCCAGCGCCACCATCCTTTATAACCAGAAAGAAAAATTGAAGATATATATAGAATCATTTGTTTTTCGATTTCATCCTTTATTTTTTCTAAAACTTTATCTATAATTCGTACGTTTTGTCAACAGTTATCTGGGTGCCTTTGTCATGAAAATCAAATCGCCTGCCAAAATCAATCTGTGCCTTCACGTTACCGGAAAACGGCCGAATGGCTACCATGATATTCATTCACTGATGTGCGGGATAGCCCTGTATGACATCCTGACGCTTGATTTTCAGTTTAACGGGATTACCGTTACTTGCTTGCATCCGGCGGTTCCAGAGGATGAAACCAACATTGCCTATCGTGCAGCCAAGTGCTTTTTGGATGTCCTGAATCGTCCGGGAGGTGTCGGTATCAATATCGAAAAACATATTCCCGTAGCGGCCGGTCTGGGTGGTGGCAGCAGCAATGCCGCAGGCGTACTTTCAGCGCTGAACAGTCATTATGGTCTTCCTTTCTCAAATCAGGAACTGGCGTCTCTGGCCTTGACCCTCGGGGCGGATGTGCCTTTTTTTATATATCAGAAGCCTGCTTTGGCAACCGGGGTAGGGGAGAGCCTCGATTTTTTCAAGGGGATTCATTCTTACCCCATTGTATTGATTTATCCTGAAATTCAGGTCAGCACAGCTGATGTCTATAATAACCTGAATTTGGGATTGACAAATTGTGAACAAAAGCTTAAAAGCTTTCCTTTGAGCGAGGGGTTTAGTCCGACTCATCATCTGTGTAACGACTTGGAAACCGTTACCATTTCCTGGTTTCCGGAGATAGCAGATATTAAAAAAGCCCTGCTGGATCAAGGAGCTATCGGATCACTGATGTCAGGAAGCGGGCCATCGGTGTTTGGGATTTTCTCAGATTCGGATCAGGCAAAGAAAGCGTATGAAGCCCTAATCGTAAACCAGAGTTGGTCGTGTTTTTTTACGCAACTGCTGGTTTAGTCAGTTCGGTACTTATACACTGGGGCGTCGTCAAGCGGTAAGACACAGGATTTTGGTTCCTGCACTCGGAGGTTCGAATCCTCCCGCCCCAGCCAACAATTTTCAGAAGTATCGTCAATCGTTGCGGAATATCAATGCGATACATGACCGACTACGCAGAGATCGGATAACACAGGATAGTTAAATGAGCGGATTTGCGACAACCGGGCTGTCGATTTTTTCAGGAAATTCAAATCCTGATCTGGCTCAAAAGATATGCAAATATTTGGATTTGCCCCTGGGTGGCGCCAAGGTCAAAACATTCAGCGATGGCGAACTTCAAATTGAAATCGATGAAAATGTCCGGTCAAAAGATATTTTCGTGATTCAATCGACGAGTTATCCGGTGAATGATCATCTGGTGGAACTTTTGTTGATGATCGATGCTTTTAAGCGGTCATCTGCCCGAAGAATCACCGCCGTCATTCCTTATTTCGGCTATGCCCGTCAAGATAAAAAAGTTGCCCCAAGGGTGCCGATCAGCGCCAAGCTTGTTGCCGATATCATCACCGTATCCGGAGCCAACCGTGTGATCACCATGGATCTTCATGCAGGCCAGATTCAAGGTTTTTTCAATATTCCTGTGGATAACCTGTTTGCAGCCCCGGTAATATTGGAATACATCAAAAATAAATTCGAGGGAGATATTGTGGTAGTTTCCCCGGATGCCGGCGGGGTCGAGCGGGCCAGAGCGTTTGCCAAACGCCTGAATGCAGGTCTTGCCATTGTGGATAAACGCAGGGAAGCCCCCAACAAAGCCAAGGCAATGGCGCTTATCGGAGATGTCACCGGAAAAATCGCCATTATTTTAGATGATATGGTCGATACTGCCGGAACTGTCACGCAGGCGGCTGCCGTGATAATGGATAAGGGCGCCAAAGAAGTTCACGCCTGCTGCTCGCATGCGGTTCTTTCCGGCCCTGCTGTGGAGCGGATCAATTCATCTGAATTAAAAAGCTTTATCGTCACCGATACCATCCCTCTCAAAAGCGATGCGTCCGTCTGTGAAAAATTCAAAATTCTCAGTATTTCCCGTTTGGTGGGAGAAGCCATCATTCGCAGCCATCGAGGGGATTCCGTCACATCATTGTTCGTATAAACGCATCCGCATCAGCTCTTGCGGATTGAAGAATAGATCAAAGGAGGTTTTTTTTGGAGCTACTTGAAATTACAGCCAATATGAGAACATCAACCGGGAATAGTCCTTCCCGGGCGCTCAGACGTGAGGGAAACATCCCGGCCGTGCTTTATGGACCGGGGTCCGAATCCGTTCTCCTCTCAATTTCTTCTCTAGACCTGGAACACGCTTTGAAAAAGGCTTCTTCCAATCAGATCATTTTCAACATGGCGGTCCAAAATACACAAGCTGGAACCCGCACCGCCATGATCAAAGAACTTCAGATTCATCCGATGTCAAGAAAATTTCTGCATGTCGATTTCTACGAAATTTCCAAAGATCGCAAAATTACGGTCAATGTTCCTGTTGTTGTCAAGGGCAGGGCCAAGGGAATTGAAGACGGCGGCATGCTTCAAATCATCGAGCGGGAGATTGAAGTACTTTGCCTGCCTTTCGATGTTCCGGAATCCATCCAGGTCGATATTTCGGATCTGGGAATCGGCGATTCCATCCATGTCAAAGACCTGAAAGTCGCTGAAAACGTAGAAATTCCGGCAGATATAAATTATACGATTTTAACCATCCTCAGCACCAAGTCCGATGAAAAAGGTCCAGGTGAAGAGTCAGGCGCTCCGGCTTCAGGCAAGTGATCTGTGTCACAGCACTGTAAACGCCGATCTTTGGGATGGCTGAAATCAAATCCGAAGTAACCGAAGCACAGTGTGGATACCAGAAATGCTTTATGATCGTCGGGCTCGGAAACCCCGGACCCAGTTATGCAAAAACCCGTCACAATGTAGGTTTTGAAGTCATCGAGGCCATATCCCATGAATTTGACATTTCCCTTGACATGCACCCGGCGAATGCACGCGTTGGCTGGGGAAGGATACTGGGCAGGGAAGTCGTCCTGGTGCAGCCGATGACATTTATGAATCTCAGTGGAAATCCAGTTTACCAACTTGCTCAAAGTTTTGGTCTATCCTGTGAAGATATGTTAATTGTCCATGATGATATGGACCTTGCATTTGGAAGAATTAAAATTAAAGAGAAAGGAGGGAGCGGGGGACATAATGGTATTCAGTCGTTGGTAGATGCTTTTGGCGGAGGAAATTTTGCCCGCCTACGCATGGGCATCGGGCGTCCCGAAACAGGAATGAGTGCTGTGGACCATGTCTTGTCATCCTTTAATCAGGAAGAAGGCAAAATGCTGGCACACTTCATTTCCCGGGCCCGGGATGCGACAGTTACTGTCCTTTGCAATGGTGTAAAGGATGGGATGAATCGTTTCAATCGGTCGATAATCACAAATTCAAGTCAAACAACAGATGGAGGAAACTAATGGACTACGTAATGGCAAATATTCCATTGACGTGTACGCTGGTGGGTTTAGTAGGTGTTATTTTTGCAATTGGGCTGGCCGAAGTAGTTAAAGTCGCACCGGCAGGTAACGAAAAAATGCAGGAAATTGCTGCCGCAATTAAAGAAGGCGCCATTGCATACCTGAATCGTCAGCTTAAAAGCATGTCTATTGTCGGCGCTATCATTTTTGTTGCCATTTTTGCAACCTTGGGCCAGAAATCTGCGATCGGCTTTCTGATCGGTGCAGTGGCTTCTTTCATCGCCGGATATGTCGGCATGAGAGTATCGGTTATTGCCAATGTCAGAACTGCTGAAGCTGCCAGAAAAGGTTTGGCGGCGGGACTGGCGCTTGCCTTCAAAGGGGGAGCGGTTACCGGTATGATGGTTGCCGGCCTGGCGCTAACTTCCGTTGCCGGCTATTATTATGTAACGCACGACATCATGGCGCTGGTTGCCTTGGGTTTTGGTGGTAGCTTGATCTCCATTTTTGCTCGGCTCGGCGGCGGTATCTTCACCAAGGGTGCGGATGTCGGTGCTGATCTGGTGGGTAAGGTCGAAGCAGGAATTCCGGAAGATGATCCCAGAAATCCTGCTGTTATCGCGGATAACGTGGGCGACAATGTCGGCGACTGTGCAGGTATGGCTGCCGATTTGTTTGAAACTTATGCGGTTACTGCAGTCGCCGCCATGCTGATCGGCCACCTGCTTTTCCCCAAAATTCAGATTGCAACCGAGTTCCCGCTGATACTTGGCGCCATTTCCATCGTGGCCTCCATGATCGCGATTTTCTTTGTCAGACTCGGCAAAGGTGAATACATCATGGGCGCTCTTTACAAAGGCATGTTCGGTGCAGCCATTATTGCCGCTGTTGCCTTTTATTTTGTCTGCATGAAGTTCATGGGTGGTTTGGGCACCATTTCCGCTCAGGCCATTTATTTCTCAACCCTGATCGGTTTGATCCTGACGGTTGTCATCGTTATCGTCACTGAGTTCTACACCGGAAAATATGCACCGGTCAAGGGCATTGCCGAAGCTTCAGCCACTGGTCACGGCACCAACATCATTGCCGGTCTTGCCGTCAGCATGCAGTCCACTGCCGCACCGGTTATCACCATCTGTATCGCTATTTACGCCGCTTATAGTTTTGCAGGGCTTTATGGCATTGCCATGGCCGCCATGTCCATGCTTTCCATGACTGGTATGGTTATCGCTATCGATGCCTACGGCCCCATCACGGATAATGCCGGCGGTATCGCTGAAATGGCCGGAATGGATGAAAGCGTTCGTGCTGTCACTGATCCGCTGGATGCTGTTGGGAACACCACCAAGGCCGTCACCAAAGGTTATGCCATTGGCTCCGCCGGTCTGGCCGCTCTGGTTCTTTTTGCCGCCTATGTTCAGGAATTCTCATTCCTGGGCGCAAAAGGCGCCGAACCCATCAGGTTCGACCTTTCCGACGTCAGGGTCATCATCGGTCTTTTTATTGGTGGTTTGCTGCCGTACCTGTTTGCATCCATTGCCATGAAGGCAGTCGGTAATGCCGGCGGCGCGGTTGTTGAAGAAGTCCGCAGACAATTCCGCACCATTCCCGGGATCATGGAAGGAACCGCAAAACCCGATTACGGTGCATGTGTGGATATCGTTACCAAGTTTGCATTGAAAGAAATGATTATTCCGGCGCTCCTGCCAGTAGTTGCACCGCTCATTGTCGGCTTTCTCCTGGGCAAAGTCGCTCTGGGTGGTCTTCTGATCGGCAGCATCGTCACGGGTCTGTTTGTGGCCATCTCCATGACCACCGGTGGCGCAGCATGGGACAATGCCAAGAAATACATTGAAGACGGTCATCTTGGCGGAAAGGGCAGCGATGCGCATAAAGCTGCTGTTACCGGCGACACTGTCGGCGATCCTTACAAAGACACCGCAGGTCCTGCCATTAACCCGATGATCAAGATTCTGAACGTTGTGGCGCTTCTGATGGTTCCGTACCTGATGTAGTCTACACGCCTTAAATCTTGTGATGTTGTTTTATGAAGGATTGGCGCCGCAAGGCGTCAATCCTTTTTTATTGCTTGTTCCGGTGATGTGTGATAATTAACCAATATCAGTAGAAGATTTCAGTTGTCCTGTTTTATGCGCTGTTTCCTCATCAGTTGCTCCGAATTCCACGCCCCGATACTGGTTATACATGGTATACTATGAAACTTTATGACAAGAAGAGTAAAGATAAGGTTCAACCTTCCACAACCTGTGTCAAGAAATTCCGGGTTGGCGACTTGGCTGTATATCCAGCTCACGGTGTCGGCCGTATCGATGCTATCGAATGCAAAGTGGTGAATGGTGAAAAACACGATTTTTATATCATGAAAATTCTCGAGAATGGTATGGTCATCATGATTCCCACATGGAATGTGCAATCCGTCGGCCTTCGGGATCTCATTCAGGAACATGAAATACCTAAGATATATGATCTGATGAGAAATCCAAAAGATATTGCGGCGGAGTCTCAGACCTGGAATCGCAGATATCGGGACTATATGGAAAAAATCAAAACCGGTTCACTGTTTGATGTCGCGGAAGTGTTCCGGGATCTTTACCTGCTGAAGCTCACAAAGGATCTGTCCTTTGGCGAGCGAAAACTGTATGATACGGCCCAGACACTTCTGATCAAAGAGATTTCCACATCCAAGCAGACAACCGAGGATTCGATTCTTATGGAAATTGAATCCCTGTTCATTTCGGAGACTGTCGCAGTGCAATGAACCTTCCGTGATGTCTTTCCATGGCCCGTTTTCTTTTTCCGTCCTGCATGAACATGCTGGAGAACGTCTGGATAATGTCATTGTTCTTCAGGTGCCCGACTTTTCCCGCTCCCTGGCCACTCATTTCATTCGAGAAGGGCAGATTCGGGTCCGGAACGAAATCAAAAAACCTGGCTACCGGGTGAAGGCAGGGGAAATCATTTCTGGCTGTATTCCCGCCCCAGAGCCCATTGCTTGTGTTCCCGAAGCTATATCCCTTTGCATCCTTCATGAAGATGACGACATTCTGGTCGTCGACAAGCCGGCCGGAATGGTGGTTCACCCGGCGCCCGGCCACTTTTCCGGAACCCTTGTGAATGCCATCCTGTATCATTGTCCGACCCTGGATGGTATCGGTGGCAAGATCCGCCCCGGTATTGTCCACCGTCTGGACAAGGACACCTCCGGCATTCTCGTGGTTGCCAAAACTTCGGCGGCTCAGGTGCATCTTGCCGCACAGTTCAAGGAAAGAACTCTGCAGAAAACCTATCTGGCTCTGGTTCTGGGCATGATGAGAACCGCCAGTGGTGTAATCGAATTGCCGATCGGGCGGCATCCGGTAGACCGCAAAAAAATGTCTGTTGTCAGCAAAAGAAACCGGGATGCCACAACCCTGTGGCGGGTGAAAGAGCGGTTTGACGCGGCTTCCTTTCTTGAAATCCAAATCAAGACTGGCAGAACTCACCAGATTCGGGTGCATTGTGCATCGATGCAGCATCCGATTATCGGCGATACGGTTTATGGATATCGGCATTCCGGCACGCATCTTCCAGATATTTTGAAAACAGTCACCCGTCAGATGCTGCACGCCTGGCGGATGGTTTTTACCCATCCGGGAACCAGAGAAATGATGCATTTAGAGGCGCCGGTTCCGGAGGATATGCAAGTAGTGCTGAACGGGCTAAGAACAAATCAAGAGCAATGATCATTTTTAAAGGAGATTCAATGAATCCTATTCGTGTGATGGTAAACGGTCTGCCTGGAAATATGGCGGCCACGGTGGCCGGTCATGTTGTCAGCGACAGCCGGTTCGATTTGATTCCATTTTCATTGACCGGCTCGGAGATTCCTTTTTCAGAATATAAATTGGGAAACGATGCGATCCGGCTGATTCATCCGGACAATCGGGATACGGCCATCGGAGATATTGTCAAAATCAGTCCAGGTATCATCTCTGTGGATTATACCCATCCCTCGGCAGTCAATGACAATGCGGTGTTCTATACCCGGCACCAACTGCCGTTTGTCATGGGAACGACCGGTGGAGACCGAAAATCCCTTGAGAAAGCAGTTGCGGATTCCAAAACCGCCGCGGTCATCGCACCCAACATGGCCAAACAAATTGTCGGACTTCAGGCCATGCTCGAATATGGGGCTGCCCATTTTCCGGATCTATATAAAGGATACTGCCTGAAGGTTCGAGAAAGCCATCAAAACGGCAAGGCGGACACCAGTGGTACGGCAAAGGCCATTGTGGGTTATTTTAACCGGATGGGAATCCCTTTTGCGGAAAATGACATTTACAAGGAGCGGAATCCGGATGTTCAGCGAAAAGACTGGAGCATCCCCGACGCTTACATCGGCGGACATGGGTGGCATACCTATACCCTGACTTCGGCGGACAAGACCGTTACTTTTGAGTTCACCCACAATGTCAATGGCCGGGATGTCTATGCCCTCGGAACGCTGGATGCTGTCGTCTACCTGCACAGCAAAATCAGTCAGGGCATTCAGGGCCGGGTTTTTTCCATGATCGATGTGCTGCAGGGTGTCTGATTTCATCTTTTCAACAGTACCTATCATCAGGCGGCTGGAGCTATAGACATTCAGAAAAATAATTTCGCGGCGCTATCGGTCGGAGATATGCGACAGTATTATCTCCTCTCCCCGCTGCCTTGCGAAATGAATTTTCTGAACGGCTATATAAAAGGATTTTTCGACCAGATTTTCTTCTGACCTGTTCACATTCATTCCGTATAACACCATCGGGGGATATCCGCTTGCAGCGATTGCCCTGATGCGTCCCATCGCTGTTGAAACGCTCTACATTTCTATTCAATATCGCTTTCAAGATAAACGCTCATGCCCATAATACTCTGGCCGCCCCCAGATATGAAAATACTCTGAGAATGCGGGCATCCTGCCTGTCAAATGCGGGCGCGACGCCCGCGCTCCCAGGGTATTTTCACGGTAAAAATTTGGGTGCTGGATGTACGAGGAAAGTACGATCTTCTCCCTGCTGCCTGCCCGTTCGGCCTGTGTCTTCTTTCAAAGGAAATGTGCATCATGACTCGCTACAACCCAACGATTCTCACAAAAGTTTTTCATATATGGGGGCATCTCAGCAGCAGGAATACCCTTGCGAATACGAGTGTATGTGATGAAACGCCGCTGCGCTCGGAGTTGTTCAGCTCCTCTCAGATGGAGGAACACGGCAAAATTCTGGCGGGCCTACACGCCTTAAGCGAGAATCATGTTCCGGAACTTTTGTTGTCGAGACTTGCTGAAAACGACGCAATCCTGCTTGAGGTCCGAGATCTCTTGATCGATGCCGTGACGACAAACCGCAGGATTACGCCGGCAGGTGAATGGTTGCTCGATAATTTTTATCTTATCGAGGAACAGATTCGCGTTGCCAAGCGGCTTTTGCCGAAAGGCTACGCCAAGGGGCTTCCGCGTTTGAAAGATGGGCCTTCCAAGGGACTTCCCCGTGTGTACGACATTGCCCTGGAGACAATTTCCCATGGTGACGGCCGGGTGGATCCGGATGGTCTCAGCAGTTTTGTCACTGCCTATCAGACAGTTGTGACATTGCGACTGGGTGAATTGTGGGCGATTCCCATCATGCTGCGTCTGGCGCTGATCGAGAACCTCAGGCGGGTTGCCGCACGGATTGCCATTGACCGAATCGATAGGAACCGGGCCGATTACTGGGCCGACAAGATTACAGAAACTGCTGAAAAAGACCCGAAGCGCCTGATTCTTACGGTTGCCGATATGGCGAGATCAAACCCGCCCATGGTCAGCTCCTTTGTTGCGGAGCTTGTCCGTCGCCTCCAGGGACAGGGCGCTGCGCTGGCGCTGCCGCTTACCTGGATCGAGCAGCAAATCTCGGAGTCATTTCAGACCATCGATCAACTGGTTCAATCGGAGAATCAGCAGCAAGCCGCAGATCAACTTTCCATCAGTAACAGCATTGGCAGCCTGCGCTTTCTGAGCGCCATGGATTGGCGAAAATTTGTCGATACCCTGAGCGCTGTTGAACAAACCCTGCGGGAGGACCCTGCCGGAATCTATGACAGGATGGATTTTACCACCCGTGATCAATACCGTCATATTGTGGAGGAAGTCGCAAAGACGAGTCAACTTTCCGAAAGAGAGGTGGCCCGTGAAGCGATCGAGCTGGCTATGCAAGGTGTTTGCGGAACAAAAAATAAAAGTATCAGGGAACAGGTATCTAACCTGCCCTCTGATACCTGTCCGCTGAGGCCAGTTCATGACGATGGTCGGTTGGCCCATGTGGGCTTCTATCTTATCGATAAGGGGTTTTCTCTGCTCCAGGGGCGTGCGAAGGTCCGGCCAATCATCCTGGACAGGTTTCGGAGAACCGGTCGCCGATTTACGTTGCCACTGTATCTGGGTGCGATTCTTTTCTTTTCGGTGATCTTTTCCGCCGGTTTGCTTGCAGAAACCCATTCCGAAGGTCTCAACAGATCGTTGCTTTGGCTGGTCGGGCTTCTCTCCCTCTTGTCTGTAAGTCAGCTTGCCATCGCTTTGGTCGATCTTTTCGCAACACGTCTGGCCACACCTCATCCACTGCCGCGAATGGATTTCTCCAAAGGGATACCCCCCGAATCCGCCACGCTGGTCGTTGTTCCGACTCTGCTATCCAATGCGGAGAACGTGGGGCATCTCATGGATACTCTGGAAGTCCGATTTCTGGCAAATCAGGATGAAAACCTGCGGTTTGGCCTGCTGACGGACCTTCCGGACGCCTCCGATGAAAAATGCCCCGAAGATGAACCGATGGTATGGCTGGCCAGGCAAAACATCGAATCGCTGAACGAGAAATACGGGAGCAATGGCGATGTTTTCTTTCTTTTTCATCGTCCCCGGCAATGGAATCCTCAGGAACAACTCTGGATGGGTTACGAGAGAAAGCGGGGAAAGCTTGCGGAACTGAATCTTCTCCTCCGTGGCGGCTCCGGGAGCGGGTTTTCGCTTGTTGTCGGGAATATCGATGTATTATCCAAGGTGAAATATGTCATTACCCTGGATACGGATACCGAACTGCCGCGAGATTCTGCATGGCAGCTCGTGGGGGCGATGGCGCATCCTTTGAACCGTCCTCGGTACGACCCGGATAGGGGGCGAATTGTTTCCGGATACGGCATTCTGCAGCCGCGGGTGGCCGTGAGCCTGCCAGGTGCGAACCGGTCGCGGTATGCCCGTATGTGGGGCAGTGACGCCGGGATTGATCCCTATACACGCGTTGTTTCCGACGTGTATCAAGATCTCTTCGGTGAAGGATCATACATCGGCAAGGGCATCTATGATATTGACGCCTTCGAGCAAGTTCTCAAGGATCGTTTTCCTAACAACCTGATCCTCAGCCACGATCTGATTGAAGGCTGTTATGCGCGGTCTGGCCTCATCAGCGATGTGCAGTTGTACGAAGCATACCCATCGAGCTATAGCGCAGACGTCAGCCGCCGCCGTCGTTGGATTCGTGGGGACTGGCAGATCCTGCGGTGGCTCCTGCCTGGAGTTCCCGGCCCCAATGCACTCTTCAGGAAGAATCCGATCTCCGCCTTATCCCGCTGGAAGATATTGGACAACCTCCGGCGCAGCCTGGCACCGCTGGCATTAAGCATCCTTTTGCTGCTCGGCTGGACTGTGCTGCCATCTCCCTGGTTTTGGACCCTCTCGGTCGCCGGTATCGTACTGCTTCCTTCGTTGATAAGCTCCTTGATGGGTTTTTTCAAAAAATCCGGTGATGCACTGCTGAGACAGCATATCGCCGGTGCAGCACGCTCTACCGGCAACAGCCTTGGTCAGGCGCTTTTTGTCCTCATTTGTCTGCCACATGAGGCATATTTCAGCAGCACGGCCGTTCTGCACACCGTGTGGCTCATGCTGATTTCAGGCAAGGGACTTCTTGAATGGAACCCGCCGGGTGAAGTTGATCGCACCCATCAGACTGATCTGGCAGGGTTTTGCAGGCGCATGTGGGTGGCGCCGGTCATTGCGCTGACTGTTGCCGGCTACCTCGCCTATGCACGGCCTATGGGCCTGATCGCAGCGCTGCCGATACTGGTTCTCTGGTTTGTCTCTCCTTTCGTTGCCTGGTGGATCAGCACGCCCCTCAGTCCCCGGCGGGTGCAGTTGGCCGAAGATCAGATACATTTTTTGAGAAAACTTTCCCGAAGGACCTGGGCATTTTTCGAGACTTTCGTTGGCCCCGACGATCATTGGCTGCCCCCCGATAATTATCAGGAAGCACCGCTTTCGGTGGTGGCGCATCGCACATCCCCAACCAACATGGGGTTCTCGCTCCTTGCGGATCTGGCGGCCTGTGACTTCGGCTATATTACCGTTGGCTCTCTTATGGATCGGACGGCAAAAACCCTTCAAACAATGGAGGCGATGGAGCGGCACCGCGGCCACTTCTACAACTGGTACGACACGCAAACACTCAAGCCGCTGCTGCCCATGTATGTTTCGTCGGTAGACAGCGGAAACCTGGCCGCAAGCCTTTTGACCTTGCGGGCGGGATTGCTTGCGCTCGCTGACGAAGACCTGCTGGGGAAACGGCTGGTTGACGGTCTGTTTGACACTGTGATGGTTCTTGTGGATGTTGCGGGAGAACCCATTCCCGCAGAGCTTGTGCAATTGGCAAAAGACCTGGAAGTAATGCGTTCTTCCCCGCCGGATACGACACTCTGGTCTGTGAGACTTGGCCTCGATCGGCTGGCGGAATCCGCAAAGTGCGTGGTCCGTGGATTTGCCCCTGAGCATGAGGCTGCATGGTGGGCCATATCCCTTGACAAACAGAGCAGATCTGCTATCGATGAGCTGACATTGCTGACCCCCTGGTCTGGATCACCTCCGCCACGGTCCATGGAGGAGGCACTTGAGCTCCCCAGTCTCGGAAATATTCGAACCCTGCGGCAGTTGGCTTGTCTCGATGGCGATGTCCTGCCTCTCCTTGGCGAAAAACGAAGGCTGTGCGGAACGCCCAAGGGGAAACAACAACTCGATAAGCTGAGAGATATCATCATCGCGTCTAGCTTGCGTGCGCAGGAAAGAATCGCCCTTCTCGAAGAGCTTGCAAGGCGTGCCGGAGAACTTGCACACAACATGGAATTTGCGTTCCTATACGACGGGTCGCGACATCTTCTGTCCATCGGTTACAACGTCAGCGAAGCCCGGCGGGATGAGAGTTTCTATGATCTGCTGGCTTCGGAAGCCCGGCTCAGCAGTTTCATCGCCATTGCGCTGGGGCAGCTCCCGCAGGAAAGCTGGTTCGCGCTGGGGCGGCTCCTGACCACTGCAGGCGGAGAACCGATTCTTCTTTCCTGGAGCGGCTCTATGTTTGAATACCTGATGCCTCTTTTGGTGATGCCGACTTACGAACAGACGCTTCTTGACCAGACCTGCAAAGCGGCGGTGGCCAGGCAAATAGATTATGGCAGAGAGCGCGGCACCCCATGGGGGATTTCAGAATCTGGCTACAACTTAATCGACAGCCACCTTAACTACCAGTACAAAGCCTTTGGCGTGCCCGGTCTGGGCCTTAAACGTGGTTTATCCGGGGATCTGGTTGTTGCACCTTATGCCTCGGTGCTGGCGCTCATGGTGGCGCCAGAAAATGCCTGCCGGAATCTTGAGGACTTGGCTGCTCATGGGTTCCAAGGCAAGTACGGTTTTTATGAAGCCATCGACTACACTCCGACGCATCTGCCTCGCGGCCAGTCGTTTGCTGTGGTGCGATCCTTCATGGCTCACCACCAGGGGATGAGCCTTCTCTCCCTCGCCTGTCTGCTGCTTGATCGCCCCATGCAGAAAAGATTTGTGTCGGACCCCATGTTTCAGGCGACCGTGCTGCTGCTTCAGGAGCGTCTGCCGAAGGCCACAGCCATTTACTCGCCGACTGCGCAGCTTTCCGATGCGCACATGGCTTTGCATCTCCCGGTGGAAAAGCCGGCGCGTGTCTACACGACTCCCGATACACCCATACCGGAGGTGCAGCTTTTGTCCAACGGAAGATATCATGTCATGATCACCAATGCGGGCGGTGGATACAGTCGCTGGAAGGATATGGCCGTGACGCGCTGGCATGAAGACGGCACCTGCGACAAATGGGGCGCTTTCTGCTATATCCGTGACATATCGAGCGGCAGCTTCTGGTCAACGACGTATCAGCCGGCGCTGAAGTCATCCAAACAATACGAAGCCATCTTCTCCGAAGGCCGGGCTGAATTCCGCCGCCAGGACGAAGACCTTGACACCTATACGGAGATGGCTGTTTCACCTGAGGACGATATCGAGCTGCGCCGGATTACCCTTACCAACCGCTCAAAGATGCGAAGAACCATCGAGATTACCAGTTATGCGGAAGTCGTTCTGGCGCTGCCGATTGCTGACGCGCTCCATCCGGCGTTCAGCAATCTCTTCGTTCAAACCGAGATTCTCGGGCGGCAGGGGGCGATCCTGGCCACCCGCAGGCCCCGTTCCGGAGATGAACAGGTGCCGTGGATGTTTCAGGCCGTGGCGGTACACGGCGCCGACAGGAGTGAGATGTCTTATGAGACGGATCGAATGCGGTTTATCGGTCGTGGGAACATGCTATCCGCTCCCGAAGCAATGCGGAGTTTATCACCTCTCTCAGGCAGTGACGGACCGGTTCTGGACCCGATCGTCGCTATCCGGTGTCAAATCACCCTTGATCCGGGAATGTCGGCAATTGTCAATGTCGTCACCGGCGTCGGCGAAACCCGTGATGTTTGCGTAGGTCTGGTGGGGAAATACCAGGACCGGTATCTGGCCGACCGCGTTTTTGAGCTGGCGTGGACCCATAGCCAGGTGCTTTTGCGGCAAATCAACGCGGCGGAAGCCGATGCACAACTCTACGGGCAGCTTGCAGCCTCTGTTCTCTACGCCAACGCAACGCTTCGCGCCAGTTCCAGCCTTCTTCTGAAGAATCTCCGGGGTCAATCCGGCCTCTGGGGCTACTCCATATCCGGCGATCTGCCGATCGTGCTGCTTCGGATTGAAGATCAGGCCAATATCGCCTTGGTGCATCAGCTCATCCAGGCACACGCATACTGGCGCCTCAAGGGGCTGGCTGTTGACCTGGTGATCTGGAACGAAGACCATGCCGGATATCGCCAAGTCCTGCACGACCAGATCATGGGACTCATTGCCGCCGGCGTTGAAGTCAATCTTACGGATCGAACTGGCGGTATTTTCGTGAGACACGCCGAGCAGATATCGGATGAAGACCGTATTCTCTTCCAGGCCACGGCACGGGTTATCATCAGCGATAGCCGGGGAACGCTTGAAGATCAGATGAATCGCCGCGGCTCTGTGTATCCGGTCATTCCGGCCCTCGAACCGACCCGCACCCACCGTGCGATCCAGCCGACAGTCGCGGCTATGCCCCGGGAGGATTTGATGTTCTATAACGGAACCGGCGGATTTACCCCTGATGGCCGTGAGTACGTCATTACAACCGGCGGCGGACAAGTGACGCCGGCGCCGTGGGTGAATGTGCTGGCCAACCCCTCCTTTGGCACGGTTGTTTCGGAAAACGGTTCCGCTTATACGTGGAGTGAGAACGCCCACGAATTCCGCCTGACTCCCTGGCACAATGATCCGGTCAGTGATTCCGGCGGAGAGGCCTTTTACCTTCGGGATGAAGAGCGTGGCCATTTCTGGTCTCCCATGCCGCATCCTGCCAGAGGCGGCACGCCATATGTCACCCGGCACGGATTCGGCTACACCGTGTTCGAGCACATGGAGCGTGGCATCCGCTCCGAGGCGTGGGTGTACGTGGCCACAGATGCGCCTGTCAAGTTCACGATTCTCAAGGTACGTAACCAATCCGGCCGGAGCCGATGGCTTTCCGTGAGCGGATATGTCGAGTGGGTGCTGGGGGATCTGCGGCCCAAGACAGTGATGCACGTTGTCACCAAGGTAGACCCACAAAGCGGTGCGCTCTTAGCTCACAATCCCTACAATGCTGAATTCGGCAATCGGGTTGGCTTCTTTAACGTGGATCACGCCACCCGGACAGTCAGTGCGGACCGGACCGAGTTTATAGGTCGCAACGGCACGCTTGCCCGCCCCGCCGCCATGACCCGGACGCGCCTTTCCGGCAGGGTAGGGGCTGGGTTGGATCCCTGCGCAGCCATTCATGTGATCTTTGATCTCGATGACGGGGAAGATCGGGAGATTGTATTTACTCTTGGCGCCGGGCAAGACAGTGAGGATGCGGCAGGTCTTGCTCGCCGGTTTCGCGATTCCGCCGTAGCGCGAAAAGCGATTGAAGCGGTGTGGCGCTACTGGGGTCGCACGCTCGGCGCCGTTCAGGTGGAAACACCCGACCCGTCCGTTAATTTTCTTGCCAATGGCTGGCTGTTGTATCAAACGATCGCCTGCCGTCTCTGGGGCCGCAGCGGTTACTACCAGTCCGGGGGCGCCTTTGGATTCCGTGACCAGTTGCAGGACACGATGAGTCTTGTCCATGCCGCGCCGAACCTTGTGCGCGAACATCTGCTCCGCTGCGCAGGCCGTCAGTTTTCTGAAGGAGATGTTCAGCATTGGTGGCATCCGCCCATGGGCAGGGGGGTGCGCACCCACTGTTCCGATGATTTTCTCTGGCTTCCGCTGGCAACATGCCGCTACATCCAGAGTACCGGCGATACGGGAGTACTGGACGAATCGATTCCATTCATCAAGGGCCGCCTGGTCAAACCCGAGGAAGACTCCTACTATGATCTTCCGCTTCGGTCCGGAGAAACGGCCAGTCTGTATGATCATTGTGTGCGTGCGATCCGCTGTGGGTTGACGTTTGGCGAACATGGACTTCCCCTGATCGGCTCCGGCGACTGGAACGACGGCATGAATCTGGTCGGACAGGAAGGCAAGGGCGAAAGCGTGTGGTTGGCGTTCTTTCAATGTGACGTACTCACCCGGTTTTCCGGAATTGCACGGCTTCGCGGTGATATGGACTTCAGTGAACAATGCTGCAGAGAGGGCGAAAAACGCCGCCGGAGTATCGAAGAACACGGCTGGGACGGCGAATGGTACCTGCGGGCTTTTTTTGATGACGGTACTTCTCTGGGGTCGGCGGAGAGTCCGGAATGCCAGATCGACTCCATCGCGCAAAGCTGGTCTGTTCTTTCAGGTGCGGGGGATGCCGAGCATTCGCGGATGGCAATGGATGCGGTGGACAAATATCTGGTGCACCGGGATGACGCCCTGATTCAGCTTTTGGATCCGCCGTTCGACCAATCCAGTCTGAATCCCGGCTACATCAAGGGCTATGTTCCCGGTGTGAGGGAAAACGGCGGTCAGTACACTCATGGCGCGATTTGGGCGGCTATGGCTTTCGCTGCACTGGGCGACCGCCGCCGCACATGGGAGCTTCTTTCGATGATCAATCCTGTCAACCACGGGAAATCCGCGGAAGGGATTGAAAGGTACAAAGTCGAGCCATATGTGGTCGCCGCGGACGTCTACGCCGTTCCACCGCACACGGGCCGGGGCGGATGGACATGGTACACTGGATCGGCCGCATGGATGTACCGCCTGATCGTGGAGTCACTTCTGGGTCTGAAACTGGAAACAGACAAGCTGTCTTTTGCGCCCTGCCTGCCCGCCCATTGGGATGCATTCACCATGCACTACCGCTTTCGGGAAACCATTTATCATATCCGGGTCATGCAAAAACAGGCAGGTGACAAAAAGGCGGCAACGGTTACAGTGGATGGCGTCCTGCAACAGGGGACGGCCATAGCGCTTGTTGATGACGGTCAGAAACATGCGGTGGAAGTGGTTGTGTAAATCTTGCACACAACTGACAAACCCCATAAATTACGGAGGCTGTCAAAGGCGTTTACGCACAGGCAATGTGCGTGTTATACTTTAAAATATAATGTGCGGACAACCGTTTGTGGTTCACATACCACAACAAGTCAGATGAGGTCGGCGGCGGCAACGGCTGAAATGATGCTCCGTTGAAAAGCCGGGTACAACTCTCGGGAAAGGCAAATCAATATGAAAAAAATCGGAATGATAATAGGTGGTGGAATCCTATTGGTTGTTGTGTTCTCCGGATGGTGGCTCTTTGGCCGATCCGAACGCGGGATGACCGGGTCGGTCAGCACACAATTTCGCTGGCTCGGGCCAAACGACAAGATCGTGATCGATGCTTTCGACGATCCCAAAGTCCAGGGAGTCGCCTGTCATATCGCCCGTGCGGAAACCGGGGGGATTAAAGGCCAATTGGGCGTGGCTGAGGATACCAGTGACGCCAGCATTGCCTGTCGCCAGATTGGTCCGATTAAAATTATTGGTGAGTTCAAGGATGGCGAGCGAGTCTTTGACGAGCGCCGCAGTCTCGTGTTCAAGAAGCTTCAGGTCGTGCGTTTTTTCGACCGGGACCGTAATGTGCTGGTTTATGTGGCATACAGTGATCGGGTGATTGCTGGCAGCCCCAAGAACAGCATCAGCACGGTGCCGATCATGGGCTGGCAGTCGCCGTAATTATTTCAATTACTGAAATGCCGGTTGATGCAGCTCTTGATCGATGATATCTGCATCCGCCGCGTTGAATTGCAGCAGTCTGTGCAGATGGAAAAACCCCTCTTCCGTCAGCACGGAAAAAGCGATAGCGGTTTTTGTGGAACTTGTTCGGATCACTTTTGCCGATGGAATATGTATCCGATTTGCTTCGTTCAAAAAAATGGTGACTTCGCAGGAGGCATCTTTCTGAAAAAGCGGATCGGACGAACACAGAATACCTGTCAAGCTGATGTTGGTTGTCGTGACCTCGATCTGTCGGCCATCCATGGTGATGGTGACTTCAAAATGGACCGGTACCCGGGTTCGCTTTCTTCTGTTGGCTTTCATGAACATGCTCCTAGACGTTCGTTTATTGTATTGCCGGAGGCATCCCCCTGCTTTCCCCTGATTGCGATTTTTTTCTCATATTACTGTAACCCGCTGATGTCAATCAAATAGTTTATACTCACCTTGTATTTCAATCAGCATCCGGCCATCCACGGATATCTTCAGGCAGAAATATCCGTTGACGTGAGCATCTCTTCAGGATAATCATAAGCGGGTAATCAGCCATTTCAACGCATTGGTGCCGAAGGGAATCCCCCATGATACGATTCATCCATGCCGCAGACGCTCACATCGACAGCCCGCTCAAAGGCCTCGATGCGCATGACGGGGCGCCCGTCGATATTCTTCGTGGCGCCACCCGACAGGCTTTCGAGAACCTGATCCAATTATCCGTCGATGAGAATATCGATTTTCTGGTTCTATCCGGTGATCTTTATGATGGAGACTGGAAGGACTACGGCGCAGGGCTCTTTTTCCGCCGCCAGATGGTCCGCCTGTTCGATAAGGCCATTCCTGTTTATCTGATTGCGGGCAACCACGATGCGGCCTCGGTGATTTCTAAAAAACTGAGCCTTCCCGAGAATGTACACGTTTTTTCTACCCGAACCGCTGAGTCCAAAGAAGTCCCCGGACACCCCGTGGTGATCCACGGCCGCGGTTTTCCGAACCGGGCTGTTCCGGAGAATCTGGTGCCGGATTATCCCGCCGCTGTCACGGGCAGATTCAACATCGGGCTGCTGCACACCAGCTTGACCGGCCGATCCGGTCACGATACCTATGCCCCATGCTCGGAAGCGGATCTATGTCTAAAAAGCTATGACTACTGGGCCCTGGGCCACATTCATCAGCCGGAGGTGATCCGCCGGGAACCCTGGATTGTGTTTGCCGGGAACAGTCAGGGACGCGATATTCGGGAAACGGGGCCCCACGGCTGCTGGCTGATCACGGTGAATGATTTCCTGGAGGTGGAAGATGTGACGTGGCACGATCTGGATGTGGTCAGATGGCAGGTGCTTGAGGTTGATCTGACGGCAGTGGAGGCGGAATCCGACGCCCTCGACCGTGTCACGCTGACGATGAGCCGCGCGGTGCGGGAAGCGGCGGGGCGGATGGTTGCAGTCCGGATTATTTTTTCCGGTCCGACGTCCTTGCATGGGTCGCTTCATCGGGATTCCCACCGCTGGTGGGCCGAACTCCTGGCCCGCGCGCAGGATCAGGGCCAGGATGCTGTCTGGATCGAACGCATTCAGGTGTCTACTTCTCCCGTGTATGATCTGGCCCAACTGGCCGAGCGGGATGCTCTGACCCGAATCGTGCTGGAGACCTTGAATCAGACCAGAATTGATCCTGAAAATTTCCCTGCTGAAATAAAGGATATGCTCGCCGTACTTCCGGGTGAGGTGCGCAGCGATATCGAATCCGACTGGTCGGCAGCAGGCGGATCTGCGGTTTTGGAAGAGGTAAGGGCCATCATTCTGGATGCCCTGGGAACCAAGGGAGGAACGCATGCGATTTGATCGACTGTGCATACCGGCCTTTGGGCCGTTTACCAATCTCGACATCGGTTTTGTGGAAAGGGGCCGTGATCTGCATGTTATCTACGGGCCCAACGAGGCGGGAAAAAGTTCTCTGCTGCGTGCCTTTCGTGATCTGCTTTTTGGCATCCACAGCCAGTCCCCCGACAATTTCCTGCATGATTATAAAGAGATGCGAATCCTGGGCGAAGTATGCAACCGGGCCGGAGAAAAACTTTCCTTTCAGCGCCGCAAGGGAAACAAAAACACCCTGCTGGACACCGGCGGGGCGAATGCACTGCCGGATACGGTGCTGGGTCCTTTTCTGGGAAGCGTGGATCAGGCTTATTTTTCAACGATGTTTGGACTTGGGGCGCGGGAGCTTCGCGAAGGCGCGGAGCAATTGCTTCGGGGGCAGGGGGATATCGGCGAGGCCCTGTTTTCGGCCAGCATGGGCGGAACACCCGTTCAACTGGTTCTGGCTGCGCTCACTGAAGAATCAGAACGTATCTTCAAGGGTCGCGCCTCAGCCAATGTTTCGATTCGACCAGGGGCAGGCAAACATAAGGATTTGCTGCGCCAGAGCCGGGACGCTGCTGTAAGCCCGGAAGTCTGGGAGAAGATCGAACGGGAACTGGCGTCAGCCGAGGCCCGCAAGGCAGAGCAGGAAGAAGCGATTCTGGCCTTCACCCGAGATATGGAGTGGATGACCCGCTGCGAAGATGCGCTGCCCACGGTGGGCCGATTGACAGAGGAGATGCGAAAACTGGAGGAACTTCCCGGGTTGCCGGAGCTGTCCGGCGATTTTGTCGAGCGGGCTCGCGCCGCGCGGAAAGCGGCCGGAGACGCCCATGCGGAAGTCCTTCGCCTGACCACGCATATTGCCAAACTCGAAACCCAATCGGCGGATTGTCGGATATCGCCGGCCTTGCTGGCTGAGTCCGATGCATTGGATCGCCTGCACCAGGACTTAAGCGTTTACGGGGATCGCAAAAATTCCCAGACCCAACTGGAAACCGAACTGGCAGGGCTTGAAACCGACCTGAGAGCCGGGATGCAGAATCTCACACTTTCCGGCGGTTTTTTTGAACTTGAAACACTGCGGTTGGGCAGTGCCGTGCGGTTGGTTTGTGAGGAAGCTGCCGGCGCTCTGCAAAAGGCACTGGACGCGCGTGAAAAAGTCACGGAAAAGACTGAGGATATCCGAAAACAGATCGAAACACGGGAAACGCAGCTCATCGCTCTGCCGGAAACCGATCTGGCCTGTCTGCGGGATGCCCTGGCTGCTGCAGCCGGAGCCACCGATGCCTGCAAAACGCTTTCGGCCGGAGCCTCCGATGTTAAACGACTGATCCGGGAAACCAGGGATCTGCAGCAACAGTTGATGTGCACTCCGGAGGATCCGGACAAAACCGCCGGACTCTCGGTTCCGGCCAAATCCACCATTCGTCGCTTTGGCGAAGAAATGGAAAGGATCAAGCGGGAAATCCAGAGCGAGGCATCCAGAATACAGGAAGGTAAAAAACGAATCGAATCCATTCAGGCCGAGCTGGGCCGGATGGAGCGACGCGGTGAATTGCCATCTGAACAGGCGCTGCAAAGGGCCAGAGATCACCGAGATCGCGGCTGGCAACTGGTGCTGGCGGACTGGAAGGGCCAGGGGGCACTGGAGGAATTCGTTCCGGGCAAGGTACTGGAGGAAGCGTTTCCGCTGGCGATTGCCCGAGTCGACCATATTTCAGATCAACTCCGTGAACAGGCGGAGGCTGTGGCTCAGGCAGAGGAAAAACGCTTTCAGATTATCAAGTCTGAACAACAGAATCAGGAGGCGGAGGCGGCGATATGGGGTTTTCAGGATAAACTCAAGGCAGCTCAAGCCCAATGGGAATCGCTCTGGCAGCCCTGCGGCATCAATCCGCGCACGCCGCTCGAAATGGAGGAATGGCGCGAAATATGGAGTGAGTTCAAAGGACTTCTCCGTCAGTTGCGGGCTGCCGAGGAATCTTTCGAGCGAAAAAAAGTTTTGGTGCAGCAGGCCGAAAACCAGCTTGCCGCGGTACTTTCCGAGCCGGTGGATAAAGGCTTTACGCTGCTTTACAGCAAGGCCGTCCGACAAGTTCAGCAGCAAGAGCAGTCGTCGGGTCGGCGGATCGAAATCGCCGAACAGCTTCAGAAGCTCAAAGCCCAGTCGGAGACGTTTCACCAGAACTGCATGCGTGCCGATAAAGCATGCCGGGCGGCATCGGAGAAATGGAAGATGCAGTGTCAGGCGATCGGGCTGCCGCCAGAAATCTCTCCCGGCGCAGGGCTTTCATTGCTTCAGGAACGAACACATATTCTGAACGAATTCGATGACTGGAAAAAACTGTCCACCGAGTTGCAGAAAACGACAGCGGCAATCCGGCAATACGAACAGGTTGTAAACGATTATTGCAAAGCGCTCGACATCCAGGGCGATACGACCGAGGCCCAGATTTCCAGACTCTGGGATGCACTGACCAGCGCCCGGGAAGCTCGGACCCGCTTTAACCAGTTGGCGGGGCAGATCAGCGAGGCCAAAAATGATCTGACGGGTGTTCAGGAATCTTATATGCAGGCAGTTCAGACAGTGGAATCTTTGACCCGTCTGGCTAAACTGGAAACGCCCGAAGCAATGGAGCCGCTCCTGGCGAATCTGGAACTCCGTGACCGGACCCAGTGTCAGATTGCCGGCTATCGGAACACATTGAGCGGCCTGGCCCGCGGACAGACCGTAGACGAATTTCTGGCTCGCATCCGGGCCGAAGATACCGAAACGCTCGCCCAGAGAAAAGGCGTACTCGTTGGTCGGAAAAATGAAACCGAAACGAAACTTCAGGCAATCCGTGATACCATGGCAGAACTCAGGGGCCGGAAGCAGGCCCTTGAATCTGCCGGAGACACCGCAGCCGACTATCGTCAGCAGGCTGAATCGGTTGCAGCGCGATTGAAACAGGACGCAGCCCGCTTTGTGCGTCTGCGTTTGGCCGTGCATTTCCTGCAAACCCAGATCGAGCGGTTCCGAAAGGAAAACCAGGGGCCTTTGCTGGAAAAATCGGGCCGTGTCTTTGAAAGCATTACGCGAGGCGCATTCGCTGGTCTCGGAGCGGAATTCAACGCAGACGATGTGCCGGTGCTGATGGGGTTACGGCCGGATCAATCGAAGGTGCCGATTGCCGGGATGAGTGACGGCTCCCGGGATCAGCTTTACCTGTCTCTGCGTCTGGCGGCCCTCGATCGCTATCTCGAAACGCATGAGCCGATGCCGCTGATTCTGGATGATCTGCTGATTACCTTCGATGATGACCGGGCCACCGCCATTCTGCCGCAATTGGCCGAGCTGGCCCGGCGCACCCAGATATTTCTCTTCACCCATCACGACCACTTGGTAGAACTCTGTCGCCATACCCTGGCGGAAGATGATTTTCATCTTCACCGGCTGGGAGGATAGGCTGGTTGTCCGATCTTTACAGCATTTCGATAAACGCCTCGCAGCGGGTTTTGAACTGCCCTTCGGATAAATTCCGGTCTTCGATTTCAGAAAGCATGCTTGGAATCCCTTCTTGATCCAGCATGTCTTTCAGGTAGGGGTAGTCGAATCCGTGAGGGTCACAGAATTTGAGAAACAGAAAAATCACCCCGTCCCCCCGGGTTTCTCGGACTGTTTGAATCAGATGATTTCCCCGGCTGAACAGCCCGTGATGCTTGGCCGGGCAGACGATGCGATGGATATAGCGTTTGGCGATGTTTTCGACCATATCTCCCTTGACCGCGATATTCCCCTGAAAAAATCGGTCGCCTGTACAGACGTCTTCTGCGACTACGGCAGCTCCGGCGGATTCGATCATGCCGTAGATGTCCGGCATGTTGCAGACGCTACCTGACAGCACGATGCGCTTGCCTGAAAACGGAGCAGCGGTGGGCATGGCTTTCAATTCTTCGACGATTCCGGACAAAATCCGGCAGAATTCATCCCGGTCCATCCACATGGATGCCTGTATGATGGCGTGAAAATCGCTTCCGGCAATCCGTTCCGGATGGGTCTGTCTCAGCGTGTAAAGGGTATTCATGTGGAATCGGATATCGTTGTAGCGATCCGCCGCCTTCCGCAGTAACTCCTTGGTGATCCGTCGTTCCTGCCAGTTTTCGATATCCGTTAGCAGCTTCCGGAATGTGGCGACCAGATACTCCCGTGTACTGTCTGTATCCAGCTTGGCGGGAAGCAGCACATCGGCATGAAAATGGTTTTGGATGCGCATGCGCCAGATGTCGGACAGCCGCTGGATGGAATCGCAGGTATGCGGAAAAATCATGCCGTCCAGAAAATCGAGCCGTCCGGCCAGTGCCTCTTCCAGTGACCCCCGCACCAGACTGCAGCAATAGGATTGAAGATGGGCATCGGCCTGTTCGATGGCGTAGCGGGTTCCCAGTAGCCTGAACGGCAGGAAACCGGCAGCCCAGAGAATTTCTTCCGGAGCATACGAACACATATAGCCGACGACTTTTCCTGCATGTGATTGTTTCCATTCCGCGGCATAGGTAGCCGGTTCCTGTTTAAGCGAGTCGATCATCACTGATACGTTCATAAAAGTCATCCTTGAGGTATATGTCTCGTCAATCGCTTGCTTTCGTAACATCAAATACTGCTCAAATCAATCGGCGATCTTCGAATTTTTTCTTTTTGGCGGCAGTCGGGCATTCCAGTTGGGGAAGAGTGATGCAGCCGCGCAGGATGTTCCGGTCGAAGCAGGAATAATTAAACTTGATCTTTTAATCGAATTGTTTCACAAATAACCATTCACGAGGTTGTCTTTTCTTAGAGTTGAGTGTTTTGCCGAAACTACTTTCGGAGCTCGTGCCGCAGAAGCGTTAAGACTTCAAGCAACAACTGTTTGCAGGGTATGGTTTTCCCACTAAATTGCGATGAACCTGCGATTTTAGACGATGGTAATAAAATAATAAACAGAAAGGAAAATTTGATGTCCATCATTCGAGATCGGACGATTGCGGGATTGACGCCTGGCACAACCTTTACGGTTACCCGGACATTTTCAGAGTCTAAGGTCGATCAATTCGCCGAGCTAACCCGCGATTACAACCCGATTCATTTTGATCCCCGGTTTGTTGCAGTAAAGGGGTTAAAGCACAGAATCTGCCATGGCCTGCTGGTCGGCGGCATGATCACGGAAGTGGGGGGGCAAATTGGATGGCTGGCTTCCGGCATCAGTTTTCGTTTCAAACGTCCCGTCTATTTTGGTGACACCATCACCTGTACCCTGACAATCACGGAAATTGATGAAAAAGACCGCGCCAAAGCGGATGCAGTTCTCGTCAACCAAGATGGAGATGTAGTTCTGAGCGCTCACCTGACCGGCCGTGTGCCCGGAAAAGCCGAAATACAGGTGCTGAAGCAGATGGTTGAAGAAGGCGATCCGAGTAATGGACTGCGATAAAGGATAGGTGGCGATTTCTCCGGGGAGACGAATTATGAATTATGATGGAAGTAGACACTGAATGACTGATTTTCGTGATACGGTCAAAGCCGGCGTTGTGGCCGGCATCGAAAAAGGATGGAGCGGTTATGTCTGGCTGCTCAGGATTCTGATTCCCATATCGTTTCTTACTGTTCTGCTGGATTACAGCGGACTGATTCGGCAGATGGATTTTTTGCTTGCACCCATCATGAAACTGATCAGCATGCCGGCGGCGGCGGCCATTCCGCTGGTGGTCGGCATGTTGACCGGAATCTACGGGGGAATCGCCGCCATGATCGTGTTGCCTTTTTCAGTGAACCAGATGACCCTGATCGCCGTTTTTCTGCTCATCTCCCACAATCTGGTTCAGGAAGGAATGGTGCAAGGCAAGTCCGGATTGAACCCGCTGAAAGCTACAGTGATCCGGCTTGCAGCCTCCATCGTCACCGTGATTGCAGTGGCTCAGTTTTTGGATTTACAATCCAGCACATCCATTGCAATCGTGCCGGACCCTCAGTTACAGAAAACCCTGTGGGATGTCATTCAGAAATGGGGTATTTCCACTTTTTTCCTGAGCATCAAAATCTTTCTGATCGTCATGGCGCTGATGATCGCCTTATGCCTGATGAAAGCATTCGATATTATTCCGTTTCTGGTCAAGATATTGAAGCCATTTCTGAAAATAATGGGACTGGATGAGCGGGTGGGACTGCTCTGGCTGACGGCCGTGGTGTTTGGAATCGCCTATGGCGCCGCAGTCATCGTGGAAGAAGCCAAAGACGGAAATTTCAGCGCCGAAGAGTTGGAAAGACTTCATATCTCCATCGGCATCAACCATTCGATGGTCGAGGACCCCACACTTTTTGCATCCCTTGGCATCAGCATATTCTGGCTCTGGATTCCCCGGTTGCTCACCGCCATAATTGCGGTCTATCTATTTGATACCTTGAAAAAATGGTCGAACAGGGGCAATCGGCCGGTCTCCCTCAATTGAGTAATCAGCAATCAGTAATCAGTTAAAAGCGTACTGACTACTGACGGCTGATGGCTGACTATTTATACTGAACCCTCAGATCTTTTTTGCTGATCTTTCCAACGCTGGTTTTGGCGATGGTGTCAACCAGCATCACCTTACCGGGAACGCCGTATTTCGGGATGGTTCCGTTATCAACGTATTGCATGTAAAAAGCTTTCAGTTCATCTTCCGTAACCTTGCCCTTATGTTCGGTTTTCAGCACCACCAGGGCCAGGGGCCTTTCTCCCCATTTTTCATCGGCCACACCGATCACTGCAGCTTCGCTGACCGCTGGATGCTGGCTGATGATGTCTTCTAGTTCAAGAGATGAAATCCACTCTCCGCCGGTTTTTATTACGTCCTTGACGCGATCTGTAATCTGCAGATATCCTTCGGTATCGATATTGCCGATATCGCCGGTGTGAAGCCAACCGTTTTCCCAGAGCTGCTCGCTGCGTTCCGGATCCTTCAGATATCCCTGGGTCAGCCAGGGTGAACGCACCACAACTTCACCCGTGGCTTTTCCGTCGTGAGGAACAGGTTTTCCATCCGGGGCCACGATTTCAAGGTGAACCATCGAAATCGGTAACCCGGTTTTGCACCGCATCTCAACCTGCTTGTCGACATCCCAGTCGAGCATGAAGGGTTTCATGTTTGCGGCAGTCAGAAGCGGACAGGTTTCGGACATGCCGTAGGCTGTCGTCAGGCTGATGCCAAGAGACAACGCTGTCTTGCAAAGACCCCTGGGAAGCGCCGATCCGCCGATGATGACCTTCCACCGGGTCAGATCAAACTGCTTAACAGCCGGACTGCTGACCAACATGTGCATAATGGTTGGAACACAGTGTGAAAATGTGACGTTTTCCGTTGCAATCAGCTTGAGCAGCACCGCTGGTTCATATTTGCCAGGATAAACCTGCTTGGTACCTAGCAGTGTACACAGATAAGGAATGCCCCACGCATGAACATGAAACATCGGGGTCATGGGCATGTACACATCGCCGGAATTGAGATTGACCTGGGATTTGTAAACGCATAGACCAGACATGAGACCAAAGGTGTGAAGAACGATCTGGCGGTGGCTGTAATACACCCCTTTTGGCATTCCTGTCGTTCCCGTGGTGTAAAAGGTGGTGGCCATGGCGTCTTCATCAAAATCCGGAAAATCATAATCATCGCTGCATGCGGAAAGCAGTGTTTCATATTCGCCGGAAAGATCGAGGGACGTCGGCTGAGCCGGATCACCGTCTGTAAGAAGGACAAATTTTTTGACGGTTTTGATCTGATCTTTGATGGCTTCCAGTATGGGAAGAAAATCGGAATTGACCAGAATAATGTCATCTTCTGCATGATTGATGGTGTAAATCAGTTGTTCCGGCGACAACCGGATATTGATGGTATGAAGCACCGCCCCCATCATGGGAACGGCAAAGAAGCACTCCAGATACCGATGACTATCCCAGTCCATGACAGCAACGGTATTGCCCTGCGCAACCCCCAGCTTTTCGAGCATGTTCGCCAACTTCGCCACCCTGCTGTTCAGCGTTTGATAATCATAGCGCATCTTGTCGCGATAAATAATTTCCTGCTTGGGCGCATACACCAGGGGCATGCGGAGAATGTTTTTGATCAACAGGGGGTAGGCATAAGCAGACGGCGTTCGTTCAATTTTTCTAATGGGCATGTTTCCTCCTTTGATGATGAAAATAAAATTAACCAACTGAACAATATTCATAAATCATACATTTCAATCAAACTTTTTCCATCCAGTGCCGGATCATTAGCATATATCCCTTAGATGTCACAATATAATTTGGTGGCTTTGCAAACACTGAATCGATCTATTCTTCATTGGCAATCCGATGCCAGATCGCCTCCTGTTCATCCAGAATCTCGCAAAGCACATCGAGGGTTGTCATGGGATTCATGATCACACAGCGAAAAACGACGGTATCCTGTCCAGGATATTGATGGACTCTCAGGGTGGTTCGGGATACAAAACTCTTGCCAGCTTCGCGTTGCAGTTGCTGAACTTTTCGATTGATGGCGTTAATCTGATCGTAAATGGCAACCGTTTCTTCGGTCGCTGCCAGTTGAAGCCGGGATCTGATTTCCGGCGGGAAAAGCCGATAGGTAAGGATATTGAGTTCAGGCCGTGTGATAAGCTCAAACAGCGGCCTGCTTTCGATTTCTACGGCAAACTGCCTGGCGATTTCAATTCCATGCTCGATCAACAAAGCATAGCCTTGAGTTCCCATGATCTTCAGGGTGCTGTCTAGAATCAGCGAACTGGCTTCACGCGAGCCGGACAAGGATTTTCTTCCCAAATCCACGGACCCCGGCCGATTGACATATC
The DNA here is from genome assembly GCA_903953895.1 of uncultured Desulfobacteraceae bacterium. Lineage (GTDB taxonomy): Bacteria > Desulfobacterota > Desulfobacteria > Desulfobacterales > Desulfatirhabdiaceae > RAAP-1. The sequence continues at coordinate 16,943 of CAJBLH010000121.1, read as the reverse complement.
CGGCATGATATTCAATGGCATCGAGTAAGCTTGGATTTTTAAAATATACCATACCGCACGTCATGGGCATGTAGAACTGCTTATGGCCATCGATGGTCACGCTGTCCGCCTGCTCGATGCCGGCAAGTAAATGCCGGTATTTTTCAGACATCAGCGTCGGGCCTCCCCAGGCTGCATCCACATGGAAGTGAATGCGGTGTTCGGCACATATTGCCGCCAGGCGGCCCAGGGGGTCAACGGAGCCGGTCTCGGTGGCGCCGGCAATTCCAACAATCGCCAGAATTCGGTTTTTTTTGCTGCTGTCATGCAGTTCATCAATGTTTTGTCTGAGACAATGCATATCCATCCGGTTTTGCGCATCCACTTCAATCGGAATTACGTTCCGATTCCCGATCCCCAGAACGCCACAGGCTTTTTTAAGAGAATAATGCCCCAATCTGGATACCAGCACGACCAGCCGTTCAATCCCATGCGCCTGGTAAGCCGCCGAAACCCCTTCGGTCTCGATTCCCGCAAAATGATCTTTAGCAGTCAGTAAAGCATTGCGGGCAACCCACAGCGCCGTGATATTGGCCAGGGTTCCATCCTCGATAAAACACCCCAACGACGTTTGCGGATTCTGCACATGTTCCTGGTAAAATGCTTCGCTTTCCTGGAATATCAGTCGGTGAATCTTGGCCAGCACTTGTTTTTCGATAACAGAGACTACTTTTGATGTTTCCAGCTTGATGACATTCTGATTCAGCGCCGCAACAATCGTTTTGAGGTGAACCATAAAAAAAGGAAGAGCGGATGTCATGTGACCCACAAAATAGGGGGATGCGACATTCACGGCATGGGGGGCGATATCCTCGATCAGATCGGTGATCACATCTGCCAGTTTTTTTTCAGGGTGCCTACCGATTGTTGAACCGACAAAACGTTCCGACAACTCCTTTAAACTGATTTCCTGAGTGACACCGACATGACGGGTCAAAAAATCATGAAGGCCGAAAAGAATCTGATCCATGTATTTTAAAAGCGTCATCCGTGCGGCATCGCTTTCCGGACGAATGAAAATCCGCATCAGGGCTTCTCTGTCTGCAACCAGGTGGGTGCGTTTACGAACAGAAACAGGTGGTGTCGTTGGAACGTAATTCGTCATTAAATCACTGCCTCTCAAATCGTTCAGAACGATTTTATCATTATCTTATTGATTTTCGTATCCAGATTATTATAGGTAACAATAAAATTATCATATTTTTCATGCAATACAACTTATTGCAAATAATCAGGAGATTCAAATGGAAATTATCAAATCCGGAAAAGAAAACAATGCACTTGTTGTCAAGGTCAGCGGAAGAATGGATGCCGTAACCGCTCCCGAATTCGAAAAAACAGTAAACTCGTGGATCGATGAAGGCGAAAAATGCTTTGTCGTTGATCTAAGCTCCCTGGAATACATCAGCAGCGCCGGCCTTAGAAGTATTCTGGTTATCGCAAAAAAGCTGAAAGCCATTAACGGAAAGATCCTCCTTGCAGCCATGGAAGAGTCTGTAAACGAGGTTTTTGAGATTTCCGGCTTTAATTCCATCATTCCTATTCATGATACGGTTAATGCGGCAATTCTCAAGGCATGATTCACCACCATCCATTCCGATAACAGGCACAGCCGGAAACTGCAATATTCAACAGAAATATCGAGGTATTCCATGTCAAGCATGAAACTACCAGCCAAAATGGAAAACATGGAATTGCTGATTCAATTTATTTCAGACAAAGCCGGAAAGCTCGGTTTTTCGGGTAAACGTGTCAAAGAGATTGAACTGGCTGCGGAAGAAGCACTGGTCAATATCATCCATTATGCCTACCCGGACCTTCAAGGGGATATTGTGGTGAGTTGCATGCAGCACCCGTCCAATCAATTTGTAATTGATATCGAAGACACCGGGATCGCTTTCAACATGCTGTCGTTGAAAGATCCGGATATTTCTGCGAGCATTTCCGATAGAGAGATCGGCGGGCTGGGCGTTTTTCTGATCCGGAAGCTGATGGATGACGTCCACTATCACCGCGATAACGAAAAGAATGTTCTCCGGCTGATCGTGCATATGCCTCAACCCGAAAAAACCGGAAAGACATGATGCGAATCGTAACCCGATCCGATTTCGACAGTGTGGTCTGCGCCGTACTGCTTTATGACGCCCTGGACATCCAGGCGCCGGTTATGTGGGCAGAGCCAAGCGAAATACAAAAAGGGCTGGTGGATATTCGTGAAGGCGATATCATCGCCAACCTCCCCTACGCTCAAAATTGCGCCCTGTGGTTTGATCATCATTTCACCAATCAGGGCGATCAGGCTTTCGCAGGCGCGTTCCGAATGGCCCCATCGGCAGCCGGAGTCATTTTCGACTATTATCGCGGCAAGTTTCACCGGGATTATACAGAACTGGTTCAGGCCGCAGACAAAATCGATTCCGCAGACCTAACGCAGGAGGAAGTCCTGAATCCGGAACACGACCCCTATATCCTGCTTTCCATGACCATCAGCAGTCAGAACAAAGCCGATGAACCTTACTGGAACCATCTGGTTGCGCTGCTCAGATATCTGCCGATTGATGCTGTCATGGAAGATGACACGGTAAAAATACGCTGCCTGGCGGTTGTCCGGGAAAATATCGCCTATCGAACCCACCTGATAGACTACACCCACTGTCAGGGCCATGTGGTGGTAACAGATTTTCGTTCCATAACACCACCGCCTGCTGGCAACCGGTTCCTGGTTTATTCCCTGTTTCCGGAGTGTTCGGTTCAGGTAAAGATACGTCTCGATACCATCCAGCCCGACATGGTCATGATCAGCGTGGGTCACAGCATTTTCAATCGGACCTGCAAGGTCAATGTGGGGCAGTTGCTTTCAGAATTCGAAGGCGGTGGTCACAGAGCCGCCGGCGCCTGCAGGTTTCATATCGGCAAGGCAGACCGATATATCCCGCAGATATTGGATGCCTTGTTACAAAACACGGAACTGCCGGATGGCGGGTAACACCCGCTGTTCAGCCGATCTTCAGCCACATGTTGGCCGCTGTTCCCCTTGGGCTTCGGTTGTTCAGTTCCACACGACCATCCATCTGACTGAGCATTTTTCGAGATATCGCCAGCCCCAATCCGGAATGCCCTTCCCGGGTGGTAAAAAACGGCGTAAACAATTTGGACCGGATTTCTTCGGATATCCCCGGTCCGTTATCCAGTATCTGTACCACACAATAGCCGATACGGGTAAATGCCAGTAATTCAATTTCCGGAGATTCAACATCCGACACCGCATCGATCGCATTGTCCATCAGGTGGCCGATGACTTGATGAATGGCGGATGAATTGGCCAAAATATTATATGGCTCGGCATGTATCTGCTGTTTGAGGCCAATCTGCTTGCCTGCAATTTTCGCTCTGGCAAGGGAAACGCAGTCACTCCAAAAAAAAATAAGGGGAATTTCTTCAATTTCACCAACCGCTGCCCGTGCGTAAGAACGCATGGCGTCCAGAAATTTATGCTGACGGGCAACCAGTACCATTGCGCGGTGTAAAAATTCCAATTTGGCTGGATCATCGAACGTATCATAGTTTCTGACCAGAACATCCAGCGTCATTTTCAGCGAATTGACCGTATTTCCAAATTCATGACGCAGGATGGAAAAGATTTGTTCCAAATCCTCAATCAGTTGTACTGTATTCGTCCTGACAGGCAATTCCATTATCTTTTCCATCGAATGGTTGATATTCAAAACGGTCTTGATTCATTTCAGTGGTTTAAACTATTCTTAGGGTAAAATTTCATGAAAGTTTATGGCAGCATCTGGCGGATTTTATCAACGTATTTGCCTAATACCAGCCGGATATTTCCCAGCGTTGACTCTTGATTGACCATCAGCCCAAGGTAAAATCCGGGCGTCACAAGACGGCAGACTATCCAGGCATCGCTGGCCTGGAAAATTGTTTCTTTCAGATCTCCCACCCCTTCGAATTCCTTCAGGGTTTTTTCGATGGTTCCGATAATCATGGCAAATTTGGCAGCAAAAACATCCGATGGGATTTGCGCCGGATTGTGTTCGGCAATCGGAATGCCATCGATATCCATCAGGCTGATCATCATCCCGCCATGCATTTCTGCAGCCATTTTTTTGAACAGGTCGGTGAACTGCTTTGCAGACGGATTGCCGGAGATGCGATATGGCGTATCCGGCAGCAATGATTCAATGACTTGAATCCGTTTCGCAGGTTGTTTTCCGATGCTGTGTTGATCCATCTCCGGCAGCAGTGACCCAAAGATATCTTCGGAGTGAGTGGACAGCAACAGGCTCGGGCCCGGACATTCGGGTGTCAACCATTCCGGTTCATTGATCTTCTGGGGTTCAGACATGGCCAATAGGTTATCATCTGTTTTCAGCGAAACGAGTTCACCCTCCAGAAAATTGAGTTCTTCCCCTAAAGCTTCATCAAAAGCGCCCAATTCATTTTCGTGAAGTTTTTCATCTTTTCGTCTCGACGCTTCCATCATGATGGGCATCAACTCGGAATTGATCCGTCTCATGATTTTTTTATCCGGAAGGCTTTTGAATGAAAGCGAAACCTGATTCCACATGATCATCTCGATGGCTGCTTCTTCTCCGATCAGTCTGCCGCTGACCGCATCGAACAACACACCGCGATCAAAGTAGAAAAGACCTTTTTTTCCTCTGGCGCTCACTTCAAGAAGACATGTTTTTTCTTCCATTTCGATGAGCTGAAGAAAACTTCCCACGGAAAAACCGGTCATGGTTCCTACCTGGGATGTCTGTTTTAAACCTTCCTCGATGCCTTTGACCAGATCATCGAAATCAACCGGTTTATCCAAAAAGCCGATAATCCCGATGGATTCAAATCTCCCCTGGATTTCCCGGGTGCCATATGCGCTCATGACAAGAACGGGAACCAGTGGGAAACGGGTATTCATGTAAACCAGAAGCTCAAACCCGTCCATTTCCGGCATTCGAATATCCGTAACCACCAGATCGATCGTAGTCGACTCGAGAACTTTTACAGCTTTTTTCCCATCTTCGGCCGTAACCAGTTGAAAACGATCCTTGTATGCCTCAAAACCGGCCCTGATACTGAGCAGCAGGGATTTTTCATCGTCAACGATCAATACCTTTTTCATGGGTTATCTCATTTCTACAATTGTCGTACTTCTTTCGATATGACACGTCATGCTTACCGGCAGACCGCCGCTGTCCTCCGACAGCATAATTCCCTCATCCATTTGAACTGCATACTGATAGCTGCCCACTGATAACTTTATTTCCTCGGTAAATCAACGGACATCATAACACCAGTATCGTCAGGAGTGCGTAACGGAACAATTTTCCGGCCAATACCAGCAGCACGAACGATCCGAAATGGATTCGAAGCAAGCCACCAGCAAAACAGATCGGATCCCCGATAATGGGCAGCCATGAAAACAGCAACGACCAGATGCCATACCGGGCATAAAACTTTTCTGCGCGTTTCTGCGCCCTTTCGTCCATCCTGAACAGCTTCTGAATCATCCATGTGCTGCCGTAAATCCCGACACCGTAGGTGGTGCAAGCACCGAGCGTATTGCCCGCCGTTGCCGTGGATACGATCAGCACCGGGTCAAATCCTTTCATGGCCATAGAGATCAGCAGCCATTCCGAACCGATGGGAACAACGGTAGATGCCATAAAACTCAATATAAACAATGAACTATAACCATAGTGTGTCAAAAGAAATGTCATCATGAAAAATAGACGCCTCATTGACCATGACTTTCTGCCACGGCGATTTCCTTTGGAAAGCAAAGCTGACTCATGATTTCACGCATACAATCATCTATTGACCCAAATTGCCTTCTACTATAGATTATAATGATAGATGAATATGCAATCGTCAACAATGAAAGGCGACAGGGTGATGCGTTTTTATATTTTTATTTTAAGAACCATTCTGGGAGCGGCTTTTGCAGTTATTCTCATGCGATTGTTCTATCCCCGATCCCCGATGAGTCATACAGTATGCCTGTGGGGTTTTCTTGTTGGCATGGCCTACCTGCTCGCCTATTTCAGAACCAAAAAATAACGTATTCGCCGACTATCATGATGAAGGAGTCAGGCATCATTGAAACAGATCATTCTTGGAACAGCAGGGCATATCGATCACGGTAAAACCAGCCTTATCAAGGCATTGACCGGCATCAACACCGACAGATTGAAAGAAGAACAACTCCGGGGCATTACGATTGAGCTCGGATTTGCTTCCATGGATCTTCCCAATGGACAGCATCTGGGTATCGTGGATGTTCCCGGACATGAGAAATTTGTCAAAACCATGGTAGCCGGGGCCACCGGCATCGATATGGTTGTCATGGTGATTGCCGCAGATGAAGGCATTATGCCCCAGACCCGCGAACACATGGAAATCTGCACGCTCCTGAATATTCGGCACGGGCTGGTGGTTTTGACCAAAAGCGATATGGTGGATGAGGAATGGCTGGAACTGGTCACCGAAGATGTCCGATCCTTCACCACGGGCTCCTTTCTGGAGAACTTCCCCATTTTGCCGGTTTCCTCCATAACCGGTCAAGGCATCCCTGGTCTGATACAGGCGCTTGAAACGCTGAGTGCTTCGATACCCGACCGATCGACCACCAATTTATTCCGGCTTCCCGTAGACAGGGTTTTCACCATGAAGGGATTTGGAACCGTCATTACCGGCACGCTGATATCCGGAATGATTCATGTGGGCGATTCGGTCATGATTTACCCCTCTGGTGTCACATCCAAAGTCCGGGGAATTCAGGTACACAATGCCGGTGTGGAACAGGCGGTCTCGGGAATGCGAACCGCCATCAATTTTCAGGGACTCGAAAAAGCCTCCATCAACCGCGGAGACGTCCTGTCCAGCCCAAATGCCCTGACATCCAGTTTTATGGTGGATATCGGACTTCATTATTTAAAAAGCAATAAAAAACCAGTCAAGAATAGAACGCGTATCCGATTTCATACCGGAACCAGCGAGGTTTTGGGAAATCTGATCCTGCTTGACAGTGAAGAACTTTCTCCGGGCAGCACCACGGCGGCCCAGCTCCGACTCGACGCCCCGGTTGCCGTGGTAAAAGACGACCGATTTGTCATCCGGAGCTACTCGCCGATCCGGACCATCGGCGGCGGCAGCATCCTCAACCCCATTCCGCAAAAGCATAAACGCTTCAAGCCCGAAGTCTTTACGGGCATCCAGAAACTGGTCGATCTTTCTCCCGAAGAGGTACTCACCCATCATGCGCAGGAAGCCGGCTACCAGGGCATCAGTTTTTCCGATCTTCGCATCATGACCAATACGTCGGATAAAAAACTGGATGCTTCCATTCAGCGCCTGCTCTCGGACAAGGTGCTTCTGATAATTGACAGAGAACAGCGTGTCTACATTCATCGCATCTGTTTCGAACAATTATTTGCCGAGGCCGGCAGTCTCCTGAAAGCTTTTCATAAAACCAACCCACTGAAACCCGGTATGCCCAAAGAAGAATTGAAATCCAGATTGCCGCCTCAGATCAGTTCCAAGCTGTTTACGCTGATGATTCAACAGATGGCCAAAACCGGGCAGGTGGTTCAGGAAGAAAACATGATCCGCCTGGCTGCCCATACCGTCTCCCTCGGTCAGGATCAGACGGATATCCGCCAAAAAATTCTGGATGCCTATCAGCAGAACGGCCTTACGCCTCCCTATTTCAAGGAGTTCTGCAAAACGCAATGTCTGGATGAAACACAATCGAAACAAGTCCTTCATGTTCTGGTTGACGAAGGTTTGATCGTTCGCATCAAAGACGATCTTTATTTTCACCAGGAAGCCATTACGATGATCAAGAAAAAGCTGGTCGAGTTTCTGAATGTCCACGGTGAAATCACAACACCCCAGTTCAAGGATATGACCGGCGCTTCCCGCAAATTCGTGATACCGATCATCGAATATTTCGATGCCAGAAATGTAACCATTCGTGTTGGAGATATTCGAAAACTCAGAAATGGATGAAAGGAGAAATTATGACAGAATTTAAAAAATTTGCCACTCAGCGGATCATTATCGGCCTGCTGTCGGCGGCTGCAGTTTTATGGCTGATAGGCACCGTGCTGGGGCTTCTCGGCAAGTCTGAATCGACCACGACTATCGCTGCGAAACAATCACCGGCCGTTCATATTCCTTCTGCCCAGAAGTTGCAACCTTCAGAAGCCGAACTGCCCGGAAAACTTCTGAAAGCTGATTCCACGGAACCGGCGCCCATCGGAAAAGAATCGAATCCTCAACCGGACGCTCAGCAAGCTGATTCAGGTAAATCGGTTCATGGTGCAACTTCTGCAAAACCTTCCGATCACTCGACCGGCGGTGAAAAATCCGCTGCACCCTCATCTGCAGCAATCTCCCACACCCTGAATTCATCCAAAAAGAAAATCCCGGGTGTCGCATTCGTTACGGCCACCATCCAACCCCTTTCCTATGAATTGAATGATCGTTTCTGGGGATGGCGGCCCAATGACATTTTAAATTTTACTGATAATGTCAACAGTTTTCAGCTTGGTGTTCTGGAAGTCACCCGCAGGACCACCGTTACCCTAACGGAACGTCTCTCACGGACCGGCAGCGTGGAATCCCTGAACAAGAATCTGGAACGCGCCATGGACTGGCTGATGACCAAACCGGATCGCTACTGGTTTCCTTCACCTGAATCCCGCTACGAGGATGCACTGGATGAAATTGCAGCCTACAGAAACAACCTCGAAAACGGCGCTGCTGTTTTTTATTCCCGTGCAGATACCCTTCTGCCGCTGCTTACTTCATATGACAATCTTCTGGGAAGCTGCGATGAGAACCTGATTAAAACCAAGGAATCAAACGGCGAACCGGTCAGATGGTCCCGAGTCGATGATTATTTCTATTACGCAAAAGGGGTGGCCAGCGCCCTGGAAACAATTCTGGAAGCAGTCATGGAAGACTTTCAACCCACGCTGGAAACCCGGCATGGCATGGAAATTCTTCATCATGCGATTGCCTCCTGCAAAAGGGCCACGGAAATCGAGCCATGGTTATTTATAACAGACAGCGATTACAGCGGATTTCTGGCCAATCACCGGGCCAACATGGCCGCACCCATCAGCCACGCCCGTTTTTATATCGAAGTTCTGATCTCCGTTTTATCCACCTGAACACGCATTTATTTCATATGGCGTTCATGATTGCACACGGGTAGGGGCGAGTTTTACACCCGCCCCTATGCATGAACATAGGCGCCCAAAATAGACAGCCAAGACCAATTTATTTCGTGTGTTTCGTGGTTCAACAATCGCTGTACAGTCAGCGAGATTCTGCTGACTTACCCCCCCCTCCGCCAACATCACATCAGCCCGGCTTGACGACGGCCACGCACTTGATCTCTACACATCCGCCCTTGGGAAGCGCGCTGACCTCCACAACGGCCCGGGCCGGTCGGTGGTCTGAAAAAAACTGCTGGTAAATGCCGTTAAAGATGGCAAAATTTCCCATGTTGGTCAGATAAACATCCACGGATAGAACATGGTTGAGGTCAGAACCGGCCGCCAGAAGAATTTGTTTGAGATTTTCAAGGGCCTGGGGGGCCTGGGCCGTAATATCCGGGCCTGATAAATCTCCGGTAGCGGGCATCAATCCGAGCTGGCCGCTGACAAAAACAAAGGGATTCGAAACAATGCCTTGGGAATACGGTCCGATGGCTGCCGGAGCATTCGGGGTCTGAACAGGTATGATCGTCAAGAGTGAGCCTCCTTTGGTTGAAAGGTGATGGGTATAAAAGCGTTGACAGACGGATTTCGCTCTGATATCAAATGATATATCTATCTAATGGCATAAACCGGGAGGTATATGGAGAATCTTACCGAACGCCAGCAGCAGGTTCTGGACTTTATCATCCGGTGCATCAACATGTACGGGGCGCCGCCGACCCTCCGAGAAATTTCCGCGCATATCGGCACCAGCGGCACCGTCACCGCGCTTCACCATATCGATGCGATCGAGAAAAAAGGCTATCTGCGCCGCAGGGAAGGCAGTTCCCGGGGGATTGTCCTGACCGGAAAAGCCGGAAGATGCGATGCCGTGGTGGCGATCCCCATCATCGGAACGGTCAGCGCCGGGCTTCCCCAGCCGGCTGTCGAAAACATCGAAGGGTATTGTGCCGTTTCTCCAGACTGGGTAAAGGGCGATGGCTGTTTCTTTCTGAAAGTCAGGGGGGACAGCATGATAGACGCCCATATTTTGGACGGGGATCTGGCCCTGATCCGGCCTCAGTCAACTGCTGAAAACGGGGAAATCGTCGTTGTGCTGATCGATGATGCCGCAACCCTGAAACGCTTCTACCACGAAGGCGATCACATCCGTCTTCAGCCGGAAAACCGCACCATGAAACCCATCCTGATTCGGGAAAGCGATGCGGAAGCCGTCATTGTCGGAAAATTGCTGAAAACCGTACGGAGCTATGACAAACGATGGTAACGCGAGGCGTTCCCATCCGAATTGCCGTTATCTACGAGCCGGGAAAGCGCATCCGGCCTGTCTGGTTCGAGCTGAACCGCCGACAGTACCGGGTTGTTGAAACCACTTATCATTGGCGGAACAAGATCGGCGAAACCCATTTTCTGCATTATACGGTCACGGATGGCGAGGGCCTCTATGAACTTATTTTCAGCCCCCTGGATCAGACCTGGACATTGAACGTTCAGCATGATGTTCAATGAAAAGGCCTGCAAATCAAAGAATTGGGGGCTCAACCACCAGCCTATTTGAATGCCACGCCTTCTTTGACACCGAATAATTTCAGCATTTTTACCATCGGACAGAACCCGGTAAAAGATGCCTGAAGTAAGTTGGCGCCCACAAAAGCTGTAAACCACAACCAGTAATGACTGTGAACCAGATACAACAGCAGGCTGATCAAAATAAAGCTTCCGGCAAACGCCATCACCATTTTATCAAGTGTCATATTCTCTTTCTCCTTAGATTGAAATGTCGTAATCCCAGACTATTTTCGTTGAGTAGGCATAATATCCGAACGCTCGATTCCTTGGAAATTAAAATGACATCATTATATATGCATCATCATGATACAGGCTTTGTTGATGACACCAATCAGATTGGCAACCGACCGGCCGATAGCATCCATCCGGGCCAGGCGTGCAATCCTTTCCTGCGAGCGATGATATTCGCGTGGAGACAGGATATCCTGAAAAAAACCGCAGGCATCGACAAGGCTGACGAGAACGGTTTCTCTGGGTTCCGGAATCTCATCGCTCAGTATCAGGTTGCGAAGCCGCATTTCAATATTCTGTAGCTCTCTGCCATCAATAATCGGATATTGGCGCGTGGGAAATACCCAGAGGATTTTTTTATCGACCTGCTGCAATATCTTTTTATCAACCAGCTCCTGCAGCACATGATTTTCAATCAATTGGCTGTCTGCACGCAACGCGTTCATCCAAAAAGAAATCAATTGAGATTCCGTTGATCCGGAGATCAGGAACAAAGCATGATCCAGCACCGGATTTCCGACCGGTGCGGCATCCAGCAGATAAACTTTGTCGATATCCGTGTCAATCCGATGAAGAAACGTCAGTTCAGCAAGAATCGCACCGACCAGCGCGCTCTGCATTTCGATGTCTCTGGGGCTGATCATGGGTCTGCCCGTTGTCTCGTCAAGCGCCAATAGGTATATTTCTTCTGCAAAGCTAAGCATAACAGTCTCCTTGGTTTGATGTCACGCCAAAATGAATGGGTGAACATAGCTATAAGGATATAGCGTGTCAAGAGCTAAAAGGCACGGATGGATCATTAGCGCTCCTCGACGCGGAATAAGGTCATGTGCGGGGAATGTCGAATCGAGTCGCAGATTCCTATGCACCATGGCAGTGTGTAACCGTTCACACCCCCTTCCGACACTCCCCCCGCTGGGGAGAGGGGTCTGAGCGCTTACATTAAAGGCGACCCCCTCCGGTGAACATTCTCGATGGATACCCAAACTTGGCAGAATGATTTGCCAAAAACAAGGCGCATCTGCTACAATGGGAGATGATGGAAGTAAACAATAACAGCATTTAAAGGAATCCGTCCATGAGTAAAGTTCTGATCATCGGTGCCGGTGGGGTTGGTGCGGTTGTTACCCACAAATGCGCACAGCACCCGGAAGTTTTTTCGGAAATCGTTCTGGCCAGCCGCACCCTGGCCAAATGCGCGGCCATCCAGAAACAAATTGCCGGACCGATTGAAATCGCCCAGGTGGATGCCGACCATGTTCCAGAAGTCACGGCCCTGATTCGAAAAATTTCGCCGAATCTGGTTGTCAACGTTGCTCTGCCCTATCAGGATCTGTCCATTATGGATGCATGCCTCGAAACTGGTGTCGATTATCTGGATACGGCCAATTACGAACCCCCGGACGAAGCCAGATTCTGTTATAAATGGCAATGGGATTATCAGGAGCGGTTTCAGAAACGCGGCATCATGGCGCTACTGGGATGCGGTTTCGACCCCGGCGTCACCAATATTTTCTGCGCCCATGCCTTAAAACATCATTTTGACGAGATTCACACCATCGATATCATGGACTGTAATGCCGGAGATCATGGCCATCCCTTTGCCACCAATTTCAACCCGGAAATCAACATCCGGGAAGTCACGGCCCGTGGCAAATACTATGAAAATGGACAATGGATCGAAACCGACCCATTATCCGTTCATAAGCCTTTTGATTTCCCCCAGGTTGGTGTACGCGAAATGTATCTGATGTACCACGAAGAAATGGAATCCCTGACCAAAAATATTCCCGGAGTCAAACAGATGCGCTTCTGGATGACGTTTTCCCAGGAATACCTCACCCACCTTCGCGTGCTTCAAAATGTCGGCATGACCCGCATCGATCCGGTGAAATACCAGGGCATCGACATCATACCGCTTCAGTTTTTAAAGGCCCTGCTTCCCGAACCGTCTTCTCTGGCCCAGGGTTATACGGGAAAAACCTGTATCGGCTGCATGATCGAAGGCATCAAAAATGGAAAAAACAAGAAATATTTCATTTATAACGTCTGTGATCATGCCGAATGCTTCCGGGAAATCCAGGCCCAGGCCATTTCCTACACCACCGGAGTTCCAACCATGATCGGCGCCATGATGATGCTGACCGGCAGATGGAAAGGTGTCGGGGTGTTCAATGTCGAGGAGTTCGACCCGGATCCGTTCATGGCGGATATGAACCGCTGCGGCTTGCCGTGGATCGAGGAAATAAAGGGATAAGGCCCATGCTGGAACGTCTATCGGATCCACGGATTCCGACACCTTGTTATATTATCGATGAATCTGCATTGATAAAGAATCTGAAGATTCTGAATTCGGTTCAGGAGAAAACCGGCTGCAAAATCCTGCTGGCGCTCAAGGGATTTGCCATGTTCAGTGTTTTTCCGGTGATCCGCGAGTATCTTTTCGGCGTTTCCGCCAGTTCCGTAGACGAAGCCAGGCTGGGCCGGAATGAATTCCGCAGGGAAGTCCACTTCTGCGCACCGGCGTTTCCGGATGCGGATTTTGCTGAAATTCTTTCCTGCTGCAATCATCTGGTGTTCAATTCATTTTCATTTTGGAACCGGTATCGATCCAGAATCCAGAACACCGGAAATCCCATCAGTTGCGGCATCCGGGTCAACCCCGAACACTCGGAAGTGCGCGTGCCGATCTACGACCCCTGCGGCCCGTGTTCCCGGCTGGGTGTCACCCGAAACAATTTTCAACCCCACCATCTTGAAGGCATTTCCGGACTTCACTTTCATACCCTCTGCGAACTCAATGCCGATGCGCTGGCCCGAACCCTGCCAGTCTTCGAGGACAAATTCGGTGTCTTTCTAAGCGGCATGGAATGGGTGAATTTCGGCGGCGGGCATCACATCACCCGAATCGATTATGATGTGGATCTGCTGTGTGAACTCATCACCGGATTCAAAACCAGACATCCCCTCGAAGTCTATCTGGAGCCAGGGGAAGCCATTGCTCTGAACACCGGTGTCTTGATCGCATCGGTTCTGGATGTTTTTCACAACGGCATGGATATCGCCATTCTGGATACCTCCGCCTCGGCCCACATGCCCGATGTGCTGGAAATGCCGTATCGACCGGTTATCGAAGGCGCCGGCATGCCTGGGCAATTCCCGTTTACCTACCGGCTGGCCGGCCTGACTTGTCTGGCAGGGGATGTCATCGGCGATTTTTCATTTCCCAGGCCCCTTACAGTTGGAGATCGCCTGGTGTTTCAGGACATGGCGCATTACACGATGGTGAAAAACAATACCTTCAACGGAGTCCGGCTTCCATCCATCGGCATCGTGACCCGTCAGGGCGACTTTTGCCTGGTACGGAACTTCGGCTATTCAGATTACCGGAACCGGTTGTCATGACAGGCCGGTTTGTTTCATTCGACCCTCTCCGGACTTTGCATATTCCACATGTCATCGCGCTGAAACCCGAGCAGTGGCTCAGCCGAAAAGATCTCATACAAGCGGCGGACTGGATTCTCTTTCCGGAATACTGGCAGATCAACGCCCTGGTTTACGGGTGGAAAAAAAAGATATTTCCCAGCATCAGCAGCTTTTATATCGGTCACGACAAGGTGGAGATGACCCGAACGTTTCAGGCTGTTTGTCCCCAAAATACGCCAGTTACTCAAATACTTGCCCACACAGACACTGCGGTGGAACAGATACTGGATGCGTTCTATTTTCCCTTTGTGGCCAAGGAAATCAGAAACTCCATGGGGCAGGGGGTGTTTCTGATCGAAACCCGCAAGGATTTTCTGGATTACGCCGGAAACAATTCCGTGCTGTATGTTCAGGAATATCTGGATATCCGCCGGGATCTGAGACTGGTTCTAGTGGGAAACCAGGTGGTGACAGGTTACTGGCGGCAGGCCGCACCCGGACAGTTTCACAACAACGTGTCCCGCGGCGGCGCCGTCAGTTTTGAGAACATTCCAGAAGGTGCAGTCCACCTCGTCGAATCCTTTGCCGGAGAAACCGGAATCGATCATGCGGGATTCGACGTGGCCGAAGTGGATGGCCATTTTTATTTTCTGGAATTCAACACCCGATTCGGCACCCGTGCGCTTTCCGATCGTGGCATTCAGTTGAGTCCTCGAATTTATTCATATTTAAATAGATGCCATTCTCCTGGTAAACTCCTGGTTTCCTAATGCTTGGAACCCCCGAATCACGCGATGGCATCATCGCTTGCGTCCCCACACAGCATACACCGGATCTGAATGCAGTTGCTGCCCGAAATACTTGTCGGTTTCCGGCCTCGGAAGACCGCGCATCGAAAATGTGTGCAGATTTTCAAAAGAACCGGTCTGTATCAGATATTCCAGCACCAGCCCCATGCGTTCAAATTCATGCAGTTCTTTCCATATTCGAATGGCTTTGGGCGGAAACCAGCGATTGGAAAACGTTATCACCACTAGGCCGCCGGGTTTCAGAATCCGGGAAATCTCGGAAAACACTGCAAATGGCTGAACCAGATATTCAACAGATGCCGTACAGACCACGGCATCCAGAGAACCGCTTTCGCAGGGAATCGTCATAATCTGATTGAGATCCTGAACCACAAACCGGTTCAGGCGCTTATTGGCCTGTAACTCTTCATGGTTCATCCCCAGGCCGATGACTTCAGAAAAGGAAATTTTGGGCAGGTGGGATGTCCAACTGCCCATTAAATCGAGGATGTGCATGCCAGGCCGGAGCAAATCGGCGTACCGTCCGGTTATCACTGAAATTGCCTGATCGTCCAGATGATTCACAAACCGGGGGCCGGCATAAAACAGGGGATCGGGCTGATGATCCTCTCGATCGAAAGGATGATCTGAAAAAAAATCCGTCGGCTTTCCATCTACCCGGGTTTGCACTCCCGGACCAGCAGACGCCACTTCCAGCCAGTCGTAACAGGTTCCTCCCCGATCGACCGGTTTGGAATGAATTTTTAAAATAGTTGCCTTTAGATCGATCGGAAAGGTTGCCAGTGGATGGTTGAAGCTGATACGAATCGTTGATTCCGAAGGCGCCACACACCGGAAGGGTTCGATGTTGGCCCGAAAAATATTTGCCATACCGGTTACAATTCCTTTGGGATAAAATCGACCGGCTCTTGGTTCGATAATGCGGGACGGATTCATTTTACGATCAAACTGCGATGAATCGATGGTATGTTCGCGGAACGGCTGAAAGGCTGGAACGATTTCTCCGGGCTTCAGACTGCAATTCATCTGCTCGCCGACAGATTTATTCAATAATTTCTGATAAACATGCTGTGGGAAGCAGTCTCTCCAGAAATTCACCCGCTGTGCGGTATAATTGTCGATGTGTATGGCCGTATCGCTTTTCCAGGACACTCGGAATTCGATATCCGCCAGGGAATTGGAATCGGTAATCATGTCGGCTCCTTTATATTGGGGTTTAGTTCAAGATAAGTTTCACCCTTTCATCCGTCAAGAACCTCTGATTCCGTTCTCGAAACTTTCAAAAAATGGGCTTGAAATGATATTGCCATGCACACCGACCTGAGCGGGGCTATGGAAATTCTGGGCGACCCCTTATCCTGAAGCCTGAGTTACATCCCCGGACGATATTGCGCTCCGTGCGATTGAATTTCCGTGTGGCCGGGCAAGGTCGCGTGTTTTAGCGGGTGTGAAGCCCGCCCCGGAAGGAATAGCCATCCACCGGGTAGCGAGTTCTTGGACAAGAGGGGGGTGACCTTTTGAGTTAAGCGTAGAACAGCGAGCCGGCAGGCCGTAAGCTGTAAAGCTGAAGTGATAGAGCCTCGAAATAATTATTCACGGGAAAGATGACGCTGTGGAAATTGCG
>CAJBLH010000120.1 GCA_903953895.1 uncultured Desulfobacteraceae bacterium | reverse complement strand
TGTTAAAATTATAAATGTCCAATTAATGATATTTTTATGTGTCCAATCGATGGGTAAAAATCACGCAAAACCAGTGTTTTCGCCTCAAAGCAGGTGCCATATTTTTGCGCGATAACGAGGTCTGCATCAAAATTATTCATGTGCCGACAGGCTGCGCTGAGCCATAACAACCATGGCAGTATATATAATGTAAACTTAGGAAAGGTAAGATATTTAAGGAGGACGTTTTTCATGTGCTATGGGAGATTTTATATTGACATTGATAACTAAATCTGAGGATAATAAAAATTCGTGTCTCATGAAGTTGCACACATCGATGAATCTGTGCAACTTAAAAATATATAAGCTATCATGATTCATTGATAAGGGAGTTTATTTCAAGTGAGTTACCTTATTCATTTTATAAATGTAAATTGTAGTTTTTTTTGGGGTGGTAATTGGTTAATACCATAGATCCATATAAAAGAATTGTTATTACCGGTATCGGAACCATTAATCCAATTGGTAACAATGTCAGTGAGTTTTGGATTAATCTTATTGAGGGTAAATCCGGTATCAGACTGGCGAAAAATATGGATGTATCCCAATTACCAGTAAAAATCGCTGCAGAAATTGATTTGCCGGATATAAGAACGATACCTTCAAAACGCAGCCTCAAAAGACGGGATCGTGGCATTATTCTGGCTTATATCGCAGGGTCTGAAGCCATAAATGATTCAGGATTAGAAGTTAATCGGCATCCTGAAAGATATGGCGCAGTAATTGGCTGCGGAGGCGGGGGACTAAGTACACATTGGAATCAGATGTCTCTGGTGTATAATCAAGGATGGAGAAAAATATCCCCTTATTATGTTACCAATGTTATTCCCAATAGCCCAACTGCGTATTTAAGCATGGAAAAGAATCTCCAGGGGCCGTCTTTTTCTGTTAACTCAGCCTGCGCATCCAGCAATCATGCCATTGGTCTTTCCGCCATGATGATCAAGATGGGGATGGCGGATGCCATTTTTGCGGGAGGAACAGAAGCAGTCCTGACGCCGGCTACACTTGCAGCCTTTGATAAAATGAATGCGATTTCAAGAAGGAATGATGAACCAGAAGCTGCCAGCAGGCCATTTGAGAAAAATCGAGACGGTTTTGTTTTGGGCGAGGGGGCAGCGGTGCTGTGTATTGAGGAACTGAATCATGCATTACGTCGGGATGCCCATATCTATGGAGAAATCAGCGGTTTTGGATTTACGAGTGATGCGTATGACATTGTTGCCCCTCAACCTGAAGGCAATGGGCCAGAACGGGCAATTAATCTGGCTTTGTCAAGTGCTCAATTGAATCCATCAGATATCGGCTTGATCAATTGTCAGGGAACAAGCAGTCTAATCGGTGATATTGCAGAATGCAGGGCCATTAATCGTGTTTTTGGCAGCAACATTGCAGGAATTGTACCTGCTCAGGGCACAAAGTCGATGACAGGTCACCTGCTGGGCGCCTCAGAAGCAGTCGAGGCAATTGCCTGCCTTCTGACACTGGAAAAAAAAATTATCCATCGAACATTGAACTTATATAATAAAGATCCTGCCATTAATTTGAATATCCCTACAGAGACTGTTGAAAACGTGAAAGTTAATCATATCCTTTCAAACGCATTCGGTTTTGGCGGACACAATGCGGTTGTTGTCCTGTCTAAATATCAAGCAGGCTGATCAACAAAAGTGAGCAGTTATGGCAAATCAGAATTTATATAATAAAGCTGCAGCTATCACCGGAATTGGCATGATTACCCCCCTGGGCGTCAATACCCATGAATGCTGGGCCAATTTTCTGGAGGGCAAATCGGGGATTCGCCGGGTCGATCGCTTCGATACCAGTAGCTGTGTAACCCAAATAGGCGGACAGGTACCAGACCACTATTTCGATGCCGAATTGTCATTTTTCAGCAAAAATGAAATAGAGCGCTTCAGCCTGCCATCTCGCATGGCCATCATGTCCGGTCATCAGGCCATTCAGGATGCTGGGTACCCGATCGATGAAACCGATCTACTCCGAAAAATGGCGGTTATATCAGGCTGTGGTGGCTCCATATACAACGACAGCGTTCTGTTTTCAAAACGACAAATATCCAGCACATCGTTTTGGGATAGTTCTCCACTGGATATACATGCCAGAAATTTAGCCGCTTGGTTTGGCTTTCAGGGCCCGACTTTCAATGTGGCTACAGCCTGCTCGTCGGGTGCATTTGCTTTGGGGGCTGGATATGATTATGCTTGTCAAAACCAATGCCCCTGTCTGGTTGTCGGGGTCGACTGTACGTTGCTGGCTCAGACATTTCAAGGATTCAACAATCTGATGGCGCTTTCTACCAACAATGACAATCCTGCCACAGCCAGCCGGCCGTTTGACAAGTCTCGGGATGGTTTTGTCATGTCCGAGGCTGCCTGTTCCATACTTCTTGAACCGCTTGAGTTTGCCATAAACCGAAAATGCCGTATTTACGCACTTTTATCCGGATATGCCACAACTTCTGAAGCCTACAACATCATCGCACCAGAACCCACGGGGATTGAAATGTCCCGAACGATGCATCTGGCATTGCGGAATGCTGGTGTCAGCCCGGAAGATGTTGGCTATATCAATGCCCACGGAACATCAACCCATCATAATGACGTCGCGGAAACCAACGGCATAAAACATGCCTTTGGTGACAATGCCTACAGAATTCCGGTTAGTTCCACAAAATCGATGATAGGCCATTCCATCGGTGCAGCCGGAGCCATAGAAGCAGCGGTTACGGCCCTCAGCCTGTACCATCAAATTCTGGCGCCGACAATTAATCTGGATCATCCCGATCCGAAATGCGATCTGGACTATATTCAAAACAGCAGCAGAAAGATGGAAGGGTTGACTGCGTCTATCAGTAATTCATTCGGTTTTGGCGGACACAATTGTACGCTGGTTTTTGAGTCCGTATCGGCTATCCAATAATGACATTCGGCACATTACACAAAGATTACGCCATGCATTCAAATAGAACAAAACTGATCGACATTGTGGTTGAAAATCATATTCTTACCCTCTCGATCAATAATCCCCCGCACAATTACCTGCCTGGGAGATTCTTTACAGAACTGGATGAAGGTTATCGACAGATGACAGGCGATGACATTCATGCTGTTATCATCACCGGTACACCGAAAGTTTTTTCCAAGGGCGCGGATATCCGTGAATTCATGGAAAATCAGGGTGTGATTACCGAGGAGTTGATTGTTTATGGTAATGAGGTGTTCAACCGGATTGAGCGGCTGGATAAACCGGTGATTGCCGCAATTTCGGGAGCATGTCTTGGGGGCGGATTTGAACTGGCGCTTTGCTGCAACTTCAGGTTATGTTCAGAAAGGTCCCTGCTGGGTCTGCCGGAAGTATCCATAGGCGTCATACCAGGTCTGGGCGGAATCCAAAGGCTTAGCCGGTTGACAGGCCAGGCCAAGGCCCTTGAATTGATTCTATTGGGTGATATTTTTCCTGCGCAAAAAGCATTGTCGCTGAATATTGTCAGTCGTGTTTTTCCCAAAGATAATTTTATGGGCCATGTAAATATTTTTGTAAAAACACTACTTTCTGCAAAAATGGATGCCATACAGTCTGTTATTTCCCTGATCAGACAGCAATGGCATGTTTCTGAAAAAGAGCAAATATTGAATTCCGCCAGACAGTTTTTGGTACTGGCAAACAAAAGATAATGTCAAGTATGAATGCTATCAGTTAAAATTGTTTTCATTTTGGAGGTTATGCGTGAAAAGATATTTGTCTGAACAGGAAAAGATACAAATTTATGAGGATATCCGTGCATATCTGGCAGAAGAACTTGAGATTGACCCGGAAAAAATTACCGATGAAACCAACATCATCGAAGATCTGGGTGCAGACAGCATCTTGTTTCTGGAAATGTTTGAGGAATTCAAGGGAAGACTGGGGATTGAGCTGGAAATTCGAACAATCGGACAATACATGCTAAACAATCCAGTCTATACTTTTAAAGAAATTACCCAGTCCATCTATATGTTTGTCGAGAAAGGAGAAGACCTGATTCAAGAGATGGAACAATAGAAATGAAAAAAACACCGAGAATCGCCATAACCGGAATTGGAATGATATCTCCTCTTGGTGTGACAGTATCCGCCAACTGGGGAAATCTGTTGAATGGTATTTCCGGAATAGATACGATTCAGACATTTGACACGACTGATTGTCTGACACGAATTGGAGGGCAGTTACCGGCAACATTTTATGAAATTGAGAAAAAATATTTTAATCGTCATTCTTTCAAACAAACTGTACGAACCACCCGGATTGCATCGCTGATATCAAAAGAAGCCTTTCATGACAGCGGGTTAAATCTGAAAACAATGGATTTGAAACGATGTGGCGTGGTGTTGGGTACGAGCGGAGCAGTTCTTGATGAAAATGACAGTTCTGCCGGGGCTGCGACCTATCGAATTATAAGAGAAATGGCAAATGCACCGCCTGCCCGGATCAGTCTCGATCTGGGATTCCAGGGACCCTGCTATACATTGACGGCGTCAAATGAATCCGGCGCCTGTGCGATTACCAATGCAGCAGATATGATTCGTTGGGGAAATGCCGATGTTGTCATTGCGGGAGGGGTTGATGCGTTACTGACCAGAAATTTCATCCATCGTTTTAACTACCACAATCTGCTTACCGTACATAATTCCCATCCCCGGTCGGCAGTAAAACCTTTTGATAAAAATCGGGATGGTTTTGCACTGTCCGATGGCGGCTGTGTGGTGGTACTCGAGAATGCGGAGTATGCGCATAAACGGCATGCCAGAATTTATGCATATCTGACAGGTTATGGTGTAACTACGGAGCAATGTGCTGCGGGCCAGAGCCACGTGGGGATGTCCAATACCATGAAAATGGCACTGGAAAAGGCAGATATATCACCCGAAAGGATCGATTATATCTGTGCAT
Organism: uncultured Desulfobacteraceae bacterium; assembly: GCA_903953895.1. Taxonomy (GTDB): domain Bacteria; phylum Desulfobacterota; class Desulfobacteria; order Desulfobacterales; family Desulfatirhabdiaceae; genus RAAP-1. Next base: position 21,922 of record CAJBLH010000120.1, on the reverse strand, counting down.
CCGGAGCGGCAACTGTTGATAGCGATTTAAATGAAGCAAAAGCAATTCATCATGTGTTTGGCTCTCATGTAGAACAAATGATGGTCAGCTCCTTTAAACCCATGGTCGGTCATACAATGAGTGCAAATGGCGCCATCGGCATTGCCGTGTGTGCGCTTGCGTTGAAAACAGGGAATGTTCCCCCGGCAGTCAATTTAACAAATCCTGATCCGGAGTGTGAACTAAATTTCGTGACGGGTGATACACTGCAGTCTTACCCTTTATCTGCTGTTATGAATAACGCGTTTGGATTTGACGGATCTCACTGGAGCATGATTCTTCAATCGCCGCAATAACCCCATCAAAAAGGAAACTCACTATGAAGCTTTTAGATGGAAAAAAAATTTTAATTTCAGGCGTTGCAAATCAGAAAAGCATTGCATGGGCAATAGCAAAATGTCTGCATGATGCAGGCGGTCAACTGGCATTTTTATGCCTGCCCTCAAATGGTCGTCGCGTGAAAAAACTTGCGCAGCAGCTATGCAGCGATATCGTTATTGAATGCGATGTTCGAAATGACAGTCAAATAGAGCAGGCTTTTAAGTCTGTCGATTCGGCTTTTCAAAGCGAGCTGCATACCCTTGTTCACTCAATAGCATATGCAAACATTGCGGAATTGGGGGGTGAATTTCTAAAAGTTTCGCGTGAAGGCTGGGGTCTTGCGCTTGAAATCAGCGCCTATTCACTGGTGGCGTTTAGCCGATACGCCAGACCCTTGATGAACAATGCCGGTGGGGGATCGATCATCGCTCTTACCTATAGCGGTGGAGAGCGGGTTGTTCCAGGGTATAATATTATGGGCGTTGCAAAAGCAGCATTGAATATGTCGATTTCTTATTTAGCTTATGATCTGGGGCCCGAAAATATCCGTGTGAACGGAATTTCATCCGGGCCAATCATAACCATGTCATCCATGATGGTCGAAGACTTCAATAATGCACTGGAGCTTACCTCAAAGCATTCGCCGATGCTGCGAAATATATCTGCAGAAGAAGTCGGCAATTCTGCACTTTATCTTGCATCAGACTTGTCCAGTGGCCTGACGGGAGAGATCATTCATGTTGATTCGGGTGTAAGCATCCTTATGGCGCCGTCTAAAGCACATCCAACGCCTATGGAACGTTAGGGCGAATCACTGTTGGTTAGGAAGATTTGAATGCCGCTGATTGAACTTAAACAGGTTACCAAAACATATCATATTGGTGAATCAACCGTTTCTGCATTAAGAGGCGTTGACCTTTCTATTGGAAGCGGGGAATTTGTCGCTGTCTGGGGACCCTCGGGTTCCGGGAAAACAACGCTTCTAAACCTTATCGGCGCCATCGATGATCCGACATCTGGTCAACTCTTTTTTGACGGAAAGGAAATCATAACGCTTTCGGATAATCAGAAAGCTGAATTGAGAAACGCTTCCATCGGATTTATATTTCAGCAGTTCAATCTTGTTCCGGTACTTACAGCATTGGAGAATGTCATGCTTCCATTGCATATTCGTGGAATTCCTGTCAACAACGCCCGCGAATCTGCTCTGTTCCGTTTGAATCAGGTTGAGTTGAAAGAATTTATCCGACATAGACCGGATAAACTTTCCGGCGGGCAACAGCAGCGTGTTGCCATTGCTAGAGCTCTGGTGACCAATCCGTCTCTGGTGATTGCGGATGAACCCACGGCAAATCTTGATACTAAAACCGCCATGAAAATTGTTTCTTTAATGCGTGATCTGAATCAAAAAGAAAATACAACTTTCATTTTTTCAACGCACGATCAGCGATTGTTGGATAAGGTTTATCGGCTCATCCACATTGAAGACGGTATGATCGTGGAGGAATAGAAGCACATGAAAGCATGGCTAACCATAGCCCTTCGGAATATCATTAAAAACATCAGGCGATCTCTTTTTACGATATTGGCCATCTCCTTGGGGTTTGCCGCTGTCAACCTGTTTGGCGGATTTACCGCATATATGTATGAAGCCAACCGCGAGGGTTCAATCTATACATCTTTGATCGGGCATTTGGTTGTGGTTAGGAAAGGTTTCTTTGAAAAGGACAGGAAAGAAACCAAGCAGCTCCTGATGACACCTCAGGAAATTGAAACTATCCGCAATTATTGCACTGATATTCGAGAAATTATTTTAGTAGAACCGCAAATGCGGCTTAATGGTCTAATCACTGATGGAAAAGTGTCGACAATTTTTATCGCTCAGGGAATAGTCCCCTCTGTTCAGGAAATTTTTGCACGAGAAACCCGCATGAAGATTATGGAGCCTTATGAAGGTAATGCAATCAGTGCTGACAATATTCACGGTATCGGTGTGTCGAAAGGATTGGCTAAATTTCTTAAACTGGATTTAGGCTCAGAAGCTGTTATTATGGGAACGACAGCAGACGGACAGATGAATGCTGTCGATGTAGTCGTTTATAACCTTTTTAATGCCCCTTCCGCTGCAATAAATGACCGGTTTATTAAAATGCCTTTTGAACTGGCCAAACAGTTTTTTGATACAGATGGTGCCCACACCATATCCATCCTTCTTAAAAACACAAAGGACACTGAAAAAGTCCGTAATATGCTGAGACATCAATTCGTTCAGCAAGGCCTTGATCTGGAAATTAAAACATGGAATGAGCTGAGCGAGTGGTACACCAAAGTAAAGGACATGTTCGATATCATATTTCTTTTTCTTTTCGTTATTGTTTTCATTATTGTCATTATGAGCGTTATCAATACCATGAGCATGGCTGTTCTGGAAAGGACCCGTGAAATAGGCACTCTGCGGGCGCTTGGGCTTAAGCGCAGTGGGGTTATGGTGCTTTTTGCTGCAGAAGGTTGTCTGCTTGGAATGGGCGGGATTCTGGGAGGCTGTGTCATCAGCTTGATGGGCTGGTGGAGCATATATTTTCTTGAGCCTACATGGACTCCGCCGGGGATTACGGCTCGCATACCGCTTCGACTCCAATTTTCGCCGGAGTATATGGCTTACAGCCTTGTTTTTTTAATACTTTTGTGTGTGATTGCATCTCTGATCCCCGCCAGAAAAGCGGCATATCAGAATGTCGTGGATGCGCTTGGGCATGTATAATTCGATTTTTATGATAAACAGAGGATATTGATTTCATGAATTCCTCAGCAAACATACTAGTTGTTTCCTATTCGCAAACAGGCCAACTATCCCGAATTATCGATTCTCTTTTAACTCCTATTCTGGAAAATAGTGCAGTCTCGGTAAAATGGGTACAGATAGAACCGGTTAAACCCTATCCGTTTCCGTGGCCGATAAGCCGGTTCTTTGACATTTTGCCTGAATGCGTGACACTTAACCCTCCTGAAATTCATCCGATTTCCGTTTCTAAGAATGAATCTTTCGATTTGGTTATCCTGGCCTATCAGGTCTGGTTTCTTTCTCCATCACTACCGATGACCGCATTTCTTAAATCAAGGGAAGCCGCCTCTTTGATGAGAGGTAAACCTGTTATAACGGTTATCGGGTGCAAAGATACCTGGCTTATGGCACAGGAGCGGGTCAAAGAAGTCCTGAACCATATCGGGGCTATACTGATCGACAATATTGCCGTTGTGGACCGGAGCCCCCTTTTTTTTCGAATGATTACTACTCAGCGATGGTTGTGGACTGGGAAAAAAGAGTCATTCTGGAAAATTTTTCCGCATGCTGGGATTTCAGACAAGGAAATTTATAATGCTAGACGATTTGGTACAGCCATTGCCAATGCGATTAAAATAGGAAGGATAGACGGAAAGACATCATTACTCAAGGGCTTGGGAGCTGTAAGTGTCGATAAGAAAGACATTTATATTGAAAAATTTGCATATCCCAAATTTATTTTTTGGGCAACACTCATCAGCCGAATCAGCAAACCGGAACAGTTGAAAAGGTCGCTGCTTCTGGTTGTCTTTTTCCTGACCCTGTTTTTATTGATTCTGAAGGGCATTTTGACTGATATCATTCTTTTTCCATTTCATAAATTCTTCCCAACGAAAAAACTTGAAACAGAAATTGATTATTTCGAACAACCATCAGGCTCATCTATTGAAAGAATTGTTGATTGACTATGAATATAGTAAAATGTCAAATTATGATATTAGAAGTAATTCGGGGAGAATAATATTTAGCTGGAGTGTCAACGTATTATGGAATATTTACATCACCTGACCGTCTTATGTTCTTCATGTCTTAAAGGGCATATTGTCTTATCTAATTATGTTTCCGCTGATTTGATTTGCCCTGTCTGTCAATTCCGGTATCCGATTACCAATCGGATACTTGATATGATTCCTTCGTCACCTTCCCCGAAAAAAATTATTCAGTCCTTAATGGAGTCCAAATATCTCGTTCAGGTTTATGACAGCTTATTTTGGCGTCATAGCCCCTTTACCATGGCCCTGCTCCAAATAACATCTGAACGTGAATTCGGAACTTTTTATCATGCATTGACATTCAGCAGGCAACAGCGCGTTATTTTGGATATTGCCTGTGGAACCGGAATATACACCCGCAAATTAGCTCAAAAAATGACAGCGTCTACAGTTTTCGGTTTGGATATTTCCATGCACATGTTAAATTACGCCAGCGCCAAAATTCAGGAAAACGGCTTGGCCAATGTTAACTTAATTCGTTGTGATGCTAAGACGCTTCCCTTCAACGAAGAATACTTTGATGGCGTAATTTGTTCTGGGGCGCTTCATCTGTTTTCAGATCCACAACAGGTACTTATGCAGATTCATAGAGTATTGAAAGTTCGTGGGAGATTTGTTTTTGCAACTTTCTACAAGCCTTCAGGCTTTTTTTTCAATTATCTCGCCAGATTCTCCACCAAATTTCTTGGGCTTACGCCATTCGGTATTGAAACCTTGAAAAGGTTGTTAAAGAATTCCAATTTTACCGATATGAAAATCCATCATAAAAAGGGTCTCTGGATCATTGCCAGCGTAATGAAAACTTGATTATAGTGACTTTTATGGGATAAATATCATTCAATCGGATGAATAAATATTTTCCTAAAGCCAAATCTTTCAGAGGATGATATGCAGATGACGTTGCCAGTTTCAAAAAAGGCGATTTTGATTACAGGAGCTTCAACCGGAATTGGAAAAGCATGTGCGTTGCATCTGAGCAAACATGGTTACAAGATATTCGCAGGTGTTCGAAATGTAGAAGCAGGTGAAGCATTAATCCTGGAATCATCAAGAGCGGTCAGTCCTGTTTTGATGGATATTACGAAACCTGAAGAAATATGTCATGCCACAGGGTTGATTTCGCAGGCATTAGAGAACGATACTATCTTAATGGGATTGATCAATAATGCTGGTGTTGCGATAGGAGGTCCGCTTGAGTATTTTCCTCTTTGTGATCTTAGATATCAGATTGAAGTCAATTTAGTTGGACAGTTAGCAGTTATTCAATCGTTTTTGCCTTTGATCAGAAAAGGAAAAGGTAGAATTATTAACATGGGATCAGTGTGTGGGCAATTTGCGCTCCCATTTTCTGGCGCCTATTCAGCTTCAAAGTTTGCACTTGAAGGCGCCACAGATGCGCTAAGACGGGAATTGTTGCCATGGAAAATTGAAGTTTCATTAATTGAGTTAGGTGCGATTGCTACACCTATTTGGGACAAAATACTGGATAAAGCTCATAAACAAGATTACCGTCCTTTAAATTCAGAAGAAGATTTATATCAAGAATATGGGGGGGCAGTTGAAAAAATGATGAAAATTGGAAGTACTCGAGCAATATCACCCCTAATAGTAGCCAAATTGGTCAAACAGATATTGGAAACCAAAAGGCCAAGGCCCCGCTATACTGTTGGAAAAGATGCCAGACTAGGGTCTTTAAGCAGGTTTATTCCTGATAGATGGAACGATTGGATTATTTATAATGTCGTTCAAAACAGGCTCCCATCTTTTTTTATGGGTTGGTAGATCACTCAGTGGTAATGACTGGCGATATATGGGAAAAATGCGCTCATCGCGGGTTAACGTGAAAAAATGTTTACAGTGCATTTTTTACGGAACATTTCCCCCTGATTGATATAAATGAGCATGGGAAAAACCCATTAGGAGGATTTCCCATGAAATTACTATCGTACGCCATATTTTTTTAAAGGACGCAGCAAATGCCGTGAATCGAATCAGCCTGCAAGAGTTCGAAGAAGTTGCAGATGAGACTCTAACCAAGTTGTTGGGCATTGATACCATGGTGGTGAAAATGTTTGCGATTCGTCGCGGAGGAGAGCATGAAATTTTGCACCTATTGGTGTACTCATCCCGAGGATATTTCCTTGTGTACACACGATGGCTTGCTTTCTCAACGAAAGTTCATCAAGAAGAGACCAGGATGAACAAAGCCAAACTATAGTGCATTTCGTATGACTTTATGCTATTTTTAGACACCACATTCAATGTTTTTAGTAAGTTAAAGACCAATTTCAGTAGCAAGTCATGTGATATGCGCTATAACCGGTGACAAATATCTGTCAAAATTTGTTGTAACATTCAAAAACTGGCGAGAGGATTACTTCATCGAACGAATCACCAATGCATTCGTCGATCGTCTCAATTATGGATTGAGAACGGTGTCACGCGTGGAAATGTTGATGATTGGTTTTTGATCTGTTCAATTATGGATTTGAAAAAGGCAAAACTGTGAACCAGAAACAAACAAGTAGCGGTCTATTTCCAATGGGACCAGTGGAAAATTTGTTGAGAGAGGTCTATGCTAAATTTGATGGGGACAGCGCAACCGGTATAGTCCTGCGTGTTCGAGGTCATATCCATCAGGATATTATGCAAAAAGTTCTTCTCTTGTTGCAGCAGCGTCATCCAAAATTGCGTTGTGGCTTCGCTTGCAACAGTTCTGGCATCCACTGTTTCAAAGTTTTTGATTCATATCTTCCCATACCGCTGATTGTTCAGAATGCACCAACAAATGATTTTCGATGGCAGAACGCTACACAGTCCGTGTTATATCCTCCGATGGACGTTGAGAAGGGCCCTCTGTTGCGGCTGAAGATTTTGCGATATCCCAACAATGAGATATGCGATTTACTGATGGGCTTTCACCATTCCATATTAGATGGTGTTTCGGTATTTCGATTTGTCCGTGAACTTTTTTCTACATATGAGACCATCGTAAATAATAAATCTCTTCCACTAAATATACCACAACTCCCCATGATAACAGGACAACCTCTTCCAGTTACTGCTCCGATTGCCAGTAGAATGAGAATAATTCTCTCACTTGCAAGTTCTTTTTTGCGCAGGCGCACGGGTCGATGGACAAAACTGCCTGTCAGTTCTGAGCCTTATGCGCCATTACTGACAAGATATATATTTGGTGAAAAAGAAACAGATAGCTTACTAAAACAATGCCGAAAGCATCGTATTTCATTGACAGGTGCCATGTTTGCCTCCGGGGTGATCGGGTTGAAAAAATTGCTGACCCAAAATGGCATAAAATTCGCATGTCGTTTTCCGATCGATTTAAGAAGAGCAGGTCAGTATAATGTTGATTCTGGTGATTTATTCTGTCTCGCGTCTAGTTTTATGAAGGTTTATCCGATTCAGCCTGAAATTAATTTTTTTGATTTGGCCAGGCAGAGTCGAACCGATCTCAAGAAGTTCATCAATGACCAGGGTCCAATTATGGCCGCCAATCTGTCACGCTTCTTGAAAATTAAATCGGGAAGACGGCCTCGTCTTCGCGACACCCTGTCTATTGATAATCTGGGAATTTTTAATGTTCAACCGCAATACGGGAATTTACGTATAGAAGAGTTCTCCGTATTTTCGTGGAGGCGCTGGCTCGGAGTTTCGCTGCTCGTCGTTTTTTCCACCCTTCATGGACGGTTAAATATCACATTTGATGGCGCTGATCTGCCCCAGGATTTTTTTTCAAATTTTCAAGATCAATTTTTATTTACTCTTAAGCATGAATTGCAGATATAGTTTTCTATATGGACTCGAAAAAATCCAAAAAGATACCTGTTCCCCTCCAACCCGAAGCATTATTAAGATTGCGAAAGAGTTGTTTTGCTTCTTTTAACTGTGGTTTTGTTTTAATAACCAGCGTTGAATAAAATGAGTTTATTGCCATTTTTGACTTTTTGCAGGTTCATCATCTTTTGACGATGGAGGATTATGTGTCCAAAGAATAAGGGGGCTGTTTTCATAACAGGGGCTTCAACCGGTATTGGAAGAGAAACTGCGCTGTTTTTTGATAAAGCCGGATATCGCGTGTTTGCGGGTGTGAGAAATGCACAGGCAGGAGAATCTCTGCTGGCAGAAGCAGCCTTCCAACTGACCCCAATCATTATTGATATCACAAAACCTCGGGAAATTGAAAACGCTGTCCATACGGTTTCTCAGAAACTGTGCCCATATGAAGGAATTACCGGTATCATAAATAATGCAGGAATCGTTGTCGGTGGTCCGTTGGAATTTATGAAGATTGAAGATTTTCGCTATCAGGTAGAAGTTAACCTCATTGGCCAATTGGCTGTAACTCAGTCCTTTCTTCCAATGATTCGCAAGGCAAAGGGCCGTGTTCTTTTTGTGGGCTCGGGTGCAGGCTGGTTTGCTCTCCCTTTTTCCGGCGCCTATGCAGCATCCAAATTTGCGCTCAGAGGTATGGCAGATGCGTTGCGTCGAGAGCTGGATCAATGGCAACTTCACGTGGTTCTGATAGAGCTTGGTACCGTCATGACGCCAATATGGGATAAGTCCTTTTCTGATACAAAACAGCGTGTTGCCGAAATGGGAAAGGAAGAGCAATCGTTATATGACGAAAGAGGAGCTGCTATGGAAAAGTTGATGCGCAGTGGATGGAAAAACAGTGTTTTGGCTGAAGATGTGGCCAAGATGATCTTGATGGCTTTTGAAAAAAAATGCCCCAAAGCGCGCTATCAGTTTGGTAAAGATGCTAGAATGGCAGTTCTAAGTGTATTTGTTCCAGATTGTTTAAAAGATTGGCTCATTCGAAATATTCTTAAGGGAAAAATTCCTTCAGCATTGATGGGTTGGTAGCATAATAAATTTTTAGGAAAGTCCTTATTTACAGACCTCTTTAAAAACGAGTCAATTTGCATCAAAATTATGGACAAAATCAGCTATATTATTTCTGTTCATCTACATCATATTGTGTTTTATTGATTAATAGCATCAATATGTAGGTGCTTTGGTGGCTGTAAGAAATTTAAAATGTCCAATATAGATAAAATGACCATTACTATTTGATTTTATTACAAATAAAAACCATCGCATTTTTTAATTAACGAGGTCTGTATTTATATGCTTCATGGTATTTTTCCCGGCAATTGTTGTTAATATATTTTATTCAAAAAGCGAGCATTATGCTATCTTTTTTCGACTTTCGCACTTTTTTTCGTATTGCCAGAAAATCTTTTTCCCCTAACGCAGATGACGTGGCTCAGCTTTCAATCAAGCGGATGTTCTTCTTGATCGCATTTTTCATCGTGTTTCCAATCTTCCAACTATTTAACGCTTTGTGCTTCAAGCTGGATGATATTCTTTATCCCGGTCATAAATCAATCAAAATTAAGGAGCCGGTTTTTATTATCGGGAATCCCCGCAGTGGAACAACCCACATGCATCGACTTCTTGCCTTGGACAGCAAACATTTTTTTTTCTTTAAAACTTGGGAAATTATTTTTCCTGCCATATGCCAAAAAAAAATATTGACTGCTGTCGGCCGACTGGACGCTCGACTGGGGGGGGCAGGGTACCGATTTATAAGGAAAAAAGAAATGTCGACGATGACCGAGCTGGGAAAGGTCCATCCATCCGGTCTATTTTTACCCGAAGAGTGTGAACTACTTTCTTTACATATTTTTTCATCATATAATCTGTTGTTTTTATTTCCATTGAAAAATGAGTTTAAGTGGTTTGTCCATTTTGATAGGATGTTGTCTGAAAAAGAAAAAAAACGAATAATGACTTTTTATGTTGAGTGTATCAGACGTCATGCATATTTTAAAAAACATACCGGACATTTTTTATCCAAAAGTCCGGCTTTCTCATCAAAAATTGAAAGCTTGTTCGAATATTTTCCAGACGGAAAAATTATTTATATGGCCCGTTCGCCTCTGGAAGTCATTCCTTCAATTTTTAATCTTGTTCAGGAATTCTATCGATCAATTCTTCATCTTTCTGCAAATCAAGAAATGTTTGCTGATGTCTATCAAACGGTTAAAACGTTTTATGACTATCCGCTATCCATATTGGACACCAAGGCGGCTTCTTCCTATTTTATCGTGAATTATGAACTGTTAATAAAGAGCCCACTGAATATAATGTCAAAGTGCTATGATCATCTTGGATATGAATTGCATGCTGAATATCGTGAACTGTTAAACTGCGAAGAAGAAAATGCACGTAAATATATCAGCAGACATCACTATTCATTGGAAAAATTTAATCTATCTCATGAACAAATCCTTCATGACTTTAGGGATATTTTTGAACGATTTAACTTTGATCGCCAAATGTAATAGTCAAAAGTGTCAACGATACTTAAGGCCGGATCGATTTGTGAAAATGAAAGTTTCATATGGGTATTGCAATCGGACAATGCTGACCTAAATTACACACATTATACTGTTATCATTATCAGGAGGTATCTGTGAATGAGCGCCCAGTTTTTATCACCGGGATTGGATCTTACTCTCCCGGTGATCCGGTTCCGTTTGATCAAATAGAAGATGTACTTGGGAAAATTACAGATGCGCCTCCCAAGCTGATGAAGCGGATCGACCGTATGCGTCCGATGCTTAAAGAAATGCTGGGAATTGAATATACTCACTATGTGATAGATCCTAAAACCGGCGAGATGACGGATAATAACGTTACAATGTGTGTTAAATCATCCAACATCGCATTGAGAAAAGCTGGCCTTGTTCCAAACGATATCGATTTAATTGTATATGCGGGCATTTTTTATGATTATATGTGCCCACCATCCAGTGTACTGGTACAGGAAGCCCTGGGGATATCCTATTGTGCTGAAATGGCCATTCATTCGAATTGTACGGCTATTTACAAGGCGATTCAGGTGGCCTCTGATTTGATTGCCAATGGGCGCTATCGGAATGCGCTGGTAGTTACCTCTCAAATATCCTCATCTTTTTTAAGGAGCAGTTATTTAAACCAAAAAGTCCTGACAATCGAAGAGGTCATCCTGCGGTGGTTTTTATGTGATGGTGCAGGGGCTTTGGTGCTGAGCGCCGAAAAAGGGCCGGCGCTCAACCTGCAAGTTGTTGATACCTATCTGGAGTCTGTGGGATTAGGAATTGAACCATCCATGAGAATGAAAATAGGGGCTGAACGATCCAATCTTCTGGAAATTTATGAGCATGGCTATCATCATCTTTTCCAGGACATCAGCGTTGTTTCAAAACTTGCGCCTAAGCTTTTCCAGGAAGGATTCGATAAATTTATTGAAAAAACCGGACTTGATCTTCACAGTGTGAAATGCTTTTTCGCAAATGTTCCCACGAAGCATATGATGGACATCATGATTAAAAAATTTCGGCAGGATTTTAACCACCCTGATCTTCCCTTCTATACCAAGCTGTCCACAAGCGGCTACCCTGGAGCACCGGCTGTCATTATCGCTTTGGATCACTACCTGCAGGAAAATCAGATGTCTCTCGGAAACAGATGGGTGAGCTTTGTAACGGAATCCAGCAAATGGATGCATGCCGGATTTATTTTAGATTATTGTTAAATGTTTTGAGGTACACCGATAATTATGATTTCCTTTCAGCTTAAAATTTATCTCAAGATTATTGTCAGTACATGGAAGGCTTTTGGCTTTGGGAAAGTATTTCTGATAAGGATTTCCCTAATGCCTCTCTTTTATTTTTTTACAGTGGTGACACTGATGCTGGATAAAATTCTGTTTCCTGGATTTCAGCGGGTTGTCATCAAAAAGCCTATTTTTATTATCGGACATCCCCGATCCGGTACCACATTTTTGCATCGTCTCATCGCAGAAGATGATTTTGTGGAATTTAAATTGTGGGAGATCCTGGTTCCTTCTCTGACAGGACGAAAAATACTTCGGCCATTAATTGACAAAATCATAAAGACCAAAAAAAATATCCTCTTTCCTGCAGAAGTAGGGCATAAAATGGGTTTAGACGATGTGGAAGAGGAAGAACTCCTTTTCTCTCACATACTGAACACCCAGTTTTTAACTTTACTGTCGCCAATTGGTTTCAGCGACTGGGATTTTGCTGAACTGGTATTCAATGATCTTCAGCCTGAAGAAGTTCGAGAGAAATCGATGATTTTTTTTCGTGGCTGCTTGCAAAGACAGGCTTTTTATCTTAGGAAAACGCAAGTTGTCAGTAAACTTAATTATTCAGGCATGCGACTTAAATCGTTGTTTCATGAATTTCCGGATGCACGGATTATTTATCTGATCAGATCCCCTTTGGAAACGCAGACTTCACATATGTCACTGCATCGCAATATGTTTGACCATTTATGGGGACTTGATAAACTCCGTAACAAGAGTATGTTATCCATATATTATCAACGTCGGTATAAACATAATGTCGCTTTTTACAATTACCTGGAAAGTCTTTTTGAAAAGGGTTCTATTCCCTTAAACCAAATATTGGTTTTGAATTACAATGACCTGAGAAAAGATCCAGGCACGGCTGTGCAACAAATTTTTTCATTTATCAACATTAATCCAAGTAAACAATTGAAACAAAAAATTCAGTCGCAATTGGAAAGCCAAAAGGGCTATCAGGCGAAACATCATAATATCGATTTATCCGAATTCAATATTTCTAAAGACCGGATAATCGAAGATCTCCAGGCAGTTTTTAAGAAATACGATTTCTCTATAAAATGATTGAGTTCAGGTTCCTTTTCCTAAAAACGATTTTAAAGAACTCTTCATAACAAATTGACATTATATTATTTTATAAATAAAAGGGATATCTGATGGGAAGAAGGGTTGTCGTTACAGCCTGTAATATGATCACGCCCTTGGGTTTGGATATTGAATCAAGCTGGAATAACATGGTCGCTGGTAAGAGTGGTGTTAAAAAAATATCGCTTTTTGATTATTCAAGTTACCAGACGCATATTGCCGGTGAGTTGCCTCCCAGTTTTGAAGATTATGCATCGAAGTATTGCAAAGGAAGGCGCTCCCGACAAATGGCGCGCGGTACCCGTATCGGTTATGTATGTACGAAAGCAACTGTTGAATCTGCTTCGCTGAATTTAAACAGCTTGGACCGTTCAAGATGTGCAGTGATCTTTGGTATTGTGGAGACAGGGCATTCAAGGATTTATACAGATGATTACTGGATATTAAAAACAATGCCTCATGCCCTGTCAGCATGGGTATCTCTTGAGTACTGTCTCGAAGGGCCTAATTTTATCGTATCATCGGCCTGCGCTTCGTCGGCATTTGCCATTGCACATGGATATAACCTGATTCAATCCAACCAGTCTGATCTGGTTATAACAGGAGGCGCCAGTTCAATTGTTAATCCAGAACATATTCAAGGGTTTAATGATATATTTGCATTATCATCCTTAAATGAGGAGCCGGAAAGAGCCTGTCGTCCTTTTTCCATTAACCGGAATGGTTTTGTGATCGGAGAGGGGGCAGGTGTATTGATCCTTGAGTCAGAAGAACATGCAGTCAACAGAGGTGCTGAAATTTTGGCGGAGTTCTGTGGGTACGCATTAACGAGCGAAACCTACAATATTATGGCGCCAATGAAAGATGGCGAAGGAATGGCGAAAACAATGGCTTATGCCATAAGGAATGCGAATCTGGAGCCAAACCAGATTGATTATATTAACGCTCATGGTACATCTACACCGTTAAATGACCGATATGAAACATTCGCTGTCAAGTCGGTTTTTGGCGATAGTGCATATCGCACTCCAATCTCATCCATAAAATCCATGATTGGCCATACTGGTGGCGCTTGTGGCGCTATTGAGGCGATAACCACAATCCAGAGCATTCGGAAGGGTATCATTCCACCTACGATTAATTATTCGCCTGATCCAGCATTAGATCTTGATTATGTTCCCGATAAAGCACGCTTCCGGGATGTAAATATAGCGATATCCAATTCTTTTGGTTTTGGTGGATGTAACGCCACACTGGTCATCGCAAAATATAATCCTTAAGATTCTGTATAAGTGCCTTTGATTCACCAACGTGGAGTTTTATAATGAAACAAAGAGTCATCGCATGTATCTTCCCTGCATTCGGCATGAAATATCGACAATTTAACCCCAAAGAGATTAACGGTTTTGAACATATTTTTGACAATTTTTTACATCGTGCCGCAGACGTGTTGCCAATTGATCCTGAAATGATTCGACAGGTACATGCGTTGTCAGTCAAGGAAATTGAAGATGATCTTACGAAGCACTATCTGTGCTATCTGAATAATTGCACGATATCCGAGATTTTCAAACTTGCAGGCATACACGCTGATTATGCTGCCGGATACAGCATGGGGCTTTTTTCTGCGTTGTATCATAGTGCTGCTGTGTCTTTTGAAGACGGGCTATTACTGATGCATCATGTCTGCACATATGCTCATGAATTTTCAGGTGATTGCGATTATGGTATGGGGGCTATAATCGGAATACCCTTTGGAAGGGTAATCGACCTGATATCCGAATTGGGATACTCGCTTGAACTTGCTGATATTATACTGGAGAACGTAGGAATTGTTTCCGGAATAAAATCTGAAATTGAAAGTCTTTTTCATGCAGCAAGACAAAGAGGCGCGATCGATACCAAACTTCTTCCTGTGGCACTACCCTATCATGCTAGTTGGATGAAAGATGCGGAACACAAAATTGGTCGATATCTTTCTCAAATTCATATCTCAGATCCACAGTGTATCGTGATTTCAGGAGTAGATCAAAAATTAATCAAAACAGCCGATGATATCCGAACTGAAGCCAGAACAAATGTGAGCCACCATATCAGTTGGTACGGCACCATGAATAAGCTTATAGAATTGGGCGTGAATACATTCATCGAAAGTGGGTGCAGCCAAAACCTATGTATGTTTGCTAAAAATTTTTCCGGCGATTTTATCTGCATTCACCCCAAGAAAATCAGAAAATATTATGATTTGAAAGCTGCAACGTGGTTTTAGTAATCCAATGATAAAAGAGGTAATCCAAATCACAACAACAGACACGGACCGATTAATTAATTCCTGGGATAAAAAGTCAATAGGTTTTATACAGTTGAACCGGCCCCATAAGGCCAATGCCTATAATCGAATTCTGCTTGAACAAATCGACAGACAATTTGAGGCTTATGAGAAGAATCCGGATATTCATGTTATTGTCATCTGTTCTACAGGATCCAGATCTTTTTGTGCAGGTGCTGATTTTTCCGAATTAAAACAGAGGGATTACAATGATGCATTCAATCTGCTGAGTGCAAATGTTTTTGAGAGAATAGCCTCTGGAAACAAGATTACAATTGCTGCAATAAATGGCGCAGCAGCAGGTGGTGGTCTAGAATTATCTTTGACTTGTGATTTTAGAATTGCATCTGATACTGCTCGGTTTTCATTTCCGGAAACAAAAATGGGACTAATTCCTGCCGCTGGTGGGACCCAGCGACTAACACAAGTGGTCGGACCTTCAAAAGCCAGAGAGCTGATTCTGGCCGGAAAAATATGGTCAGCGCACGAAGCGCTTCATAATGGTCTGATAAACTTCGTGTCAACAGCTCAGAATCTTTCGGTTGATACTGATAATTTATGCAGAGAAATAGTTGAACGAGATCCGTTGGCATTGCAACTTGCAAAAAAAGCGATAAACTTATCCACCAGCAACCCCGCAGGCCTTCGGTTTGAGTCCGTATGTCAGGCTCTGTTGTATCATCTTAAGTTTAATCATCCATAGCATCTTTTCGCCAAGCAATGAACTACCAGGTATTCATCTGTGCCAAATAATTTTGTGAATATCCATATCAAGATATAAAAAAGATATTTCACACAAACCGATCATAAACAACGAGAATCTATCATGACGCCAAAGAGTAAACCTGTTTTCAGGCGCCCAGAGTTTGGTGCGCGGATTATATCTGTGGGGACTGCTGTCCCACCTAAAAAATATACCCAAAATGAAGTTCTGGACTTGTACCATGAACAAGACCGTCGAATTCGTAAAATATTTCTTGGAGGAAATATTGAAACTCGGCACCTTTATCTTCCTGAACCATCAAATGGCCAAATGCCGGTGGAATCCAATCAGGAATTAATTGATAAACATCTGAATGGTGTTCTTGAGCTTGGACCCAAGGCCATTACAGAGTGTCTGTCTCCTTTGGGTCTTGCACCATATGATGTGGATTTTTTTTGCTGTATCAGCAGCACAGGATTCCTTTGTCCGGGAATTTCCGCTCATTTGGTAAATAAAATGAGATTTCGTGAAAATGTTCAACGGTCTGATATTCTGGGTATGGGGTGTAATGCTGGCTTAAATGGTTTACAGGCTGTTTCTGCTTTTACACGATCCAACCCCGGTAAAAAAGCGTTGCTTCTCTGTACCGAAATTTGTTCTGCTGCATATGTATATAACAAATCAGTTAACGTGGCTGTGGTCAACTCCCTGTTTGGCGATGGTGTGGCAGCCGTCCTGGTTTGCCAGGACAATGAAAACTTCCTTGATGGACCAATTATATTTGATTTTGAGTCCCATATTATCGTAGAAGCCATTGGCGCAATGAAATTCGAACTTGATGGTACAAAGTTATCTTTTTACTTGGATAGAGACATACCGTATGTTATCGGTGCGAATGTTGAAAAACCACTGGGGCGTCTTTTGGGGCGGCATGGACTTAAACGTCGTGACATCGCGCATTGGGTTATTCATTCAGGCGGAAAAAAAGTGATTGATGCAATCGAGTACAATATCGGTTTAACTGATTATGATGTCAGGCATACTTTAAATATTTTAAGAAATTACGGCAATTTGTCATCTGCTGCTTTCCTTTTCTCATATAAGGAACTGATGCGGGAAGACATTGTAAAAAAAGGCGATGTGGGAGTGGCAATTACAATGGGTCCAGGAACGACCATCGAAACGGCGCTGTTAATTTGGTAGTATTTATTGAATTTATTGGTGTCTTGGATATTAGATCGCTTTCTATTTTTAAATAAAATGGGGTTATTTGCAGATGAAACAGTATAAAACAATAAAAGTCAGTAAAGAAGGCAACGTGGTTACTGTCGCTATACACAGACCTGATGCATCGAATGCTATCAATATGCAAATGGTAAACGAATTTAGTGAATTGATCGATCTGATAGATGAAGCATCTGATGTTTCAGTACTCGTATTGCGCGGTAGCGGCGGTATTTTTTGTTCTGGCATGGATTTGCGTGAATTCTCTCTGGATAAGCCTCCCGATATATATGGGCTGCAGAAATGGGAACAAATGTGTCGCCAACTCGAAAATCTTAACAAATTTACTGTTGCGGCCATAGAGGGTGATTGTATCGGCGGTGGATTTCAGATGGTTCTGTTATGCGATGCCAGAATCGCTGAAAATCGTGCGGTTTTTCAATTCGATGAGGTAAAAAGAGGATTTTTACCCGGAATGGCAACATTTCGTCTGGCCAGATATATTGGTGTTGGTCGGGCAAAAAATTTGATTCTTACCGGAAAAAAGATGCGGGCTGCCCAAGCTGTGGATTGGGGGATACTTGATCATGTCTGCGAACAGGTCAAATTTGAAGAAACTTTGGCGCAAACTGTCAATAACCTGCTTCCATTTCATCCTGATGCATTGGCCATGTCGCGTCGATTGATTCATGAAAGTTTCAATAACAGTTATGAGAATTTTTTTGGTCATTTTTTAGCTGCCCAAGACCGCTGTATCAAATCAGATGTTTTTCGAAAATTAATTGTAAAGGCTCATCCAGAAGGATAGTATTCCCTGTTCTAAAGGGTTATCGGAAGAGGCTTCCTGTTTTGAAACTGATTGATAGCACCTGCCCCCTATTGTCGAAGCGGTGAACTGAAAAAAATATTCAGACTACAAAACTCAGAATCATGGAGAGAGACCAATCCTGCAACGCCAAACTTGCATGAAATTTTTCTCCCCGACCAAGAATACATTCATGGCTGGAATACGAACACGCATCAGCGTCATCGTTGATGTGTTCAACTCTCGAACCGCAAGTAATTATGAGGAATATTTATTCATGGCTTTCTGTTTTAAACAAAAAATCAGACAATCGGATATGACAACGATCTACCGGCGGGTATTCAGAATAGTGAAATTTTTAGATGCACGATCAAAATTTCTAATACGGCTTGGAAAATTAGAATCATTTCTGCTGTGGTTCAAGCTCCGAAAGGCTGAAAAACCAAAACCAATTTATATTTGTGGATTAGCCCGTGCTGGAACCACCATTACATCCATTTTGCTCGGAGAACACCCGGATACATTTACCCATCAGACAAGAGAGGTGATATGCCCCTATCTTCCTTATCTATTTAATCATCTGGCCCCGAAGACACCTTTTTTTGCATCCAATATTGAAAGGCTTCAACAAGATGGATTGCAAATCAATCCTCTGACGCCCCATGCAGTGGAAGAAATGATCTGGATGCAGTTTTTTCAGACAATTCATGATGAAAATTCGACAGTGGTTCTGGATAATACGATCTCGAATTCCAATTTTGAGCAGTTTTATACTAAATCCATTCAAAAAATGCGTATGGCCAAAGGTGGATCCCGATATGTAACCAAAAACAACTATAATGTTACGCGAATAGAATATCTTGTTAAACTTTTTCCTGACGCCAGATTCCTTATTATGATTCGTCAACCTGAAAATCATATCGCATCTCTGCTCAGACAGGACCACTTCTTCTGCCAGATGCAGCCTGAAACGGTTGGGTTGGTCAGACTCCTGGGCCATTATGAATGCGGGCAAGATCGTCGTCTGATCAATGTGGGTAATGACGCTGTGATACGGGAAATATGGGAACTCTGGCAGACGGGTGAGACGGTACGTGGTTGGGCGAGGTATTGGACTTCTGTTTACGGTTTTCTTGCAGACAAACTGAATGAAAATGAGCGCTTGAAAAAAGCCTGTATGGTGGTCCGGTATGAAGATCTGTGTGGCAGTGCAGGTCCAATGATCGATCGTATTTTGGCGCATACGGGGTTACCTGCCGATATCTTTCAGAGGACCCGTAATCAATTTGCAAAAAATCTTCATCTGCCCACGTATTATCAGCCGAACTTGAGTGATCAGGAACTGAAGATTATTGAAGAAGAAACATCGGCCGTGGCCTCACGATTTGGCTACCTTACCAATAAAGTTTTTCCTGGAATGCCCATGGAAAACCAAATTTATACAGTGTGTTGAGGATATGAGCATTCGTTGGATTGACGAGTACAGTCAATCGACTGGCTTGAAACTGTAAAAGTCTGCTTCGAACATGAAATGCACGGCACAGCCTTGAAAGCGATCCCGATTGAATATAATCGTTAAGGCCAATTGGCTTGTCCGATGTTCGCTCTCTTGAAACACCGGATATCTATTAAAATAGGCATCAGTATACCAGATGGTACAACCATTAAAAAAGTTTTCCCTAAAATTTGAGCATGACCCTTTAGAACCAGAACAGAATGGAATTCAGATATTCTTGCTGAAATGTGTAAGAATGCTGTTATTTTTACTGGTTTTCTGTTTTCTGTTTATCTATTTGCGCGATCTGGACTGGGGTACATTCAACCAGTTGTCGGTACATTGGTCGCATTGGTGGGCTGGCGCAACGCTGGGTGTTCTGGCCCGCTGGATACTACCCTGCGCCTGGTCACAATTGCTGCGTCAACTGGAATCGGTGTTCATTCCGATGACGGAGATCGTCAACATTTATGCACGGGCATGGCTAGCCAGGTACCTTCCCAGCAAGGCAGGCGTTGTGCTGGCCCGTACCCTTGTCGCCGATAAATATGGCATTTCCAAATCAATGGTAGCTTTCTCATCGGTTATTGAGCTGTTCCTTCAGTTGTTTGTTTCCGGTTTGGCTGGAATAATGGGTCTTTTAACCCTTCCAAGTGCATGGGAAATCATGAAAGGATACTTGCCATATGTCGCCATATCAGTGATACTGTTATTTATTCTGGTCTCTCCACCTTTTTTAAATTTTCTGTTACGACGGATCATGGGGAAACAGCATGTACCCAGATCCATCAGTCTAAAATCGATTTTGCAGGCAGGGTTGTGGCTTCTGCTTTTTTCAGTGATGTACGCCATTTACTCAATGTGGATGATGGAGGCTGTTGGAGCAGATGAGCTTTTTAGACATGTTATCTTCCTATGGGGGGTATTGAATTTTTCGCGAATCGTCGGAATGGCGGCTCTCTTTGCACCTGCAGGAATCGGTGTGCGTGAAGCCGTTCAAATACCTCTGTTTACACTCGTGATGTCCAAAGAAATGGCGTTGAGTGTCAGCCTTTCCATGCGGGTGGGAGATATCCTGATTGATATAATTTTTGTGATGGTGTCCGCTCTTTTTGCCGGTTATCAAAAAAGAAACACTGCTCATCGTGGATTTTCGGGAAATTCACCCAAGTAGATTGCTCCGTCATTAGTGATGCGAAAAGCTTTAGGCGCAGCCTTAAAGTACGAGGTTGCTCGGCCGTTGGTTTCGGAATGAAATGATATGTTTTTCCACTAATCCGCGATGAACCTTTTTGAGTTAGGCAGTCGATCACCACTGATTGTTTTATTAAACCTGATAAGAAGTTTTTTGCGTGCCTTCTTTCTCACGCCTATGGCGGGTAATTTTACGTTCATTCGTTTTCTCTTTACATATGAGAACTAACCTTATAAAAGGTACCTCATAGCAGTATTGGACTTTGGACAAACATATCCTGTAATCTCGAAATTAACGCTTCAAAACGGCAACTTTTTACATGGCTTTAGGAGTTATACTTGAGACCGAATAGATTTGTGAAAACGAAATTTTCATATTGCGCGATGTTATAAGTTATCGTGCAAAACTATTGCGCGATCCTCATTTGCAGAATTCATAAATTTATGCGGTCTCGAGTATATACTCAAACAGCTTTGGTTTTTCCAAAGACAGTAAAAGATATCGGATACAAAGCATGGTGATCCCGGAAAAACCAAAGTTGCATTGGTATAACAAATACTTTTTAGAGCGATCAATCATGTTCTTGCCCTTTTTTAGTGACCTTCTTGATCACTGGCGATCGATTTCGTTTGCCCGAGGATTTCCCTTTCAATCTGCCCGAGGATTTATACTGCGAACGGGCATAATCTTCAATTTCCTTATGCTCCCTCCCCCAGCGGGGGAGGGTTGGGGTGGGGGCTCAGAAGTCAAGATTATGACCGTTGGCAGTATACCACGAGGTATGGGAAACTTGGCAGGAGTTCCAATCTCCCGAATAATTGCAGGCATCTCTCACTGTACCATTTACGGGGATGCAAGTCCCCCTGTTTTTTCTTCTTTGACCTCTGGAAGATAACGCTCCCATGGTCGAGGATGATTTTGTGCCAACGGAGTACTGATATAAAGTTGAACATAGGCAAGTCCAACAATCTCCCACCAATTCTCCTCATGGTCAACAACTGGCGTCTGGTAAGAGTTCATGAGGAGCTTGCTTTTTCCAAACCGGAAGAAACGCTCGATATCATATTTCTGCCTGTATGCCTGATACGCATCCGACAGGGATATCTCCCGATTGCGTTTCCCGATAACGATCAACCACAAAGACTTTTTGAAGACAGCCTTTCCATTGCTGTCTTTCACAGTGATTCGCATCAAGGTGAAAGGATGCTCATGC
>CAJBLH010000119.1 GCA_903953895.1 uncultured Desulfobacteraceae bacterium | reverse complement strand
GATGCCGCGTTCTTTTTCCTCAGGCGCCTTGTCGATCTGGTCGAATGGAACATATTTGGCCATGCCCTTCAAACCATTGTGTTTGGTTATCGCCGCCGTCAGCGTCGTTTTCCCGTGATCAATATGTCCTATCGTTCCCACATTCACATGCGGTTTCGACCGATCAAACTTTTCCTTCGCCATATCACTGTCCTCCTTTAATTACGGTCAATTTCTTTCAAGCTGCCGACGAGAACCTTATTTCGATCGGGAATTACCACCGGTAATGCGCAAATGCCTTATTGGCTTCAGCCATTTTATGGGTATCTTCTTTTTTCTTGGCGGAAGAACCTCTGTTGTTAGCGGCATCCATTATTTCAGCCGCCAGTTTTTCCGCCATGCTTTTCTCGGATCGTTTGCGTGCAAAACCAATCAGCCATCGAATCCCCAGAGCCGTGCGCCGAGACGACCTGATCTCTGTGGGTACCTGATAGGTCGAGCCGCCGACCCGCCGGGATTTCACCTCGATGACAGGCCTGACATTTTCCACTGCCTGTTCGAATGTTTTCAGAGGCGCTTCGTTCGTCTTTTTTTCGATGATACCGAAAGCATTGTAGAGAATTGATTCTGCGATACTTTTCTTACCATCCCGCATGATAGATTTGATAAATTTGGCCACCAGCTTGCTGTCATACTTGGCGTCTGCAATGATGGCTCTCTCAGCGATTTCTCTTCGTCTAGGCATATCCTACACCATTTTCTCTAATAAGTTACTTGTTAACCCTTGAGCGATCGATATCCAGATTTATTTGGGCTTTTTGGCGCCGTATTTCGAGCGCCCCTGCTTCCGGTCGTCCACACCCAGCGTATCCAATGTGCCCCGGATGATATGATATCTGACGCCGGGAAGATCTTTTACGCGGCCCCCACGTACCAGAACAACTGAGTGTTCCTGGAGATTGTGTCCGATACCCGGGATATACGCCGTGACTTCAATACCAGTGGTCAGCCTTACTCTGGCAACTTTTCTGAGTGCTGAGTTCGGTTTTTTCGGCGTTGATGTATACACTCGGGTGCAAACGCCCCTCTTCTGAGGCGCTCCTTTCAGTGCGGGCGTATTGGTCTTCTTCTTGACCCGATCCCTTCCCTTTCTTACTAGCTGGTTAATTGTAGGCATTTTTTCCCCTTCGATCGCTTCTATTGGAACAAAATAAGAACCTTCATAAAGTAAAATTAGTTCTTTTATATAGATTAGCACAATTTGTCAAGTCTTTTATCATGTTACTGCTCAGGATGCATCGATCCGAATATCGCGGTATGCGGGAAATCCGGTTCCTGCTGGAATGGTTCTTCCCATGATTACGTTTTCTTTGAGCCCGCGAAGACTATCTACAGCACCTGCAATGCTGGCATCTGTCAGCACCTTTGTGGTTTCCTGAAAAGAAGCCGCCGAAATGAAGCTTTCAGTACTCAGCGACGCCTTGGTAATGCCCAGAATCAGCGGTTCCGCCTTTGCCGGAACGCCGTTTCTGGCAACCATTTTCCCGGTACTGTCCGCTTCTTCGAAAATTTTATCGACAATAGCCGCATTGGCTTCCTGAAACCGGAGCTTGTCGATTTGTTCATCTTGAATAAAATCAGTATCTCCGACCTGCGTAATTTTGACTCTGCGCATCATCTGGCGCACAATCACCTCGATATGCTTGTCGTTGATGCGTACGCCCTGAAGCCGATAAACTTCCTGGACTTCATTCACCAGATACCGCGCCAGTTCGATTTCGCCTTTGATATTCAAAATATCCTGAGGAATTTTAGATCCGCCGATAAGCGGCTCTCCAGCCCGGATATAATCTCCTTCAATGACGTTTATATGCTTTCCACGGGGAATCAGGTACTCCTTCTTCTCTCCGACATCGACAGGTGTGATGGTCACCTTCTGTTTGCCTTTCTTGCTGCTCTTTGCAATCGCAACATAGCCGTCAATTTCACTCAGAACAGCAATATCTTTCGGCTTCCTTACTTCAAAGAGTTCGGCAACACGCGGCAAACCGCCGGTGATGTCTTTTGTCTTGGTAGTTGCCCGTGGCAGCTTCGCCACCACATCGCCTGCCTTGACTTCATCCCCTTCTTCAACCAACAGAATGGCATCCACGGGCAGCATGTAGCGGGCCCAACCGCTGGATCTCGGCAGTTTTGCAGTCTTTCCGTCATCGTCCTTGATGGATATTCGGGGTCGTTCGTCGATATTTTTGGACTCGACAATGGTACGACTCGATTTCAAGGTTACGGGGTCCACTTTTTCCTGCATGGTCTTGTTCAATGTAATATCGCCGAATTTTACCGTACCCCTAACTTCCGAAATAATCGGGGTGGTGAACGGGTCCCAGGTGGCCAGCATATCTCCGACTTTGATCTTCTGCTCGTTTTTCACATGCACATGGGCGCCGAAAATGACGGAAAACTGTTCCAGTTTTCGCCCAGTCTCGCCAATGATCGCAAATTCACCACCTTTACGGTTCATGACGATTTCATTCCCTTCGGTATTGGTCTCGACGACGAGGTCATGAAAACGTACAGTACCGTCCACCCTCGCACGGATATCCGCCTGTTCCACCCGGCGACTGGCTGTTCCGCCAATGTGGAAGGTACGCATCGTCAACTGGGTGCCAGGTTCGCCGATAGACTGCGCCGCCAGGATTCCGACTGCCTGACCGATTTCAACGGTTCGACCGTGAGCCAAATCGCGTCCGTAGCATTTGGCGCACACGCCATGATCGGCTTTGCAGGTTAGCACACTTCGTATCCGTACTTTCTTCAAGCCCGCATCTTCGATGATCTTCACAGCAACCTCATCCAGCTCGGTTCCCGTGGTGATCAATACCTCATCGGTATAGGGGTCCAGAATGTCTTCACATGCCACACGGCCCAGAATTCGATCCCCAAGGCGCTGGATCACTTCACCTCCTTCTGTCAGCGGCTCGACATCGACCCCGAGCAGAGTTCCACAGTCATCATCGCTGACCACGCAATCCTGAGCCACATCCGCCAACCGTCGGGTCAAATATCCGGAGTTGGCGGTTTTCAGCGCCGTGTCGGCAAGTCCTTTTCGCGCACCGTGCGTTGAGATGAAGTACTGGAGTACCGAAAGTCCTTCGCGAAAATTTGCCGTAATCGGAGTTTCGATAATTTCTCCGGAAGGCTTGGCCATCAGCCCGCGCATGCCTGCCAACTGCCGCATCTGGTCCTTGCTGCCTCTAGCTCCTGAATCGGCCATCATGTAGATGGGGTTCATGCTTTCCTGGAAAACGGATTTACCGTCCTTGTCGACTTTTTCCATTTTCATGGATTCCATCATTTCATTGGCCACATCATCCGTAGCCTTGGCCCAGATATCGACAACCTTGTTATATTTTTCACCCGGTGTAATCAGCCCTTCTGTGTATTGTTTTTCGATTTCTCGGACCCGTTCCTCGGCAAATCTCAATATTTTCGCCTTGGCATCTGGAATGATCATGGCGTCGATGGAAATGGAAAGCCCGGCCTCAGTCGAATAACGATATCCGATGTCCTTGATTCTGTCTGCCAGAATGACGGTGGATTTGGGGCCCAGATTTCGGTATGCATAATCTACGAGATCGCGAAGCGTTTTTTTATCCATCACGCTGTTGATGACATCGAAGGGTATTTCCGGCATCCTGTCGATGACCTCAAAAATATGGTACGCATCGTCAAAGCACATAATTTCACTGGTGTCGCCTGGGTTCAGTGCGTACAAGGCATCCACCTCTGCTTCGGAGGCCGGAAACACCCGTTTGAATTCCTCACTTCTCAACCGGCCGATCAGCCCTTTGTTTGTTTTCGCCGAATGCTGAGAATATTTTTGCACCTGAGCCACAAACGTAGAGCCGGCAGCCAGTTCTTCGTTCACCATTAAGGCTTCTTCGTGGGTCACAGTCATGATGCGGCGCAGCACCATGACTGTGTCTTTGGGCATGATTTCCCATAACAGTATTCTGCCCACGGTCGACTTCAGGCGTTTGCCGTGGATACGCACCGTAATTCCGGCGTGCAGGTCAGCAACTCCGGCATCGTACGCCGAACGAACTTCTTCGGGACCGGCGAAAACCATGCCTTCGCCTTTGACGCCTGCCAACTCGCGCGTCATATAGTAGATGCCCAGAACGATGTCCTGACTGGGAACGATAATGGGGCTCCCGTTTGCAGGAGAAAGAATATTGTTACTGGACAGCATGAGGATGCGGGCTTCGATCTGAGATTCAACCGAAAGCGGAATATGAACTGCCATTTGATCACCGTCAAAGTCGGCATTGAACGCCGTACACACAAGCGGGTGCAGTTGAATCGCTTTTCCCTCGATCAGAATCGGCTCAAACGCCTGGATCCCCAGTCGGTGAAGCGTAGGCGCACGGTTGAGCATCACTGGATATTCACGCACAACTTCGTCCAGTGTATCCCACACCTGAGGGTCTTCACTTTCAACCATTTTCTTGGCACTTTTAACTGTTTGCACCAAGCCTTTTTGCTCCAGGCGGTAGTAGACAAAGGGCTTGAAAAGCTCGAGTGCCATCTTTTTCGGCAACCCGCACTGGTGAAGCCGAAGATTCGGCCCCACGGTAATCACGGTTCTTCCGGAATAATCCACCCGTTTGCCGAGTAAATTCTGACGGAAGCGACCCTGTTTTCCCTTCAGCGTATCGCTGAGCGATTTCAGCGGACGTTTGTTGGTTCCGGTGATGACTCTACCGTGACGTCCGTTATCGAAAAGAACATCGACCGCCTCCTGCAACATGCGTTTCTCATTCCGGATAATGATATCCGGCGCCCGCAGTTCGATCAAACGTTTCAGCCGGTTGTTTCGATTGATAACTCTGCGGTATAAGTCGTTAAGGTCGGATGTGGCGAATCGCCCACCTTCAAGCGGAACCAGCGGCCGCAGATCCGGCGGCAAAACCGGAATGACATCCATGATCATCCAGGTAGGATCGATGCCGGATCGTCTGAAAGCATCCACGATTTTCAGCCGCTTTGCCATTTTCTGACGCTTTGCAGAAGAGTTGCTTGTGCGGATTTCAACCCGTAGATACTGATAAATCTCCTGAAGATCGAGGCCGTCCAGCAGCGATTTAATGGCTTCGGCACCGATGCCTGCCTCAAATTTCGTGCCGAAGACTTCCTGAGCTTCGCGGTATTTATCGTCTGATAGCAGCTGGCCGCGCACCAGCGTAGTTTCTTTCGGATCAATGACAATATAACTGTCGAAATAGAGAACTTTTTCGAGGTTCTTTAACGTCAGGTCCAGCAAGTTGCCGATCTTACTGGGAAGGCTCTTGAGAAACCAGATATGCGCCACCGGACAAGCCAATTCGATATGTGCCATACGTTCGCGGCGGACTTTGGACTGGATGACTTCCACACCGCATTTTTCGCAAATGATTCCCCGGTGTTTCATGCGTTTGTACTTGCCGCAGTTACATTCGTAGTCTTTTGTCGGGCCAAAGATTTTGGCGCAGAACAACCCATCGCGTTCGGGTTTAAAAGTACGATAATTAATGGTTTCCGGCTTCTTGATCTCGCCATGGGACCATTTGAGGATCTGCTCCGGAGATGCCAGGGCGATGCGAACCCCCGTGTACCGTTTGGGATCCATGGGTTTGGCGAAAAAATCGTATAGCGTTTCCAAAAATTCTCTCCTTATTCTTCCAACAGCGTGATATCCAATCCCAGGCTCATCAATTCATTGGTCAGGACTTTAAATGATTCGGGGATACCGGGTTCAAGGGAATTCTGACCTTTAACGATCTTTTCATACATGCGGGTTCTACCGGCCATATCATCGGATTTAACCGTTAAAAATTCTTGAAGCGCATGGGATGCTCCATATGCTTCCATGGCCCACACTTCCATTTCGCCCAGACGCTGGCCTCCGAACTGAGCCTTCCCCCCAAGGGGCTGCTGCGTAACCAGTGAGTACGGACCAATGGATCTGGCGTGAATTTTATCATCCACCAGGTGGTGGAGTTTAAGCATATACATGGTTCCGACCGTGATCTTTTCCTTGAAAGGTTCGCCGGTACGACCGTCGTACAGCGTACTCTGCGCAGACCTGTCCAGTCCGGCCTCCTGAAGTAAATCCTTGATTTCCTTTTCCTTGGCTCCGTCGAAAACCGGAGTCGCCATGGGAACACCATTCTTGAACTGATCGGCGAAATCCAGCAATTCATCATCGGTCATGCTGACAACCCGATTCCGGACTTCGGTATCTTCCGTGATCGGAGAAGCAAAGATTTTGCAGAATTTTTCGCGAAGGTCACTGAGCTTTTTCAATTCGACCAGCCGGCTGATCTGATCGCCCAGCCCTTTCGCCGCAAAGCCAAGGTGAATTTCAAGTACCTGGCCCACGTTCATTCGTGACGGCACGCCCAAAGGATTCAGCACCATATCCACCGGGGTTCCATCTGCAAAATATGGCAGATCTTCCTGAGGCAATATCCGGGAGACGACGCCTTTGTTACCGTGCCGGCCAGCCATTTTATCGCCCACGGAGAGTTTTCGCTTCATAGCGACGTACACTTTCACCATTTTGATGACACCGGGCGCCAAGTCATCTCCTTTTTCAAATCTCGTGGCCTGCCGCTCAAAATTATTCCGACATTGTGTACTCTGCTCCCGGTACTGTTCAAGAAGCTGATTAATCTGCTCGGAAATTTCGGCGCTGTTCAGCACAATGCCCTCGAGCTGATCAACGGAAATCTCGGCGATCATCTCATCATCGATCGGCACACCTTTGGCGATGATCACCTTTTTGCCTTTTCTCAGCGGCATGCTGCATATCTGGCCCTTGAGCAGTCTGAACACCCGTGACTGAACCACTTCCCTGATCACCAGCAGCTCATCTTTCATATCGCGTTCCAGAAAAGCAATTTCGCTGTCTTCGATGTTCCGCGTCCGGTCGTCTTTGTCTACGCCTCTTCTGGAAAATATCTTGGCATCGATCACGATTCCCTGAATCCCCGGCGGAACCCTTAATGAAGTATCCTTGACATCACCGGCCTTTTCGCCAAATATTGCCCGAAGCAGTTTCTCTTCAGGAGAAAGCTGGGTTTCGCCCTTGGGTGTTATTTTACCCACTAGAATATCTCCTGGCACTACCTCGGCCCCGAGCATGATAATTCCGCTCTCATCCAGATTCCTGAGTGCGTCTTCCCCGACATTGGGTATATCGCGGGTGATTTCCTCTTTGCCCAACTTGGTGTCCCTGGAAACCACTTCAAATTCTTCGATGTGTATGGATGTATAAACACCTTCGCGAACCAGACGCTCTCCGACAAGGATCGAATCTTCAAAATTGTATCCGCCCCATGGCATAAACGCCACTGTCACATTCTTGCCAAGCGCCAGTTCTCCTTTATCTGTGGCGGGACCATCAGCGATGACTTCACCGGCCTTCACAAATTGGCCGCGTTTGACAATCGGCCTGTGATTAAAACACGTATTCTGATTGGACCGGATGAATTTGGATAGATTATAAATGGAAACCGGCTTATCAGCATCTGCAAGTGTCATGTCATGCCGGATGACGATACGATGGGCTTCAACGTCCTCGACAACACCATCCCGCTTGGCAACAACAGCAACGCCCGAATCTTTCGCCACGACGCCTTCGATGCCAGTCCCCACCAGCGGCGCCCTGCTGACCAGAAGCGGAACTGCCTGCCGCTGCATGTTTGAGCCCATCAGAGCGCGGTTGGCGTCATCATTTTCCAGAAAAGGAATCAGCGACGCAGAAACACTGACCAACTGGTTGGGGGAGACATCCATCAACTCGATTTGGTCACGCTTGGCCATCGTAAATTCACCGGCGACCCTGGAATTGATTTCCATCTCGGTAAAACAGCCATTTTCATCAACCGCCGCATTGGCCTGAGCTATGGGGAGGGACTTTTCATCGAAAGCGCTGAGAAATCGCACGTCACGGGTGACAGCAGCATCCGAAACGATGCGGTACGGGGTTTCGATAAAACCATATTCATTCACCTGAGCATAAGTACTGAGCGATACGATCAGCCCGATGTTCGGACCTTCAGGCGTTTCAATCGGACAGATTCGTCCGTAGTGAGAAGGATGCACGTCGCGAACCTCAAAACCGGCGCGCTCGCGGGTGAGTCCGCCGGGCCCCAATGCACTCAGACGCCGTTTATGCGTTGTTTCGGAAAGCGGGTTGGTTTGATCCATGAACTGGCTGAGTTGACTGGTTCCAAAAAATTCCTTGACCACAGCAGATACAGGTTTGGGATTCACCAGATCATGCGGCATCAGAGCATCAACTTCCTGAAGACTCATCCGCTCCTTGATGGCCCTCTCCATCCTGACAAGACCGATCCGATACTGATTTTCGAGCAACTCCCCAACGGCTCGAACCCGACGATTGCCGAGATGATCGATATCATCCACAACTCCCTGGGTATCGCGGAGCCTGATAAGCGTTTTGGCGGTCAATAAGATATCTTCTTTACGCAGAATCCGCAAATCGATATTGCTGTCGATACCCAAACTCTGATTTATTTTAAGTCGCCCGACCCCGGAAAGATCATAAAAAGCAGATTTAAAAAAAAGATGATCCACAAAATCCTGAGCGACTTCAGGTGTAGCGGGATTGCCGGGTCTGAGTCTTCGGTAGATTTCAAGAAGCGCCTCTTTCTTTGACAGTACCTTGTCGAGCATCAACGTTTTTCGGATCGAATCACTAATGGATGTTCCATCGATAAAAAGAATTTCAAACTCGGTGATGCCCGCTTTATTCAACCGATTCAGCAATTCCGCACTGACAGTCTCATTGGCTCTGGCGATCACCTCATTGGTAGCCGGATGCTGGATGGATGTGGCGATAATCTTATCTTGCAGCTCATCGAGGGTAATCGGAATGGCATCCAGCTTATCAGCTTTCATCCGCTTCAATATTCGCTGGGTAAATACCCTTCCTTTTTTAACGACAACCTCTCCGGTATTGGGATCGATCACATCCTGACTGGCCCGATGCCCTTTCAAGAACTCTTCATTGAAGGCTTTAAAATACCGATTAGATTTTACGATGATTTTTTCAAATTCGTAAAAATAGGTCAACAGATCTTCAGGGGTATATCCGAATGCTTTAAACAGCAGTGTAACTGGAAATTTTCGGCGCCTATCGATCCGAATATACACAATATCCTTGGGATCGATTTCCATATCGATCCAGGAGCCCCGAACGGGAATTATCCGGGAAGTGTAAATCACTTTACCGCTGGTATGGGATTTCCCCTTATCATGGTCAAAAAAAACTCCAGAGGAGCGATGCAGTTGGCTGACCACAACTCGCTCAGTACCATTGATGATAAATGTTCCTTTTTCTGTCATCAACGGAATGGTACCGAAATAAATTTCCTGTTCCTTGATATCGCGGATATTGGAAGTGCCGGTATCTTTGTCTGTATCATAAACAACCAGCCGTACCGTAATTCTCACAGGTATTTCATAACTCATTCCCCTGTGTATGCACTCTTCGACGCCATGCTTGATTTCTGCAAACCGATAGTCAACAAACTCAAGTGAGGCACTCCCCGTAAAATCCTTAATCGGAAAAACGGAATTGAAAACAGTCTGCAACCCGATATCTTTGCGTTTGTTTGCCGGAACATCCATCTGTAAAAAACGTCTGAAAGATTCCCGCTGCATGCCGATCAGATCGGGAATTTCAACGATTTTACTTATCTTGCCAAAGTTTTTTCTGATACGCTTCGATGCCAAAGGCCGTTCCGTCATGGCAGCTCCAAATTTAAGGTTTCGAAAAAGCGGAAATGGGATTTAAGGCCTGAGTCCTTTCATCCCATCTCCGTTTGTAGTCCCTGAAAACTTGCCTGGCGCTATTTTATTTCAACCTGGCCGCCGGCTTCTTCGATAATAGCTTTAATTTTTTCGGCCTCATCTTTGGCTACGCCTTCTTTGATGGGTTTTGGAACCCCATCAACCAGATCTTTGGCTTCCTTCAGCCCCAAGCCGGTTACCGCACGAACTTCTTTAATAACCTGGATTTTCTTATCTCCAAAACTGATAAGTATCACATTAAATTCAGTCTGTTCCGCGGCAGGCGCAGCCACTTCAGCACTGGCTGCCGCAACCATCGCAACCGGAGCGGCTGCGGACACACCAAATTTTTCTTCCATTTCCTTGACCAGTTCAGAAAGTTCCAGAACGGTCATATTCGCTATAAATTCAATCACATCTGCTTTTGTAATGTCAGCCATCGCTTGTTTCCTCCAGTTTAAACTTCAACAAACACTTTTATTCTGTGATCGCCTGTTCTTTCTGCTCTTTCAAGGCAATCAATGCATATAGGAATTTTTGGGGAATATTGTTCAAGGCGCGAACCATCGCAGTCGGTACGCCGATCATGACAGACAACACCTGCCCCAACAATGCTTCTCGGGAAGGCAGGGTTGCCAGCGCAACTATCGCGTCAGCACTCAAAACCTTGCCCTGCAGAACGCCTGCTTTGACCTTAAACTTCTCATTTTCCTTGGCAAAAGCACTCAGCACTTTTGCGGGCGCTACTGGATCATCATAACTGAACGCAACAGCACTGGCTTCTTTCATTTTATCTTTGATCAGTGCAACCGAATTATTTTCCGAAGCACGCGCCAGTAATGAATTTTTGACGACCCGATATTCAACCTTGGCTTCTCTGAGCTGTCTGCGCAACACGCTCATCGTAGCCACATCAAGCCCGGTAAAATTTGTCAGTATGACGATCTTGGATCGAGCAAATTTTTCTTCAAGATCATCGACGATCTGTTTTTTATCTTCTAATTTCACAGAGTAATTACACCTCCTTTCTTCATTTGTTATCATCCCGGAGGCATTACGATTTGAGGTCTTATGGACGGATTGAAAAGACAACTATCCTCTTTATCAATACGTTAAACCCATCTCGGTAGGCCAGCAATGCCGATTAAACACCAAATGTGCACCTACGGTCTTTGATAGGATATTTGACTGAGGCAGAATATTTTCTTCCTGCTTGAGTCTTAGTGGGGCCTGCCTGCAGTACCAAAACAGCCCCATATAGAGTACCTGAGCCGAATTCCTTAACGGATGACATCCTTAAGTGACGCCGTATCCACCTTGACTCCTGGCCCCATGGTTGTTGATATGGCCAGTCCCTTCAAATAGGTACCCTTGCTGGTGGATGGCTTGATGCGAACGATAGTCTCAAGAAAAGCCGTCACATTCTGTACAAGTTTTTCGACTCCAAAAGAGACTTTGCCGACAGGAACATGCACAATACCGGCTTTTTCGACACGAAAATCGATTTTCCCAGCCTTGAGTTCACCGACGGCTCTGGCCACATCAAAGGTTACGGTACCGCTTTTTGCATTAGGCATCAGCCCTCTGGGGCCGAGAATTTTTCCGATTTTACCAACAGTTCCCATCATATCCGGTGTTGCAACCGCTTTATCGAAACCAGTCCATCCTTCTTTGATTTTTTCGATCAAGTCATCGTTTCCGGCAAAATCCGCGCCTGCCTCAAGTGCTTCTTTTTCCTTTTCGCCCTTGGCAAACACAAGAATCTTGACTTCCTTGCCCAACCCATTGGGAAGTACAACCGTTCCTCGAACCATTTGATCTGCATGTCTGGGATCAACTCCCAAACGTACGGCCACATCAACCGTTTCATCAAATTTGGCAAAAGAGGATTCAAGAGCCACCTGGACTGCTTCGGCCAAGGCATGTCGTTTAGTTGTGTCAATTTTCTTTTGTGATTCTAAGTATTTTTTCCCCCGCTTCGGCATAATCCCTTTAACTCCTTTTAACTTCAGCCAACTTCAATCCCCATACTTCTGGCTGTACCCATGATAATTTTGCATGCTGCGTCCAGATCATTCGCGTTCAAATCAACCATTTTCAGCTTGGCGATTTCTGTAATCTGATCCATTGACAGTTTAGCGACCTTGTCACGCTTAGGATCGCCAGCGCCTTTGGCGATTTTGGCTGCTTTCTTGAGGAGAACAGAAGCAGGCGGCGTCTTAGTGATGAATGTGAAGCTCCTGTCCTGGTACACGGTGATGACGGCCGGTATGATCATCCCTTCGTCATTAGCAGTGCGGGCGTTGAACGCCTTACAGAATTCCATAATATTAACCCCGTGCTGGCCCAGTGCCGGACCGATTGGGGGTGAAGGATTGGCTTTTCCAGCCGTAACCTGCAGCTTGATCTGTGCAATCACCTTTTTGGCCATTGTATTTCATTACTCCTGATATAGGAATCAGGTAACAGGGTGCAGGGTGCAGGGTTTCCTTACCTGTATCCCGTTACCTGCCACCTGCGCCCTTTGTTATAACTTGATGACTTGGACAAATTCCAACTCAACCGGCGTGGCTCTGCCGAAAATGCTTACCAGAACCCTGATTTTCCCTTTTTCCGGGTTGACTTCATCGACTGTTCCATTAAAATTTGAAAATGGCCCGTCCACAACGCGAATTTCATCACCGGGTTCAAAATAGAATTTGGGCTTGGGTTTTTGTTTCCCGGCTTCCATTCGATTCAAAATTTGGGCGGCTTCTTCATCGGAAAGCGGAGTCGGTTTTTCTTTTCCTCCCAAAAATCCGGTTACCTTTGCCGTATCATTGACTATATGCCATGTTTCATCATCCAGATCGACTCTGACTAGAATATAACCGGGATAAAATTTCCGGGAAGATTCCTTTCGTTTCCCCTTAACCAGTTCCACTACCTGCTCGGTCGGCACCAGCACTTCGCCGAACTTCTCCGGGTGTGGAGAGGTTGCAATGCGCTCATCCAATGACTGTTTAACTTTATTTTCAAATCCAGAGTAAACATGGACGATGTACCATTTGAGAGACACTTGCATTCTCCTACAGAACAGCTTTTATCAGGCTGGAAAGGCTGACGTCCACGATGCCTAAGAAAAATGATACCAGCAGCACCAGCATGATAACCACAATGGTAGAACCCGTTGCCTGTTTTCGGGAAGGCCAGGCAACTTTTTTTAATTCGACCTTGACTTCTCTGAGAAATTGCAGTGCCTGGTCAACATATTTGTTATTGACTTTCCATACCGCACTGCCAGCAATTGATTTTTTTGTAGGAGTGATTTTCTGCTGATTCGGTATTACTGCAGTTGATTGACTGGTCAGATTCACACCGGCTATTTCAGATTCAGATTCAGCGGATGATGTTTGCTCATTTTTATTTTTCTTTTTAAGGCCTGGTTCTTTTTTTTTGAGTAACCGTCCCATTGTTCTCCTAAAAATGTGAAAGCTCAAAGTGGACGCTGTCAGCAGGTATCCACCACTGACCTTCTTTGAGCTTTACTCATCAAATGATGTGGCAGGCCAGGAGGGATTCGAACCCCCAGCACTCGGATTTGGAGTCCGACGCTCTACCGTTAGAGCTACTGGCCTGTTTTTATCGTACCTCAAAAAAACTCAATTTGTTGCCGACCGTTGAATTCAGCAGCGTCAACTATTTGGTTTCTTTATGTGATATATGCTTTTTGCAGAATCGGCAGTATTTGCTGAATTCCAGCTTGTCCGGCGTCGTCCGCTTATTCTTGGTTGTGGTGTAGTTTCTTCGTTTGCATTCCGTACATGCAAGGGTTACAATCACTCTCACGGGAAAGCTCCTTTATTATTCCAAAATTTCGCTGACGACACCCGCGCCCACGGTTCGGCCGCCTTCACGAATCGCAAACCGAAGTTCTTTTTCCATGGCGATGGGCGTGATCAGTTCCGCCGTTATCGCAACGTTGTCTCCGGGCATCACCATCTC
>CAJBLH010000118.1 GCA_903953895.1 uncultured Desulfobacteraceae bacterium | reverse complement strand
GATGCCGCGTTCTTTTTCCTCAGGCGCCTTGTCGATCTGGTCGAATGGAACATATTTGGCCATGCCCTTCAAACCATTGTGTTTGGTTATCGCCGCCGTCAGCGTCGTTTTCCCGTGATCAATATGTCCTATCGTTCCCACGTTCACATGCGGTTTCGACCGATCAAACTTTTCCTTCGCCATGTCACAGTCCTCCCAACTAAATATTGATTAAAACGGATGATTGGGCTTAACCATTCGTCTTTTTGACATTAATTTCCGTTCCGCACGACCATTTATATCATCTATATCAGACTTGATCTATTTGGAGCCCACGATCGGAGTCGAACCGATGAACCTCTTCCTTACCAAGGAAGCGCTCTACCGACTGAGCTACGTGGGCATTCTGGCAATTTGTGGGATGCGTGAATGCCTATCTGTTGAAATTATGGAGCGGGAGACGAGACTCGAACTCGCGACATCCAGCTTGGAAGGCTAGAGCTCTACCAACTGAGCTACTCCCGCCGACATCCATTTCTTCTTCACACCCTGAAGACTCTCTTTTGATGACTTATCCGGAGATAGTCTTTTTCCTCAAGATACAATGCAGATGAAGCTACGTAGTTTATTAGTGATTTCACTTGATCTTATCTGCGAAATCTCCTACATGCGACATTTATTGAGGCTGGTGGTGGGGGGAGGATTTGAACCTCCGAAGGCGTTCGCCGACAGATTTACAGTCTGTTCCCTTTGGCCACTCGGGAACCCCACCATTTTATTCAGGCCATCAGCCTGATGGAGCCAGCGAAGGGACTCGAACCCCCGACCCACTGATTACAAATCAGTAGCTCTACCAACTGAGCTACGCTGGCTTTATTTTCATCACATCTTTCCCTTTTAACATTCCAAAAATAAGAAATCAACATTTTTTTCTATTTTTATTTGAATTCAGGTGTTGAATTTGCTCTCTCTTTTGTCTTGCTCCAACCCTTTATTTTCCTGTTGTCCGCTTCATTACTAACCGACTTGACAGTTTCTGGTTCTTGGTTCATTCTAACTGTTTAGAGCCCCTTGATCATCTTCCCCCAAGAATGGTGTCGATTTTTTGCATGTCTGGGGTGAGTGGTTAGCATTTTCCTGAAAACATAGATGACTTTCTCTTTGCTTTTTTACATTAAATAAAAATGGACTGCGTTTTTCGCCTTGATTCGGAGTAATTCTATGTCGAAAATCAATTTCTTGATTTGTACCGCCATTGCCGTTCTTTGCTTCAGTTTCTGGGCGCTATGGAACCAGCCGGAACAAGAGCCGCCTTGGCCTTCCCGGATTCAGGGATTTTCTTTTTCTCCCTTTCAGCTCGGTCAAAGCGCCGTTGACGGAATTTTGCCTTCCGAGGCTGAAATCGATGCCGACCTTGCTCTGCTCGCGGACAAAACCAATGCTATCCGAACTTACACCGTGCAGAGCGTACAGGCCAAAATACCAGCAATGGCCAGAAAGCATAAATTGAACGTTACTCTGGGCGCCTGGATCAGCGGAGATTTCGATCGCAACGAGGCGGAAATATCTGCCGTTATTCAGTTAACCCGCGAAAACTGGCGGAACGTGGTTCGGGTCGTGGTCGGTAACGAGGCACTGCTTCGGGAAGAAGTCACCAGCGAACAACTCTGCGATTACATCGATCGGGTGCGAATCGGCCTTCGTGAGACAGGCAGCCGTGTTCCGGTCAGTACGGCGGAACCCTGGCACATCTGGATCAAACATTCCGAACTGATTGAACATGTGGACTTTGTCGCCACGCACATGCTCCCTTACTGGGAGGGCGTTCAGATGGAGCGAGCCGTAGATTACATCATCGATCACGTTAATCTGTTGAAAGATACCTTCCCGAACAAACCCGTTGTCATCACCGAAGTTGGTTGGCCCAGCAACGGCAGAACCCGAAAATCGGCTGTAGCCTCAACAGCGAACCAGGCCACTTTTCTTAGACGTTTCATCGCCCGGGCTGAGCAGGAAAAATACATCTATTATGTCATGGAGGCCTTCGATCAGCCTTGGAAGTCTGTTACCGAAGGCGCCGTCGGCGCCTACTGGGGAGTCTTCGATATTAAGCGACAGCCCAAATTTCCCCTGACCTCTCCCATCGTCGAAATTCCTGAATGGCGAACCCTGGCCGGCATATCGGTGGCAATCGCCATCATCACCTTTGCACTGCTTCTAATCGACAGCCGAACTCTACAAAAACGTGGCCGCAGTTTTTTGGGGCTCATCGCATTTTCAGCCGCCACCGCCGGGGTTTGGATCGTTTACAGTTACACCCGGCAATATATTACGGTGACAACGGGATTGGTCGGCGTATTGATGGTCATTGGCATGATCGGTGTGCTTGTGGTTCTTTTCACCGAAGCCCATGAATGGGCCGAAGCCTCATGGGCCGTCCGTAGAAGACCGTTTACGCCGGTTCAACTCTCTGACAGTGATCTGCCGATGGTTTCAGTTCATGTTCCGGCCTATAACGAACCGCCGGAAATGCTGATGGAAACCCTTAACGCCCTGGCGCAGTTGGATTATCCCAATTTTGAAGTCCTCGTTATCGACAATAACACTAAAGACCCGCTGGTGTGGCGACCGATCGAGACTCACTGCTCCTCGCTGGGGTCGCGTTTCCGTTTTTTTCATGTCAGCCCGCTGACCGGCTTCAAGGCGGGCGCCCTCAATTTCGCGCTTGCCCGAACCGATCCTAATGCCGAAGTGATTGCGGTCATCGACAGCGATTACGTCGTTGAACCCTACTGGCTGCGGAACCTGGCCAGTCAGTTTGTCGATCCGGCAATCTCCATCGTCCAGGCCCCCCAGGATTACCGAGATGACACCCAGAACATGTTCAAGGCCATGTGTTACGCCGAGTACCGTGGGTTTTTCTTTATCGGCATGGTCACCCGTAATGAACGAAATGCCATCATCCAGCATGGCACCATGACCATGGTGCGGAAAAAGTCTTTGCAGGAGGTCAGTGGCTGGGCCGAATGGTGCATCACCGAAGATGCGGAACTTGGTCTGAAAATTTTCGAGAAAGGGTATGAGGCTTCTTACACCGCCACCAGCTACGGGCGGGGAGTCATGCCCGACACCTTCATTGACTTCAAAAAACAGCGGTTCCGCTGGGCTTACGGCGCCATGCAAATTCTCAGGCGCCATGCCGCGATGCTTTTTCTTCCGGGCCGCTCCAATCTGACCTTTGGTCAGCGTTACCATTTTATCGCCGGCTGGCTGCCATGGATGGCGGACAGCATCAATCTGCTGTTTACGTTCGCAGCACTGCTCTGGTCCGTGGCTATGTGTCTAATGCCCTTGAAATTCGACCCCCCCATGGTGATTCTATCGGTCATGCCGATGTCGCTCTTTATCTTCAAAATTGCAAAAATGATTTATCTTTATCGCAACCGCGTCGGCGCCAACATCTCCCAGACGTTTGCATCTGCCCTGGCAGGGCTGTCTCTATCACATACCATCTCCAAAGCCATTCTGTTGGGGATTTTCACCAAGACCATCCCGTTCTTCCGAACCCCGAAACTGGCGCAAACTCATGCTCTGTTTCATGCTTTGCTTTCGGCCCGCGAGGAAGGACTTATGGCGCTGTCTCTCTGGATCGCCATGTTCACCATTACGTCACGGCATGGCTCGGATACCCCGGATATTTTCATGTGGCTCATGGTTCTTCTGGTCCAGTCGATTCCCTATACGGCCACGGTAATCATGGCGATTGTCAGCGGCTTTGCCAGGGTTCCAGCGCAACTGATCAGTCGCATTACGGCATCTCCTCCGGTTGTGGCTTCCCACACGGATACGCCTGCCGAGGCTTCCGACAATCCTTCAACGGTTCTCTGATTTTTTTTTCGAGTTAGGTAATGTATCTTTATGGAACAGGTCAAACGGTCTCTCTGGAGAAAATTTATCACGATTGCTCAGCCTTATTTTTTTCCGGATATCCGCGGCGGAAGCTGGGCCACGCTGCTGTTGCTGTTTATGCTGCTGGTTTTTCTATTCGGGATTCTTTTTATATTTGTCAGCGCAATGACCTGGGCAGGAAACATTTTCGCACCCGATTTGACCGCAAAAATCGCATCCGGTCTGATATCAACAATCACTGACATCTTCAATTCCAAAGGATGGATGATACTGGCCGGCTTTCTGATAGTGCCAATCGGAACATTCTTGCTGTTCGGCCGTTACGTCCGCAGCCGCAGGCAGGCATGGACACTGCTGGCCACGGTTCTGATCCTGTCGCTTTCCGTAACGGGAATCAATGTTGCCTTCAGCTTTATCGCCAATTACTTCACCAATGCGCTGGTGCAAAAAAATCAGGATATGGCATATCTCTTTGTTGTCGTTTATTTCTGCGGCTTTATGATCGGGATCCCTATTGTCGCCTTCTACGGCTATGTTCAGAGCTATCTGGGAATGCGCTGGCGAGAGTGGCTGACTCGGGAATTCCTGAGTCAGTATTTCGACAACCGAAGCTATTACGAAATCGAGACCCAGGCGATCATCGACAACCCGGATCAGCGCATCATGGAAGATATTCGTTCATTCACCCGAACATCTTTAGGGTTTCTGCTGATCCTCCTGGGGTCGGTGATGGATCTGATTTCTTTTACCGGCATTCTCTGGTCAAAATCCGTGCTGTTGGTCTGCGTCGTGTTGGGGTATTCTCTGGTTGGAACGTTATTGACTGTTTTGATCGGACGGCGTCTGGTCGGCCTGAACTTCAATCAATTGCGGTTTGAGGCCGATTTTCGCTATTCATTGGTACACGTCCGGGATAACGCCGAATCAATAGCCTTTTATCAAGGAGAAAAACCGGAAATCGCACAGATCGGCGATCGATTCCGGAAAGTACTCGGCAATTTCAGTCTGCTCATCGGC
Source organism: uncultured Desulfobacteraceae bacterium (assembly GCA_903953895.1). Classification (GTDB taxonomy): domain Bacteria; phylum Desulfobacterota; class Desulfobacteria; order Desulfobacterales; family Desulfatirhabdiaceae; genus RAAP-1. The sequence continues at coordinate 27,571 of CAJBLH010000118.1, read as the reverse complement.
TGGCAGCGCAACCTGTCGCTGTTTACCACGGCATACAGTTACCTGCCGGTCGTTCTGCCGTTTTTGGTGTTATTTCCGCAATATTTCAGCGGCCAGATTGAATATGGAGACATGGTTCAGGCCAATTTCGCCTTCTCCCAGATTTATGCGGCCCTTTCCCTCATCGTGTCACAGATGGACCAGATCACCGGTTTCGCCGCCGGGGTCGAACGTCTATCGACCTTTGCCGATGCTGTAACCCCATCGCAGCGACCGATCACTGGCATCACCACCGATAAGGCCGACCGATTCGCCCTGACAGATGTTACCCTTCTGACACCCACTCGAAGCCGTACCCTGCTTCAGGGTCTTACTGTGGATTTGATCAACCGGAACAATCTGCTTGTCGTCGGCCAGAGCGGGGTCGGAAAAAGTTCATTGCTGCGCGCTATTGCCGGCCTGTGGACCCAGGGATCCGGTCAGATACTGCGCCCCGATCTGAAGGATATTTATTTTCTCCCCCAACGGCCATATATGCTCCTGGGCTCACTGCGTGATCAACTGCTTTATCCCCGGACGTTGCAGCAGACACCGGACAATGAACTCCGACGTGTTCTACAGATCGTCAATCTTGCGGATCTGCCGGAGAGATCGGGCGGATTCGGCGCCGAACTGGCTTGGGCGGATGTTCTTTCTTTGGGCGAGCAGCAACGGCTGGCATTTGCCCGCCTCTTTATCAACCGTCCCGGGTTTGCCGTACTGGATGAGGCCACGAGCGCACTGGACCGTGAAAACGAAGCAAAACTCTACCGGAAACTACAAGAGCTGAATATTCATTACATCAGTGTCGGCCACAGAAGCAGCATCTTGGATTACCACAACTATGTTCTGGAACTGCTGGGACGGGCTGACTGGCGACTGCTGACCACCCAGGATTATCGCGCACAAATGGACATATCATCCTAATATTATGAATAAATAATTAATCAGATAAAAAATTCAGCGGTCCGCTCACGGTGTTCAGAACTGTTGTTATCCCAGGCGGTCTGACGATGCTGCTGATTGCACCGCCCTTTCTGGATCGTTCATCCGAAAGAAAACCTTCGCGCCGTATGGTTTCGATGTGTCTGGCCCTCCTCATTCTTGTTGCAGCGACCGTGCTATCCATCATGGGGTATGTCACACATTTTGGTTCGACGACAGCGCCGTAATGATACTGCTTTCTCAGAGATTGCTTATATCGTCCAATTTTTCAAGTTCATCAAGCCTTCACTTCGGTGAATGAGGGGGATTCCGATTATCCGTATTGCCGGACAGTGTTTCGGTATCCGCAACAAGCAACTCTACCTGGCGGTCTGCCAGGGTAAATATGGAAGCGGATTCCGAAGATGAAGCCGGGTATTCCTTGGCATCCTTATCGGTTTTGGGATAAATGGCCAGGGTGTAGTCTTTCTTGCCCTTCACGACGATACTGCTGATCGGTGTTCCGAAATCGGCGACACTTCTGCCGTCCAGATACGATTCACAAGACAGCCGGGAAAGTGAGGAAAGCAATTTGTTCATTTTGGACAGATCGGCGGCCTTTCCCTCATTTGTCAGCCAGTGGACTTCGGCCGGCTTGGGGGCGGCATCTGCAGGCGGTGCTTCCTCAGAAGAAGGCGCGGCACCGGCTAGCGGCACTTGCTCTGTAGGAGCGGGAACAGCGGCATCAGGGGCCGGAGCTGTCTCACTTTTGCGGATGACTGTCTGGTTGCCGTATCGGGTAACGGCGATTTCCTTGACCTCATCCAGACTGAAAGCCAGAACGGTCTTATCACGTAGTTTGTCCGCAGTCTGATCAAAAGCGGTTCTTAAATTCTGCCAGGCATGATACACTTCTGCACCATCTCCCATCCGAACAAAGGTGTGCTGAAACGTGGAAGCGGGTTTACCGATCTGGATATCGCGCTTAAGCTCTTCTCCGGCCCAAGCCTTGATCCGGATGGCTTTATCGGGTTCGAGATCGTAGCGGGAATAGGACTTGGATTCGGATACCAGGGCTGTCAGAGACAGTTTTTCCAGATCACTCAGTACGGTATTCACCTTACCGGAATCGGCATTATAGGCTTGGGGCTGAATCAACCAGGTGGATTCCTTCTTTTCCAGAACGACCGTTCCTTCCTGACGGGCGATCTCGATCCGGGTGATGTCGGATGCGGTGATTTTGGCAATGGCCGGAAGCCGGTATTCGGCGCGGTCGGTCTCGCGGACCGACAGATAGATGACCAGTAAAACAATGGCAATGGCAATCAATAAATGTTCTATTTTAGGTTTCATCATCAACCTTCCTGTTTCTGAAACATCTGTTGAATTTGCCGTCTGCGGGATTTACGGCGAAGCCATACGACAATACCCGCCAGAACGACCAGTACCGGTAGCCCGGCAATGTTGAGCGACTTGACTGCAGTTTTGGCCGACGGCGACATATCCACCAGCGGATTGAACCGCTGCTCCTTGGCGCGCATCGTGGCAATGTCCTGATGGTTGTTGAGATAATCCAGAACATTCAGAATAAAGACAGCATTGGGGCTTCGTCCGGCTTCATCCAGAATGTTGTCTTTGAGCATTTCAGAAGATGCCATTATAAATATTTTCCCGGGTTGTCCTTTGGAAATGACACTCCCTTCCCCTTCAATTTTTGAAAGGTCGGCTGATTTCGCCGCATCGGCGGTTGAAGCAGGTGCTTCAGGATTTGGTGCTTTTTCGGAGTCTTCAGGGTCTTCGGTTTCATCCTGGCCTGTGGGGGATTTCTCTGGCTGCGGCTTTTCCGGAATGGGTTTTCCCGCAAAATAACTGGGGAATTCCCCTTCAAGAATGTATGCCAGGGGTTGTGCGGCCATTTTATCGCTGGCCGCAGGCGGCTGAATGAACAGAGGATTAAGATTCAGCGGTGCTTTCATTTCCCAGGATTTCAGGGAAGACGAGAACAGCAGATTGGCCTTTACCCCGTTTTGAGTCAGTTTGTCGCTGTTTGCCAGAAGGGGCGACATTTTAAATGCAACCAGCCCCTTGATCGACTCCATAAAGGGATAATCCTTATTGATCTGGTCGTTTTTGATCAAAGGTGCAAAATAGATATGGCGTTCTCCGCCGCCGTACTGCGGGGGAACCTGCTGCTTGAAACTGTTCTCATCCATCACCATCACCGGTTTGATGCCGATCCCGTAGTGTTCCAGAAGCTTTTCCAGGCCAGTATTCAGCGGAACCATCTGAGGCCCCTGGGGAGTGAACATGTTCTGCTGGCCGCCGCCTTCTTTGAAAGCATCCAGAAAAACAGCCAGGTTTTTGCCCTTCATCAGGTACTGGTCGATTAAAAACAGATCATAATCGGTGAAAGGCTGGGTGGGGCCGGCAATCACCAGGCAGTTATACCCATCCAGAACCGTCTGTTCCTGGAGCTGAACATCCTTGAACGAATAGGTTTTCGAGACCAGATTGCGGAACATGTCCACGTCTTCCGACGCACCCTGCTGGCCACGAGCCATCGGAGATCCGTAAAGATTGGGGGTGCCGTGATCCGCCAGATAGCCGAGTGCTTCATTGATGCCAATCAGTGTTTCAACCTGGTGGTTCATGGCCTCTTCGACAGCGGTCATCTCCGCCAACTGGTACTGTGTGCCGATGATGGGAATCTTGATGACATGAAGCAGCGGAATGCTGACGGATTTAGCGCCATATTGCATCACCATGCCGATAGCGCCCTGGCCGGCCGGAATTTTACCGTTAGAAATCTCCGGCCATTTCAAACTCATAATCTGGTGGGTTTTAATGTCGGACTCCAGCTTCGGATCCGCGGATGGATCCAGAAAACTATACGAGAGCTTTCCGTACAACTGGCTGTTTAGTTTTTTCACAACAGATTCGACTTCTGAGTTAAGACTGGGAAGGCTGTCCAGCCCCATGTAAGGGGCAATCGCATCCATCGATGAAGACTTGTAGAGTTTCACTTGAATGGGATCTTTCAATGCCAGCAGCACGCTGACCTTGTTGGTCAGTTTCTGAATAGCGGTGGTGATCTGATATTCCAGCCCGTCGGTGCTGGTAATGGCCGGAATGCGTTCCACGAGATCCCCGTGAATCAACACCAGCCCCATATAAGCTTTTTGAAATTTGACTTCATCACTTTCGACCGCCTGAATCTGAACCGGTTGAACGCCGTAGGATTCCGCCAGCTTCTGATTCTCGATTTTGGCCGACTGTGGTGTACCGTCTTCCGGGCTGACATCGTAAAAACGGTAATTGAAATTCTTGCCGGCCAATACCGCATATTCGGCCAGCAGATCATGGAGATACCGTTCAGTGCTGTTGTGCGGGGCCGGAAGATTGCGTGTAAAAAAGACATGAAGGGTCAAGGGCTCAGATAGGACTTTGACCGCTTCCCGGCTAGCCTTTGAAAGCGAATAGATATGGTTGCCGGTTAGATCGATGCGCGCAAAAAGTGTTAGACCGGCTACGTTCAGTAGAATTACCAAAGCCGCATAAGCAATGAATTTGACGTATTTTCCGGATCGCAGGGTCTGGGTTGTCTGTTTTTCCATAATACCGCTCCTTAACATTTTTCCTGCATGGCCAGATTGGCGCCGTAAAGTCCGATAAATCCGACACTGATAAAATACAGGATGTCCCGTGTATCCAGAATGCCCTTGGCGATGTTCTGGAAGTGGAAATCCGCCCCTATGTATTCAAAGACACCCAGCAGAGACTGAGGCAGAAAAAAGAGCATCTTGTCGATCAGGCAGAGACTGAAACAGATGGCCGTTCCCACGATAAAGGCAACGATCTGATTCCGGGTCAGGGACGAGGCCAACAAACCGATGGCCGAAAATGCAGCACCCAGCAGCAAGGCGCCAATATATCCGCCCAGAACCGGGCCCCAGTCCAGGTTGCCCAGAACCGACACCGTAATTGGATACAGAAGGGTCGGGGCCAGCATGACTGCCGTAAAACCGGTTGCCGCCAGAAATTTTCCCAAAACAACATCAATGAAGGTAACCGGAAGGGTCAGAAGTGTTTCATATGAGCCGACACTGAATTCCTCGGACAACAGACGCATGGTGATCGCCGGCACGACAAAGGCGAAAACCAGGGGAAGGAGTGCGAAAAAATTACGCAGACTGGCCTGATTTTGCAGAAAAAACGGGGTAAAGAAAAACCAGCCGGTGATAATCAGAAACACCGAGATGACAATGTAGGCAACCGGCGATACCATATAGGCGCTGAATTCTCTTTTGAAAATGTGGATAACAGGGGTCATGTCAATTCTCCAAGGTAAGTTCACGGAAAATGTGTTCCAGGGTCTGGGTTTCCTGGCGGAACTCAAGCAATATCCAGTCGGCCTGCCGAATGATCCGGTAAATGTCCTTTCGGATATCGACATCGGACTGAACGAAAATTTTAATGGCAAGATGATCGGGATCCGAGGAATCCAGCTTGTCGATTCGGGATATCCCGGCAACCGGTTTCAGATGCGCCCGAACCGTCTCAATGTTTGCACTTTCGAGAGTGATATATATTGTCCGCTCTCTGCCGGCCGATTGCTTGATGGCTTGGGTGCTGCCGTCAGCCACTATTTTTCCCTGATGAATGATGGCGATCCGATCGCAGGTGGCTTCGGCCTCGCTGAGAATATGGGTGGACAGGATAATGGTCTTCTCCCGGCCGATCTTTCGGATGATTTCCCGGATTTCCACGATCTGATTGGGATCCAGGCCGGAGGTGGGTTCATCGAGAATCAGTATCTCCGGGTCGTTCATCAGCGTATGGGCCAGGCCGACGCGCTGCTTGAACCCTTTGGACAATTCCCCGATGGTCTTGTGCATGACCGTATTCAGGCCGCACAATTGGGCCAGTTCATTGATCCGGGTCAGTTTCCGATCGGCTTTCAGCTCCCGGATATCCGCGACATAATTCAGATAGTCATAAACCATCATGTCATGATACAGGGGAGCGGATTCCGGAAGATATCCGATACATTTTTTGATCGCGATTGTATCTGCGCCGATGGTAAAATCCTTGACCCGGATCTGACCCGCTGACGGCTGAAGATATCCTGTGAGCATTCTCAGGGTCGTGGTTTTTCCGGCGCCGTTCGGCCCCAGCAATCCCAGGATCTCGCCTTTTTGAATGTCCAGATGAATGCCGTCGACCGCACAGAAATCATCATAATACCGGGTGAGGTTTTCAACATGAATCATACTTTTCTCCTTGACGATGATCGATGCCAATCCATTTGATGTTGATGATTGATCACATTTATGCTCCAATACCATCCGAGCGGAAACGTAGCCCGGAGCGTTTTCCCTTTTTGATATAACAGTCAAAGATAATCAAGTCTTTGGCAAAATCAATACCGGCAATGGGATAAATTGCAATTTTGGCGTCTTCTTTAGAAAAGCGTATCAAACGAAATCTCCTGGCGCGAAACCACGATTTTTTTGTCATCACAGTTCCAGGAATGGAACATCTGTGCCGGATGGAGCTGATGCGGATTCCATCCTTTGGTGGTGAAATAGCCGAGGTTTCCGGAGGCATCGCATTCCGCGGGAAACTGTATGACGGATATCTGGCCAATCTGCATCTGCGCACAGCCTCCCGGATTTTGATGCGTATCGAAACCGTAACAGCTTCTCATTTTTCCCGACTTTCCAAAAAAGCAGCGGAAATTCCCTGGGAACTCTATCTGCATCCCGGTGCTGTGCCGCTGGTCCGTGTATCCACCCATCATTGCCGGCTGTATCACAAGGATGCGGTTGCCGAGATTATTATGGCAAGTGTTCGCAATCGGCTGACCCAGTTTGTCAATGATGCACCGCCCCCAGGTGACCCGGCAAATGCGCCGGGTCTTTTCATTCGTGGCACCGATGACCGGTTCAGTGTTTCCATAGACAGCAGCGGCGATTTGCTTTATAAGAGAGGCGTCAAAACGATTGCCGGAAACGCTCCGGTCCGCGAGACCCTGGCTGCCGCCGTTTTAATGCTGGCGGGCTATTCAGGAAGTGAAACGCTGATCAACCCCATGTGCGGCTCCGGAACCTTCGCCATCGAGGGGGCGATGATGGCCCGAAACATCCCTCCGGGCTGGAACCGCTCTTTTGCATTCATGGGATGGCCGGCGTTCAAGCCGGCCCAGTGGCGGCATCTGCGAAACGCCGCGGAAAAAAACATTGTCACCGGCCCCCTGCCGCCGGTGTTTGCAATCGACAGGACATCCTCAACGTGTGAGCTGCTGACCCGGCTTGTGTCGTCTCTGTCGGCATTGGATCAGATTCAGGTTCTGGAAAAAGATTTTTTTGATCTCTGCCCGAAGGACCTATCGGCTGAACCCGGCTTGGTTGTCATCAATCCACCCTATGGGAAGCGGATGGGAACCCGGCGGGAAAGCCGCCTGCTGATTCAGGATGTGATGCGGAAACTGAGAGCCGATTACCCGGGATGGAGATTCGCCCTGATGGTTCCCGATCGTTCGGATGTCGGAGTTATCTCTGCGCATTGGCGTTTTCATACCATCTACCATGGCGGCTTGAAATTGGAGCTGCTGGTCGGAAAACTGGAAAGGTGACAAACGGTTATATTCACCGCAAAGACGCAAAGATCGCAAAGGAAATCTATAAAAAAACAGGCTGTTGTTTTGCGACTTTGCAGTAAATTCAGTGCTGATCATCTGGCCGATAAGGATGATCCGGACCCTTTTGTGGATTTTGTGATGGAATCGACATTATCATAGCGAGGCAGGTTATTTTGCTAAAATATTCGGCAGTTGTATTTGATCTGGATGGCACGCTTCTTGACACATTGGCGGATCTGGGGGATGCGGTAAACCGGGTGCTGGCGGAACGGGGGTTTCCGACCCATCCGATGGATGCCTATCGTTATTTTGTCGGCGATGGATCGGCTGTTCTCATAGATCGGGCGCTTCCGGAAGCTGTCAGGGGCACGGATGTCCACCGGGAGTGTATGGCGGCGTTCATGGCGGATTACGACCGGAGCTGGAAAGTCAAAACCCGGCTGTATGACGGCATTCCGGAAATGTTGGACGCCCTGACGGCGCGTGAAATTGATATGGCCATTTTATCCAACAAGTCTCATCCGTTTACGGTGCATTGCGTCCAGGATCTGCTATCGAAATGGCGATTCAAGGCGGTGTTCGGCTTGCGGGATGATGTTCCGCGAAAACCCGACCCTGCCGGCGCCCTGGAAATAGCCGGGTTGCTGGAAGCGGAACCGGACCGCATGATTTATCTCGGGGATACGGCCATCGATATGCAGACGGCTGCGTCTGCCGGGATGTTTCCGGTCGGTGCGTTATGGGGATTTCGTACCCGGGAAGAGCTTCTGGAAAATGGCGCCAAATCGCTTATCCATCATCCCGGAGAATTGCTGAGGCTGATGTGATCGATGCCTGTTTTTTATCCTTTTGGCCGGTTGGCGTAAACGAGATAATTGATGTGCAGATTTCCGCCCAGTGAACACGTTCGGAAAACGGGATTATAGTGCATCCCACTGATGTCCTTAACAATCATGCCCGCCTGCCGGACCCAGAGCGATATTTCAGCGGGCTTGATAAATCGGCTATACGTGTGTGTTCCTATGGGAATCAACCGCATCAGATATTCAGCACCGACAATTGCCAGCAGAAAGGATTTGGGATTTCGGTTGAGGGTTGCAAAAATCACATCGCCTCCAGGTTTGACCAGGGCTTTACAGGCGTTGACGACGGATCGGGGATCGGGAACATGCTCCAGCATTTCCAGGCAGGTGACGACATCAAAGCGTGATGCATGGGTTGCCGTCATGGATTCTGCCGTGGCTTTCAGATAGTTTATCTGAAGATTACTTTCCAGCAGATGATGCCGGGCAGCATTCAGGGGGGCTTCTCCCCGGTCGATTCCGGTGACGACAGCACCCACCGCCGCCATGGCTTCCGATAGAATACCGCCGCCGCAGCCGATATCCAGAACCGATTTTCCGCAGAGTCCGGCGTGTTCATCGATATACCGAACGCGAACCGGATTGATATCATGGAGGGGCTTGAAATCGCCTTTTCTGTTCCACCAGTCGTGCGACTGGGATTCGAATTTAAAAATTTCAGAGGTGTCAACATTTTCATTTTGTTTCATGGGGAAAATCTTTATGGGCCGCCTTGTCTTTTTTCTGTTGCCGGAGCAATACCGGTGCCGTATGTTTATCATGTGAAGCGAGATTATGATACAATTATTGATTATACTATTTGTTTTCTGCACCGGCGCCGGCAGTGTCGTACACGCCGCCGATACGCTGGAAATGGAGTGCATCCCCTCCCTGGTATCCAGCATTCGCATCAAACCCCCACTGGATTTTTGCGGAGAACCGACGCCGCTGGAAACCCCGGATGCCCGCGAGCGTCTGGAGCGCGAGCTTCTGTTGATGCTCTGGGACCGGGATCAGACCATCATGTGGCTCAAGCGGGCCAATCGCTATATGCCCTATATTCAGAAAGTCCTGAAAGACCAGCGGCTTCCGGATGATCTTAAATACATTCCCGTTGTCGAAAGCTCTCTGCGGGCCCTGGCCGGCTCCCCCAAGGGGGCGATGGGCTACTGGCAGTTCATCAAGGATACCGGAGAGCGCTATGGGCTGACCATCACAGAAGAACTGGACGAGCGCCGGAACATGGCAGCATCCACCCGTTCAGCGCTTGCCTATCTGAAAAAGCTCTATGGCGATTTCGGGTCCTGGACCCTGGCCGCAGCCGCCTACAACATGGGCGAGGCCGGGTTGAAAAACGAGATGTTTCTTCAAGATGCCAGTAATTTTTATGACCTGTACCTGTATCAGGAAACCCAGCGGTATGTCTTCCGGATTCTGGCGGCCAAACTGATTCTGTCCAATCCGGAAAAATACGGTTTCAGGCTGACCCCCGAGGATCTGTATCCGCCGGTGGCGTGTGATCGTGTCCAACTGGAGTTGTCGAAAAAAACGCCGGTTCTTACGATTGCAAGGGCGGCCCGGACCACTTTCAAGGTCATTCGGGATTTGAATCCGGAAATCAGGGGGTATTATCTGCCCAAAGGAGTGTTGACGATTTGCATCCCCGGCGGGGCGGCGGCAGGCTTTCAGGAAAGGCTGGCCGGTCAGGCGCCGTCCCTGACCTCTGCCGGTTCCGAATCTGTTTATGTGGTGAAAAAAGGGGACTCACTTTCCGAAATCGCCGAGCGATTGAAGATACCGGTTCAGTCCCTCATGATCTGGAACAATCTGAGCCAGAATCAAGCGATTCGCCCGGGTGATCGGCTTATCCTGAATCCTGAAAATGAACCCAAACTTTCCCAGGAACCCGCGCAGTGATCCGACCGAAGCGGTGATCCATGTCGATTTCTTGAATAGGAGCGTCCTTTGGCGATCAATACCAGCAGAATTGTTAAATCGGATGTTTTTTTAAATTTTTTTTACAGGGTAATCCGGGCGTATTGCCGAACCTTTCGCGTCACCGTCGTAAACGAAGACTCTTGGCAGGATTACCTGCAAAAAGGCGGTTCCTTATTGTTCTGCGTCTGGCATCAGCAGGTTTTCCCCACACTGGCGTATATCCGGAAATTTCGTGGACTGTCTCCGCCGCTGATGATCAGCCTGAGCAACGACGGCGATATCGGGGCCGGCATTGTGCAGCGCATTGGCTGGACCCCTGTTCGTGGCTCATCTTCAAAAGGCGGGCTGAAGGCGCTTAAGCAGATGATTCGTGAGTTCAGACGCTCCCGGTTTGCAGGGCACATTGTGGATGGCCCCCGGGGGCCGGCCGGCACCATAAAACCTGGAGCCATTTCCCTGGCGCTGGCCGCCCGCGCCGCGATCGTTCCTGTTGGGTTTTCAGCGGACAGGGCCTGGTTTTTCAACAGTTGGGACCGGTTCATGCTGCCCAAGCCCTTTGCCAGAATCCGGATATCTTTCGGGGAGCTGATACACCTGAACGGTTCAGAGGGAAAAACGGATGTGGAAGCCTGGCGGCATCATCTGGAAACGGTGATGAAACCATACTTGATCCAACCCTGATCCGTCCGATCGCCCCCATGACTGAAACCGACTTCTCACGCGAAATATGAAAAGCCATTCTTTTTCGTGTCGTTCGTGTGTTTCGTGGTTAAAACCGTTTTTTCACCATTAAAACAGTGGAGATCGACGCTATTCCTTGTAAACTGCCAGAACGTCGAATTCTTCCAGGTGAAATTGCGGGTTGGGGTAAACAACGATCTGCTTGCTCGTCATTTTTTCCAGACGAAAAATCAGATTGTTTTCTTCTCCGTGAAGCAGTTCAGCAATTTCCGGGTTGACTCGCACCATGATCTTGATGCCGTCCAGCATGCGGTATTCGCTGAGGATTTCCCTGACAATATTATGACAGATGGTCTTGCGGGACATGAGATACCCTTCGCCGTCACAGTAAAAGCAGGGCTCGCACAAAAGCCGGTTCAACGGCTTGCGTATCCGCTTGCGGGTCATTTGAATCAATCCCATTTCCGAGATGGGAAGAACATGGGTTTTGCTGCGGTCGTTTTTCAGTGCTTCGATCAGGGCGTTGTACACTTTTTCCTGGTTGGGCTTTTTCTCCATATCGATAAAATCGATGATGATAATGCCGCCGATGTCTCGCAGCCGGATCTGATAGGCAATTTCCTTGACGGCGTCCAGGTTGGTTTTGAGGATGGTCTCTTCAAGATTGTGTTTACCCACATATCTGCCGGTATTGACGTCGATGGCCACCAATGCTTCGGTCTGCTCGATGACGATGTATCCGCCGGATTTCAGCCAGACCTTGCGTTTCAGGGCTCTGGAGATATCGCCTTCCAGGTTGTAGGCGTCGAATATGGGTTCCTGACCTTCATACAGTTCAACAGAGTCTTTCAGGCTCGGCATGAAGGTATTCAGAAAAGAGAGAACCGATTCATACACCGGACGGGAATCGATGATCAGAGAATCCGCCTCGTGGGTCAACAGATCCCGGACGGCCCTCAGGCTGACATTCAGTTCTTTATGCAGCAGCGACGGGGCGGATGCGGTTTTGTATTTGGTCAGAACCGCCTGCCATAAATTTTTCAAGAACACCATCTCAGGGGCCAGCTTTTCCCGCTGAACGCCTTCACTGGCTGTCCGGACAATGTATCCAACGGCATCATCCCGCAGGGACAGCACCATTTCCTTGAGCCGTGTTCGTTCGTCCTCATCCAGTATCCTTCGGGATACGCCAATATGATTCGAATACGGCATCATCACCAGGAAACGGCCCGGCAAAGAAATGTATGTTGTCACGCGTGCTCCCTTGGTGCCCATGGGAGACTTGGCCACATGAACCAGGATTTCCTGACCTTCGGTGATCATATCTTCGATATGCAGGTCTTTGTGCGGGGCAGGTTGGTTGATATATGCGGCATTGATTTCACCGGACAGGTCCTCCTCGTCCTGATTGCGGATCATGATCTGCTCGATCTCGGTATCCTGATATCCCAGCACATCGTCCACATAAATAAAAGCTGCCTGACTCAGGCCGATATCCACGAAAGCGGCCTGCATTCCGGGAAGCACGCGCTGAACCCTGCCTTTATAGATATTTCCGGCAATGTCTGAGTGATCCTGTCTTTCGATAAACAGCTCCGCAATGGTGCCGTTTTCGATCAGCGCCACCCGTGTTTCGTGGCCCATATCGTTGATGATAAGTTTTTTCAGCATGTTGGGATTTTATAGCTAAAATGATGAGTTAACCACGAAACACTCGAAAAAGATGAACAGTCGGAATTCATTTGCTGTTTATAGCGCATTATTCCGTTTTCATGCAATGTCATTCTGTGAAAGCGTGTATAATATTTCAATTGAAAACTTTGTCCAAAAGGGGCACTATATGTGCAATTCCTGCAATCTGCGCTTTCCATTTACGCTTTCCTCCAGCGGAGGCGGGCTGGGAGGCTGATTTTCTGACGGTATTATAGAAAAGGAAATAGATATGATACGTATGACTGACCCTGTCGAAGACGTGTTCCATGCCGGAGATAGGATTTTGGGATACGATGTTCTTCGCGTCGTGACGCTGAAAGAATTGCGATGCATGTTTTTTGAACTTGAACATGTTGCAACCGGCGCTCGCCACATCCATATCCGCAACGATGATGCGGAAAACACTTTCGGTGTGGCCTTCAAGACCGTTCCTCGGGATTCCACAGGGGTTGCCCACATCCTGGAACACACGGCGCTCTGCGGGTCCGGCGATTATCCGGTGCGGGACCCGTTTTTCTCCATGCTCAAACGCAGTCTCAGCACATTCATGAATGCCTTTACAGCCTCCGACTGGACCATGTATCCTTTTTCCACCCAGACACCGAAAGATTTTTACAACCTGATGGGAGTCTACCTGGATGCGGCGTTTTTCCCGAACCTGGATGAACTCAGTTTCATGCAGGAAGGCCACCGTATTGAAATCGAAGACCGGAATCCTCTCAAGCTGGTGTATAAGGGCGTGGTCTATAACGAAATGAAAGGGGCCATGTCGTCTCCGGATCAGGTGATGTCCAGGTCTCTTCTGAACGCGCTCTTTACGGATACGACTTACCGGTTCAATTCCGGCGGTGATCCGGTCGTCATTCCCAGCCTGACATGGGAGGATCTCAAGCGCTTTCACAGCCGCCATTATCATCCCAGCAACGCCTATTTCTATACCTACGGCAACCTGCCGCTCAAAGATCATCTTCAGTTCATTCAGGACAAAGTCCTGAACCGGTTTACGCGGATCGATCCCGGCACGGATGTGCCAACACAGCCAAGATGGCGGCAGCCCCGCGAGGTCACCTATTATTACCCGCTCGATAAAACTCAGGATGCTTCCCGGAAATGTCAGGCCTGTGTGACTTGGCTGACCTGCGATATCACCCATTCTTACGAAGTCCTGGTATTGACGCTGCTTGGGGAAATTCTTCTGGGAAATTCGGCATCTCCCTTGCGAAAAGCGCTGATGGATTCGGGGCTGGGGTCATCGCTCAGCGATGGTACCGGATTCGATGCGGATTGCCGGGATGCATTTTTTTCCTGCGGGCTGAAAGATGTCAATGAATCGCGTGTGGAGCAGATTCAGACCCTGATTTTCGACACCCTGACCAATGTAGTCAAGAACGGCATCGATAAGGAGCTGATCGAATCCGCCATTCACCAGATCGAATTTCACCGCAAGGAAGTGACCAACACCCCGTATCCCTATGGCCTGAAACTCCTGATGGGTTTTGCAGGAACCTGGCTTCACGGCGGCGACCCGGAAGAAATCCTGGAACTGGATACCCTCATGAACAAACTGAAGGCCGCCGTTGCCACCGGGCCTTTTTTTGAAAATTGTATTCAAAGCTATCTGTTGGACAATCCCCACCGTGTTGTGCTGATGCTCAAGCCCGATGCCGCGATCGCGGAAAAAGAAGAGCAGCGGGTTGCCGCCGAGCTGGAATCGATTGCTGCAAAGCTTTCGGATGCGGATTTGGATAAACTGGTGCAATATGCCGAAGCCCTTCAGGTTCGTCAGGAAACCCAGGAAGATGTTTCCTGCCTGCCCACACTGGCCATTGCCGATATTCCCAGAGATATCCGGGTGATTACCGAACTGCCTGCGCAAAAGGATTCTCCGGTGCTGTATTATGATCAGCCCACATCGGGAATCGTTTATGTGTCTGCTGCCTGTCAAGCCGGCCAACTCCCTGCGGATATTCAGCCGCTGGTTCCTTTTTTTTCTTACGCCCTGCCTAAAATCGGAACATCGCTTCGGGATTATACGGAACTGACCCGCCTGATCGATCGCTATACCGGTGGCATCGGTTTTTCAACACATGCCCGCACGCAATTCGGTGCGGCCGGCATCAGCCTTCCCCTGGTAACGTTAAACGGCAAATGTCTGGTGCGAAATGTGGACCGGCTGTTTGAAATCATCCAGGAAATTTTGTGCCAACACCGGTTTTCCGACCTGGCCCGGTTGAAGACGCTGCTCCAGGAATATCAGGCAGGCATGGAGTCCATGATCGTTCATAACGGCCACCGTCTGGCGATTTCGCTTTCATCCAGACGATTTTCTCCATCCAGCAGGCTGAACGAAGCCTGGCACGGCATTCACCAGCTCAAAACCATTCAACACCTCACCCAGGACCTTTCCGATCAGGCGCTGGGAGAACTGGGAGAGAAATTGTCCGGTATCGGCAGCCTGCTGTTTTCCAAAAACAACCTGAAACTGGCCTTGATTGGTGAAACTCAGCCCCTTTCAGATGCGTCTGACTGGCCGAAAACACTTTATCAATCCCTATCCGAAGGAAAACCCGCCGCAGGCAGCCTGCCACCGGCGGACGAAGAAAACGGGCTTCCCCATGAAGGCTGGTCCACGTCTTCAGCCGTATCTTTTGTGGCGATGTCTTTTGAGACGGTTCGCATGTCTCATCCCGATGCGCCGGCCCTGATGCTGATCAGTAAAATGAGCCGATCACTTTATCTCCACCGTGAAATCCGTGAAAAAGGCGGAGCGTACGGCGGTATGTCAGTATATTCACCTGAAGATGGGTTGTTCAGTTTTGCTTCCTACCGCGACCCGCACATTGTTTCCACACTGAATGCCTTTGCCGGATCAATGGCGTTTATGGCATCCGGCAATTACAGCATGGAAGACATCAAAGAGGGAATTCTTCAGGTCTGTGCGGATATCGACAGACCGGACCCGCCGGGACCGGCTGCCAAAAAGGCGTTTTATCGGAAAATCGTATTGTTGTCCGATGAATTGAGACGCCGGTTCAAACACGATCTTCTCGGGTTGACCCGCGAAGATGTCATGCGGGTTTCTCAGAACTATCTGAACCCCCTTCAAATTCGAAAAGGGGTCGCTATCATCTCTGGCGAGGAAAAATTGAAAGCTGCCAATCTGAAGCTTCAGGAGAATCCACTGGCACTGTATCGAATATGATTGTTTAGTGATTCCTAATCAGTGGGCATCTATGAACTTAACAGCGCTAAAAGCCATGCCACGACCATAATTGTCGAAAGGAGGTAAATGATGAAAGATATCAGCGAACTCAGTTTTCCGGAAAATGATTCACATCAAGTCGGCTGATCCGGCCCTATCAAGAGCCGTTTCTGTCGGTTCCGCAAATCATCTTGTTTGCCTGCCGGTGATTGTGATACATAACACGTCAAGATGTCCGATGTATCCATTGCAAAGAAGGAACGTTTATGAAAGTCATTCCAACATCCTTAAAAGAAGTTCTGATCATCGAACCCGACGTGTTCGCGGATAAACGCGGTTTTTTCATGGAAACTTATCACCAGGAGCGATACTGGAAAGCCGGCGTTTCGCAGGCCTTTGTTCAGGACAACCTGTCTTTTTCCGTGAAAGGCACCCTGCGTGGGCTTCATTACCAGATCAACCAACCCCAGGCCAAATTGGTTCAGGTTGTATCCGGAGAGATTTTTGATGTAGCCGTGGATATCCGAAAAAACTCCCCCACATTTGGAAAATGGGCAGGCGTCCATCTTTCCAGTGAAACCAAACGACAGCTCTTTATTCCCGAAGGTTTTGCCCACGGTTTCTGCGTACTCAGTGAAACCGCCTTGTTCCTGTATAAATGTTCCGACTTATATGCACCTGGAGATGAAGGTGGCATATTATGGTCCGATCCGGCCATCGGCATTGAATGGCCACTAACGGAACCCATCGTTTCCGATAAGGACAGCCGGCTTTCCTGCCTTTCGGCTCTTCAACCGCATCAGTTGCCATGCCTGGAGGTCTGCCCATGAATATTTTAATCACAGGTGCCAACGGTCAACTCGGTACGGAATTGATGCGTCAGAGCCCGGACAGAGGATTTTCACCCATTCCCGTGGATCTGCCGGAACTTGATATTACCCGACCCGATCAGGTTCGCGATTCCATCCGGGATGGGGCAATTTCTCTGGTCATCAATTGTGCGGCCTATACCCAGGTGGATAAGGCCGAGTCGCAGGACATGCCGGCGTATCATGTCAATTGTGTAGGGCCGGCGGTTCTGGCGCATATCTGCGCTGAAGCCGGGATTCCATTGATTCATATTTCAACCGACTTTGTATTCAACGGCGCCAAACAATCGCCCTATCTGGAGACCGACCCGATTTCGCCGATAAGCGTTTACGGCAAAAGCAAGGCTGTCGGAGATGCTGTGGTGGAAAAAATTCAAAACCGCCATATCATAATAAGAACTGCCTGGCTGTACGCCCTTCAGGGTCAGAATTTTGTCCGAACCATCCTCCGACTGGGAGCCGAAAGAGACACCGTCCGGGTGGTTTCAGACCAGATGGGATGTCCGACTTGTGCGGCGGATTTGGCGGAAGCCATATTGATGATGGTGGAAGCTATCCGGACAAAAGGCGAGATCGCTTGGGGAACTTATCACTATTGCGGAAAAGGGGTGACATCCTGGCATGAATTCGCTCAGACGATTCTGGATATCGCCAAATCCTACGTTCCCTTGAAAACCAGCCAGGTAACTCCCATCACGACCGATCAATATCCGACTCCGGCCAAACGGCCTGCGTATTCCGCCCTGAACTGCGATAAGATCGAAAAAGCGTTCGGAATTCACCCCAAACCCTGGCAGGAAAGCCTTGAAAAAACACTGTTGCAGATGCTGAAACCGAATAATGAAAGCCGTTAAACCCAATAAAATTGAGCTGCTGGCTCCGGCAGGAAATTTTGAAAAGCTGAAAATCGCCCTTCATTACGGGGCCGATGCCGTATATCTGGCCGGAAAGGATTTCAGCTTGCGGAATTTTTCCGGCAACTTCACCCTTGCTGAGATGGATGCGGCGATTCGGTTTACCCATGATTGTGGTAAAAAAGCGTATGTTGCCTGCAACATCTACCCGAGAAATCATGAACTGGAGGCCATTTCCGGCTATCTGAACGACATGGGGCGGATGGGGCCGGATGCTGTCATCGTGGCAGACCCTGGGATATTCAAGATGGTGCGTCGCATTGTTCCTGAAATTCCAATTCATATCAGCACCCAGGCCAATGTCACCCATGTTGCTGGCGCTGAATTCTGGAAAGATATCGGAGCTGCCAGGATCAATACAGCCAGAGAAATCACCCTTACCGAGATTTCCGAAATCGTTCAAAAAACCGGAGTTGAAGTGGAGTGCTTTGTTCACGGGGCGATGTGCATTTCCTATTCCGGGCGGTGTTTGTTGAGTAGTTTCATGGCCCAGCGGGACAGCAATCGGGGGATGTGCAGCCATCCGTGCCGGTGGCAGTACGCGGTTGTCGAAGAAAAGCGGCCCGGCCTGTTCATGCCGGTTCTCGAAGACGATCGGGGAACTTACATATTCAATTCCCGGGATCTTTGCATGATCGCACATCTTCCGGAACTGATCCGTGCAGGCATACATTCACTGAAAATCGAAGGTCGGATGAAGGGTGTCAATTACCTGGCAACCGTTGTCAAGGGTTATCGGGAAGCCATCGATGCCTGGTATGCGAATCCGGAAGATTTCAAAGTCGATGCCACATGGATGAAAGAGCTGCTGCGCATCAGCCACAGGGGATATTGCACGGGTTTTTATTTCGGAGACCCGGACCAGACTTCTCTCAATCTTGATAATTACAAGTCATTCTATGAACACGTTTTTCTGGCGGAAATCATCGAGATATCGGAAGACGGAAGCGCTGTCTGTCATATCCGGAACAAGATCCAAAAAGGAGATGCCGTAGAAATTCTGACCCGTTCAGGACCAGCGCGTGCCGATACCGTCCATGAACTTTTCGACATGAACGGCGTCTGCCTCGATTTTACCCAAACCGGAACGCATGTTCGTATATTGCTGACCGGCCGGTACGCTGTCCATGATTTAATCCGGAAAGCCGCCTGATATCTGCCCTGAATTCTAATCCAGCATTCAGGAAAAACTGATTTGCCTGCTACTGCAAACCCTTTTCTCTTTACTTAACCCTTAACCATTTAAATTAAAATGCCTTATGGAACCTAACCTAATCCCCCTATCGTTGGACGAACCATTTAAATTTTCCTGCAATCCCGGCGTTTCGTGCTTCAATGAATGCTGCAAGGATGTAAATCAATTCTTAACCCCATATGACGTATTGCGGTTGAAACGCCATTTGGGTATTTCTTCCGGGGAATTTCTGGAAAAGTTTACGGCTCAGCATATAGGCCCTGAAACCGGACTGCCGGTGGTATGTCTGAAAACCGACCCGGCAGACGGATTTACCTGTCCGTTCGTATCTCCGGAAGGGTGCCGGGTGTATATCAGCCGGCCGTCTTCCTGCCGGACCTACCCGCTGGCCCGAATGCTTTCCAGATCCCGAGAAACCGGCCAGGTTACGATTCACTATGCTTTACTGGCAGAGCCGCATTGTCAAGGGCACCGTCAGAACGGCATGCAGACTGTCCGGGAATGGGTTGCATCTCAGGGCATTGAACCCTATGACGCCATGAACGACAGGATGATGGATATCATCAGCATGAAAAACCGGTTGCTTCCGGGCCCGCTGGATACCAAATCCCGGCAGTTGTTTTCAATGGTCTGTTACGACCTGGATGCATTTCGAACATATCTGGCAGAGAATTTTTCGCAACAACGCCTCAATATGAATGACGAATCCTGGCGACTGCTTCAGGAAGACGACGAAGCGCTGTTGAAATTCGGTCTGACCTGGCTGCAACAGGCATTGTTCGCCGCGAAGACGCCTTGCTGATCTATGCGTTAATTCCAGTTTGCTTTAAAAACATTTTGCAACGAGCATCCGTTGAACGCTGTCGGTGTGCCCGTCAGACTGCGCGATGATTTCATCGTTCAAGAAGCTGTTCCCCTTGTCAACGGTGACGTTGTCATGTACACTCTTGATCGTCGTTTTGCGCACAGCGTTGTCAAAACGATGACCGAAATTGATATTTTATTCACCGAAGAAAAAAAAGAGATTTAGAAAGGAACAAAGATGAAGACCGAAGATGTAATTCTTTTCAGCGGCGGTGCAAACGGGGCTGAATCGGAATTTGGTCTCAATGCCGAGCGTTTGGGTATTGAAGAAGTGAATTTCACGTTTGAGGGGCATAATCGGATCCGGCAGCGCGGCTTGCGTGTTCTGAATCGCGAGGAATTGAAAAATGGAGATGTGAGTCTGGAATATGTGTCGCGGCTCATGAATCGCCGCTACACCGACAATCCCACGTTTCGTAAAATCCTACAGAGTATCTGGTATCAGATCAACAGCGGGCAGGAAGTTTATGTGATCGGTGAGATACTCGATGACAAAACCGTCAAGGGCGGTACCGGATGGGGGGCCGAGTTCAGTAAACTTTGTAACAAGCCCCTGCATGTTTTCGATCAGAAACGCAATGCCTGGTTCAACTGGCACCATACCGAATGGGTAGAGCGCAAAAAAGGGGATGAGCCGGTCATCAGCCACGTCCATTTTGCCGGTACGGGAACGCGCTTTCTGGAAGCAAACGGCAAAAAAGCCATTCGGGATCTCTTCGAGAGAACATTCGTCAGTTAATTTTCCTGCTTTCTTCTTCCGATGCTTCAACTCTCTGATACCATAGCCCTTCCTGAGATCAAGATCGATGCCGTTCGGGCACAGGGAGGAGCCGGTGAAAACCATGCTCAATTCAATGTTATTCCATTGAAACATGCAGTGAGACAACCCGTAACGATGAAAGTGGACGCACCGCAAATGATGCAATTACGATGTGAAGAGTTCCACGGATGGCGCTGATCGGCTTGAAGGATATAAGTATGGGGTTCGGCGGACATCCCTTGCTGGATCACGTCAGCTTTCAGATCGAGCGTGGAGAACGCGTTTGTTTGCTGGGCAGAAACGGAACCGGCAAATCCACCCTGCTGCGTCTGATTCAGGGAGACATTTTCCCGGATGCCGGCGAGATTGTCCGGCAGCAGGGGGTGCGGATTGCCATGCTCTCCCAGGATGTGCCG
The DNA here is from genome assembly GCA_903953895.1 of uncultured Desulfobacteraceae bacterium. Taxonomy (GTDB): domain Bacteria; phylum Desulfobacterota; class Desulfobacteria; order Desulfobacterales; family Desulfatirhabdiaceae; genus RAAP-1. The sequence continues at coordinate 6,595 of CAJBLH010000118.1, read as the reverse complement.
CAGGATCTGACCGGCCCAATCGTGGATGTTGTCGCCGGGGGAATGGGCGCTGATCCATCCTTTCCTGTTTCTGAAGAAGCCGGCTTGCATCATCAGGTGGAAAAAACTCTTTCCCGCATGAGTCTATCACCTCAAATCCTGTTTGAAACGCTTTCAGCCGGACTCAAACGCCGAGTGATGCTTGCCAGAGCCCTGGCATGCGATCCGGATATTCTGCTCCTGGATGAACCCACCAATCACCTGGATATCGACGCCATCGGCTGGATCGAGGAATTTCTGCTGCGCTATGGGGGGACTCTGTTGTTTGTCACCCATGATCGAATGTTTCTGCAAAAATTGGCCACCCGCATCCTCGAGATGGACCGGGGCAGTCTTACAAACTGGTCCTGCGGTTATCACCTGTTTTTGGAACGAAAGCAGGCGGCGCTTGCGGCGGAATCCGGGCACTGGGCCGAGTTCGACAAAAAGCTGGGCCGGGAAGAGGCCTGGATTCGTCAGGGCGTCAAGGCCAGACGTACCCGTAATGAGGGTCGCGTGCGCCTTCTCGAAAAGATGCGGGAGGAAAGGCGCGACCGGCGTGAGCGTATCGGTTCGGTTCGGCTTCGCGCCCAGGAGGCTGGGCGTTCTGGAAAACTCGTGGTGGAGGTTGACGATGTCAGTTGCGGTTACAAGTCGGATGCGCCGGTGATTCTGGATTTTTCGACGGTTATTCAGCGTGGGGACAAAGTGGGGATTATCGGCCCGAACGGGGCTGGAAAAACCACGCTGCTTCGCCTGCTCTTGGGGCAGCTTCCGCCGCAGAAAGGTGTGGTGCGGCAGGGTGTCCGGATTGAAACAGCTTATTTCGATCAGCTTCGGGCTCAACTTGATGAAAATAAAACCGTTGCCGAAAATGTCGGCGAAGGAAACGACACGATCCAATTCAACGGCAGATCCCGGCACATCATCGGATATCTGCAGGATTTTCTTTTTTCTCCGGAACGCAGCCGATCTCCGGTTCGCATTCTTTCCGGTGGAGAACGCAATCGTCTGCTGCTGGCAAAACTCTTCACCAGCCCGTCCAATGTGCTGGTCATGGATGAACCGACCAACGATCTGGATACCGATACACTGGAGCTTCTGGAGGAGCTTCTCTTCGACTATCCGGGAACCCTGCTGCTGGTCAGTCATGACCGGGCTTTTCTGAACAATGTCGTGACCAGTACACTCGTTCTGGAAGGCGGGGGCTGCGTTGGTGAGTATGTGGGCGGATATGACGACTGGCTACGTCAGCGAAAGCTTCCGGAGCCACCGGCCAAAAAAGAAAAAACCAGCGCCGGAAAACCAAAGCCCGCACATGAGCCCCGCCAGGGGTTAAGCTTCAAGCAACAACGAGAACTGGAAACCCTGCCGCAGCAAATCGATGCGCTTGAGTCCGAGCAGAAGCGCCTGTATCAGGTGATGTCCGATCCGTTGTTTTACCAGCAGCAGGCCGGTGATGAAATCGCCAGAACCCAGGCCCGGCTGGAGGGAATTGATCGTGAGATCGAGGCTGCCTGTCTGCGGTGGGAGGAGCTGGAGGCGCTGAATGGAAATTGAAGGTCGGGTTGCGTTGGTGCTAGGCGCCATCAAAGGTATTGGAAAGGGGATCGGCCTGGAGCTGGCCCGTATGGGTGCAAAGGTTGTCTTCAATTATTTTGACTGGGAAGAAAGTCTGGATGAGCTGAAAACCGATCTATCCTCCTTTGGTTCGGATGTCCTGATCACACGTACCGACATGCTGAATACCGAGCAGATCGATGGGCTGATCGGGCAGATCATCCACCGATTCGGACGACTGGATATCCTGATCAACAATATTGAACGAGGCGGCTGGCCGGTGGTACATGGCCCATATACCCGAGAGCAGTGGGATATGGAAATGGCCACCACCCTTCGCGCCAAAATGTGGGTGTTCAACGCGGCCCTGCCGTATTTGAAATCCGGCGAAGACGGGGTGGTGATCAATCTGTCATCGATTGCCGGAATGGTGGGCAGATCCGGTCCGGCCGCTTATGTGTTCAACGAAGGATATGCGGCCGCCAACCGAGGCGTATCGCTTCTGACGGAAACCTGGGCACGGATTGGAGCACCCCGGATACGGGTAAACGAAATTATGCTGGGAATGGTTGAAACCCGGCACGGCAGTCAAACCCGGGGGTGGACTCTGCTGACAGCCCCCCAGAAACAGGCGATTTTGGATCATACCCTGGTCGGACGTTTGGGCAGGACCGAAGATGTCGTCCGGGCGGTGCTTTTTGTGATTCGGGATGCGCCGTTTATGACAGGAAGCGTGCTTCGGCTGGACGGCGGATATGTTCTAGGCGGAGAGCCCGTGGCGCCCATGCCCGAAGGGGTGCTGTAATCAGCTTTATCTGGGTTTCAGCAAGGGGGATGGCTTTCCCCAGATAAACAGCGCGATCCAGGCCAGTCCGAATTTAAGAAGCTCGACATCATCGCCCCTAACTTTATCGAGGTGTGCGGATGCAATCCGATAGCGTTTCAAAAAACTGCTCTTGAATACAAACTCCCGAAATGCATCCATGTTGTATGCTGCCATAAAAGCCATTTTTCCCCGCTTTCCGCCTGGCCCCTCACCGGCCCAGGGGTCGCTGCGGAAAAGCCGTATCAGTTCCGACCACCGCTGCGTCATACGATTATAGTCTTCAGCGCCCTGATCCTTGATCCATGCAGATGGCGTCCATTGCTTCCCGTCGGTTGTTCCCTGGCAGAATTCAGGTGGTTTGAAGAAATGAATTTTTCGGTTTTGACGTGTTTTGGCGTCATAAACAAGCCCTTGCTCGACTGGAAACATGCGGCAGGCTTCCGGTCGATGCGGATATACGGAACAGCCCGAAGGTGATAGAAACGGGCAGGGTTTTTCCGATGTTTCCGACATGGACAGCAGTACTTCCGGGAAAAAGCAGCCGTCCCGCAGCACCACATCCACATGCCTTTCCAGAAACTGATCGGAAGACAATCCCAGGTGCTGCTTCAACCGGATAACATCATATGGATACAGAAACAGATTCAGGTTGTGACAGCAACGGTTAAAGCAGGAAACCCCCGGATTGCAGTCGAAAGAAAACAGCGCATCATCGGCGATGGCGCCATCGGGCAGGGATCGCGGGTCATCCAGTTCGATATATTTCATTTGCCAGTCTAGTCTCCCGGAAACCGGATGAGCTTGCCACCAAGATACCCGGCAACGATTGCAGCACCCAGCATGACCAGGTGCAGTATCAGATATATCATTCGGGATGGCGAATAGGCCAGGGAGACATTCGGATCCGTCCATCGCCAGACAACCAGAAAAAGCCCTATCAAAAAAACGATAGCGCCGCAGATCATCTTGGTCAGGATCACATTGGTTAAGTTACCGCCAAGCCGGTGTTTCCAGTCATTGTATCCGGTAAACAGGACTTTGGGCATAACAAGAACTACGAAGATCATATTGTAAAATGAAGCGGTTTCAAGTCCGGCTGTCTGAAACAACATGGAAAGTACCAGAAAGAGTACAGCCACCGGCAGAACGCCGTTGGGAATATGAACGGATATGGGATGGGCGTGGTATTTGACCATCAATCCGGTAACAGCCGTGTAAAATTTCTGGAAAACGGACTGTACTGCCTTAGCGGCACTATTTTCTGGATGATCGTCACCTGCATCGTAAATCGGCACACCTTGTTTCACTGTGGCCTCGGCGGACTTTTCTTCGACAGATTCATTCTGTTGAGGAATTTCTTCAACAATTTCAGTAAATTTACTGCAATCCGCTCCGCAAACCGGACATTTCTCAGGCGGCTCCTCTCCTGTGTGTACATAACCACAAACCGAACATTTCCATTTTCTCATGATATCCTCTCCCTCATTGTTGAATGATCACCGGCGTATTTTGCTTACTGCTTTCCGTTTGCTCCCCAGCGGGGGCGGGTTAGGGAGCAAAACACGGTTTTCATAGGAGGCTTATCAATACTGATTGCGCGATTAAAAGTCAAATTATGCTTTCAAAAAAAACACCGAATGGAAGGCGCGGTATGCGTTACGAAAATATTCCTGCTTGTATGCAGCCAAGAGCTGAGTTATAAAGGCTTACAGCTTTGTAAAAAATTCGGATACAGCGTTGTGATGCATCTTTCCTCAGGATTTTCGCGCTTTGCCTGCGAACTTTTTTATGAAGCCGTCCACATTTCGACTTTTTAGACTTTGATCGCCGTTTCGGCCATATCGCTAACCCCTCCCCTGCTGTGGGAGGGAGTAAAGGTTAACATGCCGGGCGTTTTTCAACAATGAAGAAGGAGGCGTTATGTCCCATCATCACGATCATGACCACGAGCATTGTCACGACCATGAACACGTTAGCCATCATCATCACCACCATCACGATATTCAAACAGAGATGACTTTCGAAGAAAAGATGGTCAAGCTCCTGGATCACTGGATCCGACACAATGATGATCATTCCGGAACATATCGGGGTTGGGCGGAGAAAGCCAGAGACAACCACCTGGATGCCACTGCAGACTTGCTGAACGAGGCGGCCCAAATGACGATCGCCATCAATTCCCGGTTTGAAGCCGCCTTGGCGGCATTGACCCCTCCCAAGCCATCATGACTTATCAGCCAACCATCTCCCAGGTGAATATCGATTCACGGGAAAACAGGCGGCAAGTGCGGGCTACACGAATTGTTTCAGCGTTAAGCACATTCATCAGAATCATGCTCAGTCCGGCTGCCGCCAGCATAGGCAGATAGGCTTTCTCGGCAAGTTGTTTCTTGGCGGGATCTTTTGCACCGGCCGTAAGATTCGACAGACCGGCGATGGTCCGCACGGGAAAGCCCAGAAGTTCCGGAAGGATTTTGATGACGTTCAGCACTTCTCTGGCCTGGAACAGTCCATCCTGCCAGGAAAGTGGAACCAAAACCGGATCGATGATTATGCGATCCGGTTCAATTCCGGCTGCCAAGCATTTCTGGTAAATCAAGAGCGCCACGTTCAGGCGTTCCATGCTGTCCGGCGGAATATGGCCATTCGGATAAAGCAGATAACAGACAAGATCGGTCCGGTATTCTGCCGCAAGCGGCAGAATATGTGCAAGTTTGGCAGGCTCTAAAGAGAGTCCGTTAAGGGTTGATGGGATTTTGCAGGCGATAAGCCCGGCTTTTAAGGCTTTCGGATTTGATGTATCGAGGATCAGGGGAAGGTGGGTTGCATCCTGAACCGCCTCTACCATGAAAGTCATCCGGGATTCCGGATGATGGTACAGCGGGCCGGAGTTAATATCGATACCCTCGGCACCGGCCATTTCACACTGTTTTGCCATTGTCTGCAGCGGAGCGGCATCTTCTTTTGCTACCGCAATTTCAAGAGCTTTTTGGGTTATTCTTAGATTGTCTGCAATTATTCGCATGGTTACAATTTACTTCTCAATGCCGATTCTGGCTTGGACGCCAGTATCATTGTAGTGCTTGATGCACATCATCTCTGTAACCAGATCCGCCTTTTCGATAATTCGGGGATCAGCCCCCCGGCCGGTAATGATAAGTTCCACAGTCTCCGGTTTGATGGCAATCAGCCGGAGGATATCATCGGCTGAAAAAAGCCCGCACGTTACAGCGACATTGGCTTCTTCCAAAATCACCACGTCATGCCGAGCCTCCATCAGAACTGCCTGTATTTCTTTGAGACCTTTTATAGCTGCATCGATGTCTTCTATAGATGGTTTTCCTTTGATGAACTGGCCTAGGCCGTACTGCTCAACGGTAATCAAATCCGAAAATCGGTTCAGCGCTTTCAATTCGCTGTAGTCGCCCATTTTAATAAACTGAGCGATGAACACCTTCAGGCCGGCGCCTGCAGCCCGAAGAGAAAGGCCCAAGGCGGCTGTTGTCTTTCCTTTTCCGTCTCCTGTATAAACCTGAATATAACCTTTCATGATGACATCCTGTTGAAGAAATAAATGGATCAAATGATTGCAGTAACAGTTGAACATGGTAATCGTGGCTGAAATTTTTATCAGCTATTTTCTATGAAGAACAGCACATTTGAATTGATATCAGTCTGGCTGAAAAACTACAAGCTTTTATCTGGCAGATCCTTTAACCGAGGCGTCAATGAAGTGCTGCCAGCCTTTAACCAGAATGATTTTGATTCTTGCATTTACAGAATTCATCATGTATAAAACCTCAAAAAAGATTAACAACCCTTCATTTTGATTCCCAACAGCCTGGGTGGCGGAACAGGTAGACGCAAGGGACTTAAAATCCCTCGGAGCTTAGCTCTGTACGAGTTCGATTCTCGTCCCAGGCACCAATAAAAACAAGCAATTATCACCGAACAAACGTTCACATTTTTATTATACTTTTTGGTCTTTCATGAATTTATCCAGCACCTATCCAGCGGTCTCGGCTGTAGGGTGCTTAAAATGCAAGACAAAATAAAATATTCACGATGTTTCTGCCCTGGCTAATGATCATCTGCCCGGATAGTAACCTGGTCAACCCGGTTCCGGCCCTATCCTGGCCCCCATAAAATAGACCCGTGGCCTGGTGGTGGCCAGAGACAAGCAGGATTGTC
>CAJBLH010000117.1 GCA_903953895.1 uncultured Desulfobacteraceae bacterium | reverse complement strand
TCATCCTCCGGGTAATAGCCCGTGTGTCTGTCGCGCCTGAAAAGATGCACAAATCCATTCCTTTCGTAGCCACGTTGCCATCCAGACCGGAGCATGTCATTTATAACCATAGATTGATTCGCTCTCATAATCTGCCTCCGTTTGCTTGACTCGAACAGGCAATATCCCGGTACAGAACGTAAATAAAAACCGGCCTTATCTGATTGCTTGGATAACCCCGTTACGGCGATCGCCTGGATTATGATCAGACTTTGTTTACTCCGATGGGCCGGGCAGCGGTTGATTACCAGGCTGGCATAAACTACACGAAAATTTGCTTTAACTGATTCGGTATTGTAGATTTTCCGTGAATAACTGAAAATATTTCAATTCTGGACTTTGCCATCTGATAGATTTCTTTGTAGTGTAGTTTTTGTTCCATGCCTTCTTTAATCGCTTTGGAAACGATTCTATCGGCGATCTGGATTGTGGACAGTTGATGAATGTCGAGAAGGTCACGGACGTTTTTATATTTCTGGTCGATCAAGAAAAGCGCCTTATTTTCCATCATGGAAATGTTGGAATAGTAGCGGTGTGCATTCTGGCTGCCCTGGGCAACGGCATATTCAACAAATTCCTTGACGGTGTCAGTTTCAGTGCGGCGGATAAGTTTTCCTGCGGCACGCTGTTCCAACCATTCCGCGTTGGCTTTTTGATTCATCTGCTGGGCAATGAACTTTCTCATGCGAAAGAATTCACGGGTCATTCTTTTTTTAAATGGCACTACCACCGGAGAATTTTTCATGAGGGTGATAAGGAATGTCGCCTGTTCTTCGTCCAGATAGCAAAACTCTGCTGGCCTGCCGCCGGTACTTTTCACTTTTAAAAAGGAGAAAGTCCTGATCTCTTGAAAATGGGTTTCATATTTTTTTATTAAGTCTGTAATCGCCTTGTGTTCGACTTTTAACCCTTCGTACATATCCAGCGTTGAAACCACCAGAACATTATCAATGGCCTTGATTTGCAAATTCACTGATGGGCCTCCGTTATCTTCACTTGGGCTGCAAATACATTTCGATAAAATCGATTACATCCTTGTACCGAGTCAGTTTTTCCGCAGTCTCGTCAGATATATCGAGCCCGAATTCTTCCTCAAGAGTCATTACAAGTTCCACCATATCCAATGAGTCTGCCCCAAGATCGCCGGTAAAAGACGCCATGGGGAAAATTCTTTCAACCGAAACGTCGAGTTTTTCAACAATGATAGTTTTAAGCCTGTCTTCAATCTCGGCCATATTCATGTTTTCCTTCTCCTTGTGTATTTCCAGTTTTATAAAACCTACGTCTTATCTGGCCGCCTTAAACTTTAAGACGATTTTCTCCGTACCTGCACGGGTTCGCCAGTCTTCGGGTTTCTTGCGGTGTGGGCCGGCCTTACAAGGTTCATTTAAAATACCTCCCGAGGAATTGCCGCATGGCATATGTTGAATCTCAGATTAATCTGACTTCCAATTTCTGATTATCTTGAACAATCGGTGCTATTTTCATTTTAATTGAACCGAAGTAGTGCATTTTTTG
>CAJBLH010000116.1 GCA_903953895.1 uncultured Desulfobacteraceae bacterium | reverse complement strand
CTGTTTTTCCCTCATGTAAAATTAAATGGGCCTCAAACAGAGGCCCATTTAATCCGATAATTCATTCCCGCTTGTCAACCTATTTTGGAAATTTTCTGCTGTTCCTTACTCTAATAAACTGGGAGCCCACAATAGCGTAGCGATGTAAAACCCATTCGCAGTATATCTGAGCAAACGATCTGAAATTCTGAAATATAGATGGAAGCTCTTAAAAAGGGTGGACCAAGGTCCGCCCTTTTTTATTATCTGCATCAGGCAGCGTTAAACACCTGGTTCTGGCAAACCCGACCTTGCAGAGTGGATTATTTGGTGATAGGATGAGCCACTCGTGGCTTCATCCCGACTTGCTGATTGATCAAATCAAAAGGAATCAAGGAAGATCATGCACAATCCCAAAACACACGATTCCCTGTTTAAATGGCTTATCGCCTCGTTTACAGAAGATTTTTTTGAACATTATTTTCCGGATATCAATGTTAAAAGACATAAATTCTGCGACAAGGAGTTCATAAGTAAATATGAAGCACTCAAGGAGAGTCTGAAAGATGACCTGTTTCTGGTCATGGAAGTTGAAATAGAGGAGACCTTCCATGAAGTTGTGATCCAGATTGAGCATAAGAGCGAACGGGAAGATGTTTCCATGCGAATATATGAATACCTCTGCTATGCCTGGCTACTAAAAAAAAGGCCTGTCTGGAGCATTGTCATTTATACTGATGACGCCATCTGGAGGAAGCCTGTTTCTGATACGTTCTGGTATGGATTCAGCAGTGAGATGAAACAACAGTTCTGTCATTTCGATGTCATCAAGATCAAATCTGAAAGAAGCGCTGATCTGATCAACAAACATTCGCTGATGTGCAAGCTTCTGGCGTTGAAGGCGGATGACAGGAATACGGATCATGAAACCCTTGTTTACGAGATTTACAGTGCCGCTGAGAGTATGGCCAATCTTATCAACAATGATAAAAAACTGCTCATTGAACAATGGGTAAATGCCTATAGCAACATACCGCACACATCTGTTGAGAAAATAAAAAAGGGGGTAAACATGAGTTATACAGCCACTACCATCTCCGAGCATATCTGGAATGAAGGTAAAATGGAAGGTAAAATGGAAGGTGTAATTGAAGGTCAAATTAAAATACTTGAATCCCTCTATCTATCCGCCGTTTTGAGTAAGGAACAATTTGAAAAGATGGTCGATCCGCTAAGAAAGCAATTAGAAAAGATACAGTGTGCAGTGTAATCAAGGTATGGGATGTTTCCGGAAAGGAAATTCCCGATTCTGCATCGGCCCACCCCGTTACGCAATTCCCATTTCATTTTGCGGTGGGATTTCTCATGTGTCGATCCGACCGGAACGACCGATCAAATCAGGCGCTCTTTGTACGATCATATCAACGCCTGTATCGCAGATTTTATCCGGACATACCGCTCAGCCGGATTCGATTTGTCGGATGCCGTATTGGACGGGACCAATGCCTTGTATTCCATCCAGTCCATCGTTTCATCGGTCAAGGTGCTTGGGCATCCTATTTTTCTGCTGATCGACGAATACGACAATTTTGCCAACACGGTCATGATGCTGCCGATCCAGAATGCCAAAGAGCGCTACGACGCCCTGGTTCGCGATGAAGGTCTGCTGCGCACCCTGTTCAAGGTGGTCAAGGCGTCCTCTTCCGGAACCGGTTTCAATCGGGTTTTCATCACGGGGGTGTCGCCGGTGGTCATGAGTGACATCACGAGCGGCTACGACATTGCCGAAGACATGTTTTTCAAGCCGGAATTCGCCGATTTGTGCGGGTTCCAGGAAGCGGAGGTGCCGGCCACCCTGCGAAACATCACGGATGTGTGCGCAATTGGACGCATCCAGGGCCGAAGATGCCCTCGAGATGATGTGCATTTACTATAACGGCTACAATTTCATTCCCCGCAGCACCGGTTTCATCTATAACCCGACCCTGTGCCTGTATTTTTTCAAGCAGTTTCAAAAGCGGTGCAGGTATCCGGAAGAGATGCTCGATGCGAATCTGGCTTCGGACGACAGCAAACTGGAGTATATCACCGGATTGTCCGGCGGGGAGGAAATCATTTTTCGCCTGGCCGAAAAAGGGGCCCAGATTCATATTCCCCGGATGCAGAAACGTTTCGGTTTGCGGAACATGCTTTCGGATCATTCCAAGGATAAAAAATTCATCGCCTCTTTTCTGTATTATTTCGGAATTCTGTCATTGGTCGGAGAGACGGCACTGGGGGAATTGTGCCTGAAGGTTCCCAATTTGGTCATGCAGGGGATGTATGTGGATCGGGTGCTGCAGATGATGCTGCCCGATCCCGTCATCCGGGATCGAGGGGGTGGATGCGGCCAAGCGGAGTTGGAGCGTCGCTATGCGGATTTGACCATGATCCTTCGTCCGGATAAGCGGCATTTGAACATATTCGATGTGTTGATCGAGTTCAAATTTCTGAGACTGAAGGAGCTGAATCAGCGTGGAGAATCACTTCGCCCCCTGACACCGGAGCAGATGCATGCGCTGCCGGCGGTGCTAAAAAGCCATCTCCGAAGGCCGAAATCAGGTGATGGACTATGGAAACCGCCTCATCGCCAAATGCCGAACCTTGCGACTGAAGCGGTTTGTGGTTGTGGCGCTGGGATTCGAGCGGACATGCTGCTTGCAAGTCAATGCGGTGGAAACTTAGAAATTATCTCAAAATTCTGGATCAGGCCCAATAACAAGAATGAAAACCATCGGATCCAAATGGCTGTCAACGTAATCGTTCAGACCCCTCCCCCCAGCGGGGGGAGGTCGGGAGGGGGGAAAATGCTGTCATGCCAACCAGTTGCCCTCCCCCCGGCCCCCTCCCGTTGGGAGGAGGAGTGAACGGTTACCTGTCAACAATCACAATCGATATGAAAGGCCTGCCATGACCTCGCTCAAACTGCCGATCGACCTGCAATCGTTTGAAATCATCCGCCGGGAAGGGTTTTTGTATGTGGACAAAACCCCATACATCCACCGGATGCTCGAAGAAGGCCGATACTATTTCATGGCCCGGCCCCGCCGGTTCGGCAAAACATTGATGGTATCGACCCTCCGCAATCTGTTCGCCGGAAATCGGGAATTGTTCAAAGACTTGTGGATCGATCAGCACGGCAACTGGTCATGGGATGCCTTTCCGGTGGTTTTGCTGGATTTCAATGCCATCAGTCACGACACGCCGGAAAACTTCAGGCTCGACCTGGAAATGTCTCTTGTACAGTCCGCTCACTCCGCCGATATCGATCTCCGCCATCCTTTGTTGAAAGGCAAATTTCAGGAGTTGATCCTGTCGCTCCAAAAGAAAACCGGCCGGCCCGTGGTCATCCTGATCGACGAATACGACAAACCCATCATCGATCATCTGGGCAGGGGGGCGGCGGCCATGAAAACCGCCAGGGCCAACCGGGATATTCTCAAGACTTTTTTCGGAACCCTCAAGGGTGCGGATGTGGCCAGCCACACCCGGTTCGTGTTTATCACCGGGGTGTCGAAATTCAGCCGGGTTTCCATTTTCTCCGATCTGAACAATCTGATCGATATCACACTGGACGAACGCTATGCGGCCATGCTGGGCTATACGGAAGAGGAACTGAACAGGAATTTCGGCTGGTATCTGGAAAGGATGCATGAACGGTTGAATTTGTCGCTGTCTCAATTATCCAACCGGTTGTGCGCTCATTACGACGGCTATCGCTTTTCGGAAGCCGCGATTGACGTTTACAACCCTTTTTCGATATTGCGGGCGTTGGATATCTGCAAGATCGAAAACTTCTGGTTTGAAACCGGCACCCCGACATTTCTGGTCAATCTGCTGCGAGAGCGTGATTATCCGCTGCCGGAAATGGAGAACATGGAGGTGGTCAAATCCATTTTCAGCGTATATGACCTGGAGCATCTCAGCGTGGAAGCCCTGCTGTTCCAGACCGGGTATCTCACCATCAAGGATGTTACCGAAGACGGCGATATCTGGTGGCTGGGATATCCGAATCTCGAAGTCAAATGCGCCTTTTTAAAACACCTGCTGCATTCGTTCACAGAAGGCCGGCCGGGATCGGAGCAATCCCGTTTCGTGCGCCTGTGGGGGTATTTGAAATCCGAAGACCTGGATGCTTTCTTTGAAACCGTCAACGCCATATTCGCCTCCATTCCTTACACCCTGAAAGGAGAGCCCAACGAAGCCTGGTTTCACACGCTGTTTTACCTGATGGTGTCCGCGTCGGGTGCCCATGCACAAAGCGAAGTGCTGACCAGCCAGGGCCGTATCGATCTGGTGGTGCAGTTTCCGGACAAGGTGTGGATCATGGAATTCAAGTGCAACCAATCGGCTGAAGCCGGACTGCGGCAAATACATGAAAGAGGCTATGCGGACCGTTTCAGAGAACTGAATTGCAAGCTTCTGCTGCTGGGGATATCGTTCGACTCCAGTCAGCGAAGGGTGTCGGACTGGAAACTTGAAGTAAGTTGAGTCATGCGGTTGTTTCACTTTCCAGGTCAGTGCGGCCTTTGGGATAGGATCGTTCCACATTCCAGGTAAATCACCGGGAGAGATACCGGCTGCACAGCTCGTAATGACGCAAATAGCATTTAAATTCATTTTGCGTGATGGGAACAAACTGTAAAAAATCACCCGGATTCAGCAGAAACGGTTCCAATTGGTTGAGATCAAACAATCGCAATGGGGTTTTTCCGATCAACTGCCATCCACCAGGGCTGTCGATGGAATAAATTCCGGTCTGACGATCGGCGATTCCGACACTTCCGGCGGAAACCCATTTCCGGGGTTCTTTTTTCCGTGGGGTAAAAAGCCGCTCGTCAAGCCCGCCGAGATAAGGAAATCCGGGCGTAAAACCAATCATGTAGACGTAGTATTCCGGCGCAGAGTGAAAACTGACGACCTCATCGACAGTCATGCCGTGAAAGGCGGCGACCTCATCCAAATCCGGGCCGTAAACACCGCCATAGCAGACCGGAATCCGTACCGGAGCCGCCTGCTGCACTTGGCCTGAATCGGGCGCCATCAGACCATCTTCGACAAGCATCACCAGGTTTTCAAACGAACACTTCCAGGGCTGATACTGAATAAACAGAGATCGATAGGTCGGGTTCAAATCCAGGATTCCCGCAAACCGTTTTGCTCTGAAATACCGGAACAGGTGCTGAACCCTGTCATTCGCCTGCCGGTCGATTCCATCCGCCAATTCAACGCTGAGACCCGTATCCCCGCACGGCAAAAACCGGGGAGAACCGTAAATGATCGTCATTCAGGATTTTTGCCAGTAAGGATTGATGATATCCTCAAAAATGGACATCGCGGCTTCGGCGCCCTGACCTGCGGCCGTAACGATCTGCTTATATCCGCCTTCGACATCGCCGGCGGAATAAATCCCGGCAATACTGGTACGGTGCTTGGCGTCCTTCTGGATATAGCCGTCCGACGTCAGGACAACCCCGACTTTTTTAGCCAATTCAACGGCAGGTTCATATCCAATGGAAAGAAAAACACCATCCACCGCCAGTGATGAAGATTCACCGGATCGGGTGTTTTTCAGAGCAATGGACTCAACCCTGTCCTTGCCGACGATTTCCATGATCTCCGTATTCCAGAGGATGGGAATTCCACTGACCGTAAGCTGCCGGACCAGAAACTCCTGAGCCCGCAAACTGTCTTTGCGGTGAATCAGCGTCACACTTACGCCCATATGATGCAGGTGAAGCGCTTCGGTGACCGCACTGTTTCCGCCACCCACCATAACGACTTTTCGGCCCTTGAACAATGGTCCGTCACAGGTACTGCAATAGCTGACCCCTCTTCCGGACAATCGCGATTCGCCGGGAACATTCAAATGCTTATGGTTGGCGCCGGTTGCCAGAAGCAATGTTTTGGCACGGAATCTGCGTTTTCCGGTGGTGACTTCAAACGGCTTTCCGGGAACCACGTCGATCACTTCTTCTCCGGGAAAAATCTGAACATATTCAAGGGCATGGGTCACCAGAATATCCGCCAGGGTTTTTCCCCCCACCTGGGTAAATCCCGGATAGTTTTCAACAACTGGTGTGGTGGATACCTGACCACCCAGGACATTGCGCTCGACAATGGCTGCTTTCAAACCGCTTCGCACCGCATAGATACCGGCCGTAAGTCCGGCGGGCCCACCGCCCACAATCAACAGGTCAACATCTACGAGTTCCGCATCGCTGTCCGGTATAAATAGCGTCTGGGGTTCCAGTCGGCTCAAAGACAGGGCAAAGACTTCCTCGGACTGCGCACCCATTCCGATCAATACGTCGTTGGCATATGCCTGGGGAACGCTGTGTGCGGCATACTGATGGGCGATTTCCGGCTGAGACTGAATATCAATGATTTCAAGCGATATCAGCTCCGGTTTTTCAATCACGGCTTTAACGGCATTGACTGCCTGCTGTGGACAATAGGGGCAGCTCGGGCTGACAAACACCTTGATCTGACGAACCGAATCGATTTTTGAAATCACTTTTCGGGATGGATCGCTTAAACCGCTCTGGCCGGACCCCACCATCAAAATGGTCTCCAGAAACGTTTTGGCCTCCTCGCCCAGGGGCGCGCCCAGCCAGCGGATGCCGTATCGGTCCGGTGCGATCAACAACGTCGGAGAGTACTCGATCTGCCATTTTGTGGCCATTTCATGATCGAGACCATATTCACGCAGCCGGATTCGCGGTGTCAGTTCGCGAAACGATCGAACGACCTGCCTGGCGCCTTCGGCAAAAGCATCCTCCCCTCCTTTGTGCGTAAACAACAACAGTTCGATGTCATGGGGCATTTTTTCAAAAGTTGTTTTCAACTGTTTGATAAAGTCAGCCTGCTGTCGGCTGCTGGGTTCCGGTTGTGCATGATCCATAAGATAAACCTCCAAAATCCGGTTATCAGGGTTAATGAACAGGAAAATAATCAGATGGCATTCGATGAATGATCCCCTCTGCCAAAGCCAGATCTTCCGGTGTTGTAATCTTGATGTTCAGCCGGGAACCCGGAAGAATCCGGACCTTTCGTCCCAGCCGCTCGACCAGCATGGCGTCATCGGTTCCCATGAAGAGATCGGATCGGGCCGTTTCGTGGGCCGCTCGGATCAGATCGAAATTGAAAGCCTGCGGGGTCTGAGCCAGCCAGATCGTATTTCGATCCAGCGTACGCTCTATTTCACCTGAATTCACCTGTTTTGCCGTTTCCATCGCCGGCATTCCGATGATGCAGGCACCCGAAGTACGGGCTTCAGCGACACAGGATTCGATCATCTGGAGGCTGACAAAGGGACGCACTGCATCATGAATCACCACGACATCGCAGGCGCCACCGACAGCCTGGATCCCTCGATACACCGAATCCTGCCGCTCGACACCTCCGGCAACCAGATGAATTCTTTTATACAAAGTCAGTGAAGCCATCCATTTTTCAGCGCAGACACCCAGATCATCCGGCGGAACCACCAGAAAAATATCATCGATACAGGAACAGGCATCAAAGACCTCCACCGTCAGACAGACGATCGGTCTGCCCGCCAGCAGCATATACTGCTTGCGGACCGCTGCCCCCATACGAATCCCCTTACCTCCGGCAACGATTATGGCTGAAACAGTCATCGACACACTCTCAAAAAAGGATCAGTTGTCTGTCATCAGTTCTCATAAAAATGCCTGCACCCATAAAACTGACCACAGCTTACTGCTTACTGCTTACTGCTTACTGACTACTGACTACTGACTACTGACTACTTTATCTTAGATATTTCAGTTCTTTCGGCAGCGGAACCCCTTTTCCCATCGTGTCTTCCCCATAATTGACTCCCGCCAGAATTTCAATATCCACCAGGGCGCGGGTATCGCCTTCAAAAACCACTTCCGTAACGTTCTCCTTGTGGATTTTCCCGCCGGCCCATTGAATATCCAGCACACTGCTGGCGTCGAACCGGTCCGCCCCGATGCACAGCTCGACCTGCCCGCCGTAATACTGAACGATTTTAGCGACCAGAAGACTCGGCCGGCTGTGAAAGCCCAATGCCACCGGAATGCCGACTTTAATCGCAGATCGTTCGATATTCTCATTCAGGATTTCCCGCGCCAGCTTTTTGCCGGTATTCAGAAAATGACAGGCATAATACAGGCCGTAATTGATGGTCCGGTCCAGCAGCACTTCCGGGTCCACCAGGGAAGACAGCCGCTCCTGAACCAGTTTATAGGTATTTTTATACCCAGCTTCATGCAGATGCCGCTCATAAAGATGAAGAAGGCGTCCTGTAATCTGAAGCAGATGAAATACGGCTGAAAAATGACCGCGCAAATCCGTCAGTTTTTGCTTCCCGAATCGATATCCCCCATGAATCACATAGGTGTCGAACGAAGACTGAAGATTGTGTACCAGCATCTCGAAACGGCGAATTTCAACTTCATTGATTTTTTCAGGAACAATGGCTCGGATTTCGTGAATATCATAAGGCTCATAAAAGCCCAATTGATCGAAGTTGCCGGCAATACTGAGAAACTCGCTTGCGATTTTTACGATATGCTGTTTCTGCAGATCTTTATCCAGATCATCGACATCGGATTCCAGCATTTCACAGGTGGTTGCCGTAGGAAAATCAGAAGGTTCATAGCCTTTGTCGGGGATGGGGATGTTTAATCTTTGAGCTTCCTCCAGGATGGCCGGGGCGAGTTTGACCAGCGATGAATTCAAAAATGTCTGGGTCACCTGACCCTGAGCTTCGAATTCAGTCGTATTTCCCAGTCCATAAAAAGTTAGGCGGTTATAGATATGTTTCTGGGAATAACTGGCGATGCTAAGATGGATGATGGTTGCCGTAAGCTCTCTGAAATAATACCAGTTTTTGTTATTCTTGGCGCCATGAAAATCGAGAAAATCTTCCAGCAGTTTGGTGGTTGCCGTCAATTTGGAATACAGCACCTTGGTGAAGACGTTCTGTTGTGTCTGATAACTGGAAATATACAAACAGCATTTGAAAAGGTCATGCGCGAAAAATTGGGTTTTTTCAATAAAAGGAATATCGCAAGCAGGTGCTGACAAGTTTATTATCTCCTTTGTTATCGCTACATCATGTCTTTCTGGGTTTCAGAAACGGTTTGATCCAGCTTCTGTTTCAATGCTGGCGGCAGTCCTTCGATATCCACATTCAAGAAGCCCCGAACAATCGTGGAGACGGCGGATTCTTCATCGAGCCCCCTGGCCATCAGATATTCAATTTCCCGCTTGTCGATTTTACCCACAGCCGCCTCATGAGACATTTCCACCCCCGGAACATGACCGGATAGCTCCGGGATGGCGTGCATAATGCCATTATTCAGAATCAGACCTTTGCATTCGAGATGGGCCTTGACGCCGGCGACCTTTCCGACCAGATCCCCTCTGGCAATGATGGTGCCACCGGTGGTGATCCCCCGGGAGATGATTTCGGCACGGGTTTCCGGAGCGCTCAGGATCACGCGCGACCCCACATCCAGATGACTTCCTTTGCTGGCGACCAGAATGCTGTTGAACCGGGCCATCGCCCCCCTGCCTTCGAGATAGGTGGTTGGAAACATCTGGAGCGAACCGACGGGTCTAAGCGAAATATAGTTGGAAATGAAGATGCCGCCTTCCGCCACACGGGTGACGGTTCGTGGGCGCACATTGATCTTTTCCCCCCAGTCGTGAATCATGGTGAAGGTAAGCTTTGCCCCTTTTTTGATGTAGAATTCCGAAACGCCGACATGAAGCCCGGAAACCAGATGCGGAGCTGTCGCACAGCCTGTGATGATGTGAAGTTCGGAATCTTCTTCGGCAATGACGATGTTGTGAACATGCTGGGAAAATTTTTCGCTGGCGATGTACAGACAGGCTTGAACCGGCTGGTGGGATTTTACACCGGGCAGGGAGCGGATAAAATATCCTTCATGGGGCGTTTCCTTGACCCGGCTGGTAAACGGATCACTTTCCGGAGACACACTCTTCCAGATATAGTCTTCCAGCCATTCATGCTGTTTCTGAGCCTGTGAGATTCCCATGATCTCAACCCCTGGCTGACAGGATTTACAATGAACCACGGAACGATCCATTTGAATGAAAGAGCCACCGCGTCCGCTTTCGGATGGATCGACCCCCACATTTAAAAACTGCTGAGCATCTTCTGCATCCATCCGGGTTAACTCAGGAAGATAATCGTGAGGGTCGGCATCATCCCGATAGCTTTTCAGGTTTACCCTTATTTTTTCTACATCTGACATCGTACACACTCCTCGTAGCCATATTCCCGAATCCATTTCAGGATTTCCCGGGCGTTTCGCGAACAGCACAGAACGCCGTTGTAAAGCACCTGGCCTTTGTCGGCATTGATGTAATCCAGAATATGACCCGTATGGGTAATTACCAGCGCCGACTTGGACCGATCTCCGACAATCTGCCGATGCGGTGTTTGACTCGGACGTTCAATGCCCCTTCGGAGCAGATTGTTGATGGTGTCGCCCAGCATGACAATACTTTCTAAGTCTACGCCGGATTCCGGTTCATCAAGAAGCACCAGGTCCGGCTGCTGGGCCATAAGCTGGAGCAGTTCGGAACGTTTGATTTCGCCTCCGGAAAAATTATGGTTCACATCCCTTTCCAGAAAATCCTGAAACTTCAACTGGGCAGACAGCGCATCGACATCCACGGATCGCTCTCCGGCGCAGATTTCAACCATGGCGCGGGTTTTCAGGCCATTGATGGTTGGCGGCCGCTGAAAGGATATGCCAATGCCCATCCGGGCCCGATCAAAAATCGGCAGATGGGTGATATCCTGGTTTTTAAAGGTAATCTTGCCATGTGTGACGACATAGCCGGAGAATCCCATGAGTGTCATCATCAGGCTGGTTTTACCGGAGCCGTTGGGACCGAAAAGAATGTGGGTCTCGCCTTCAGGGATATGCATGTTTACATTCTTCAGGATGGGTTTACCCCCCACTTCAACCCTGAGTTCCTCGATCAACAGCATGATATCAATCCTTTTTCATCTTTAAAAAAATAAAATGGCCGAAGCAGCCCGTAAGCCGAATCCTGTGTCCGCAGCCGGTTACCCGGCTGCGGCTGACGATCATTCCTCTGTGGACGCCTGTTGCCAGGCGCCTCTTGCAACCTACCCGGGAGCTCGGACGGGCCGCCCTCAAACGCTCCTCTATTTGGTCTTGCACCAGGTGGGGTTTACCAAGCTTCTCCGGTCGCCCGAAGAACTGGTGCGCTCTTACCGCACCATTTCACCCTTACCCGGCGAGCTTCGCCTTCCATTAGGAAGATGAAACCGGCCGGGCGGTATATTTTCTGTTGCACTTTCCTTCGCGTTGCCACGACTCCACGTTATGGAGCACCCTGCCCTGTGGTGTTCGGACTTTCCTCCGGATCATGAAAAACCCGGCGATCGTCTGGTCTACTTCGGCCATATATCGATTAATTCTGTTTCCAGTAAATGATCCGCTGACAGTTCGGACACATTGTCAATTTGTCGCACCGCTGGAGTTCATTATACATCTGCGGCGGGATATTGACGTAGCATCCATGACAGACAGCATCCTGAACCGGAACAACGGCATTACCCCTGACTTGCTGCGACTGAACCCTCTGAAACAGACTCAGCACCTCCGTTTCAATTTGGCAGGACAGTTTCTGCCGTTCCTGATCCAATTCATTCAGCCTGTTATCAGCGGTTTCAGTTGCAGCACCAACAACCTGCTGTTCCAGCAAGATATCATCTTTCACCTGTTGAAGCTCTGCCTGCATCAGCACCGTTTTTTTCTCGCAGTCATCGATTTGATTCAGCAAATCGATCATCATATCTTCGGTTGCGATATTGGTTCGCTTCAGCTCTTCAACTTCTTTTACCAGCGCCTGATATTCCCGATTGTTCTTGATGGAATTGAGTCGATCCTGACTTCTTTTGATCATGACCTGATTCTGTTTGATGTCTGTTTCGTGGGAGCGATACAGTTTTCTCAATTCTTCAACTTTTGCGGTTTCATCCGTGATGTGCTGCTGCAATTCATTCCGGCTGTTATTGAGAATATCCAGTCGTTTGGACATGGTACACAGGTGTGATTTAACACTTGAAGATTCAATTTCGATCTGCTGCAGTGAAACAAGGATATCTATCTGATCTTTCATTTTGTTACCCGCAATGTTGGGGTTAATAAATTGGGATTGTAGATGATGAAAAATGGGCTATGGACAATCTGATCGATACCCCACAGCCCTTTTTCTTTATAACACGGTAAACGGATCTTTTTCAAGTTGATAGGCTGTTACGGGAATTTCCCAAGAAGCGATTGAAATCCGCCGACGAAGATAGTCGCAGACCGGTTCGATCATCAATCGCTCTGATGAAAAATGACCGATGTCGAGCAATGCCTTGCCTGCTGATTCGACATCTCTGGCATCGTGATACCGAAGATCCCCGCTGATAAAGACATCGGCGGTGGAAGCCAAAAATATGTTCAGCAGACCAGACCCGCTTCCTGAACATACTGCGGCCTGTTGAACCGACATATCCGGGTTTCCGGAAATTTTCACATTCGGCAGACACAGTTTTTCTTTGACGCATTGCGCGAATTGAAACAGATTCATGCTCCCGGTGATTGTGCCTGTCCGTCCAAAACCGTGCCGGCTCTGGGCCGGCAATAACGGGTAAACGTCAAAGGCCATGGTCTGGTAAGGATGATGACTTCTGACATGAGACACAACGGTGGAAACGTCCTGTTTCTTAACCAGTGTTTCGATCCGGATTTCATCAGCATATGAAATTTCGCCGGATTTTCCGATAAACGGCTTGGCCTGGCTGCCTGGAAGAAAGGAGCCTTTCCCTGAGTTTGTGAACGTACAACAGGAATAATCACCGATGATTCCGGCCGGGGTCTCAAAGAGTGCGTTTAAAACCCGCTGCTCATGCTCTGCAGGCACATACAGGACAAGCTTACAGGAATCGGCGGTATCTTCTTCAGGCGCCAGTACCCTCACCTGATCGAGCCCGATCCGTTGTGCCAGGATATCGTTCAAGCCTCCGGATACTTTATCCAGGTTGGTATGTGCGCAGTATACGGCAAGTCGATGCACAGCGGATTGATAGATGATTGAACCGGAAGTAGAGTTAAAGTCAATATTTTTCAATGGTTTAAACAGAAGCGGATGGTGGGTGATCAGCAGATCGATATCCTGGTCGCAGGCTGCCGCAACTACTTCCGGCAAGGGATCCAGCGCCACCCAGATCGAGCGGACCGGCCAGTCTTTTCTTCCTACCTGCAGACCGACGGCATCCCAGGATTCCGCCAAGCTGGACGGCGCCCATTCTTCCATGATGTCTATAATGTCCTGAACACACGCCATGTTACCTCCTGTAAATGAAAAAAGGCGTGGAATGATTCCACGCCTTTTCGATCATAGTGATGGGCCCACCTGGGTTCGAACCAGGGACCGACCGGTTATGAGCCGGTGGCTCTTCCAGCTGAGCTATGGGCCCGATACAATTCCTTATTAACTTCCGGATCAATTTTTGTCAAGCTTTACATGTCGATAAAACTTTTCAGCTTCTTACTCCTTGTGGGATGTCGAAGCTTTCTGAGCGCTTTGGCTTCAATCTGTCGAATACGCTCGCGCGTAACGGCAAAATCCTGCCCGACTTCTTCAAGTGTATGATCGGCTTTTTCACCAATGCCAAACCGCATCCGCAGGACTTTTTCTTCCCGGGGAGTTAAAGTGGCCAGCACTTTTCGCGTTTGTTCGGCCAGATTCAGGCTGACCGCTGCATCCGAAGGCAGCATAAATTTCTTGTCTTCGATAAAATCCCCAAGATGGCTGTCTTCTTCCTCTCCGATGGGGGTTTCCAGCGAAATCGGTTCCCGGGCGATTTTCAATACTTTTCGAACCTTGTCCAATGGAATCTCCATCTTTTCGGCGATTTCTTCAGGCCTGGGTTCGCGGCCCAGTTCCTGAACCAGATACCGTGAGGTCCGAATGAGCTTATTGATGGTTTCGATCATGTGAACCGGAATGCGGATGGTCCTGGCCTGATCGGCAATGGCGCGGGTAATGGCCTGACGTATCCACCAGGTGGCATATGTGCTGAATTTATAGCCTCTGCGGTACTCAAATTTATCCACGGCTTTCATCAAGCCGATATTTCCTTCCTGTATCAGATCGAGAAACTGAAGCCCGCGGTTGGTATATTTCTTCGCGATACTGACCACAAGCCTCAAATTGGCCTTGGTCAGCTCGCTTTTGGCCATTTTGGCTTTATGGCGGCCTTCATCGACATCCGAAAGAATTCTCTTCAATGCCTGAGACTTCGATTTTACAACCAGTTCTTTTTCGGCAATTGCCAGATAGTATCGAGACAAATCGGCAAATAATACGCAGGACTCACCCGAATTCAATCGGCAGTGCGGCTGGCTCCAGACACAAAAATCATCAACCATGTCCAGATGGCTGACCAGTTCCGTCACCGACACGCCCAGCGCATCCGATGCCAAGGACAGCATCTTGTTCATGGCATCGAACCAGTCTGTCTGATCGCGAATGATCTGCTCGATCTTGTCAACGACATTCCCCTCGAGCCGCCAATCTTTGAGCAAATCGAATATCTTGGCGTTTTTTCTAGCAATGCCGCGTCGGATTCGGCGAACCTCGTCAGAATCCAGTTCCGCTGAAAAGAGTTTTTCACGGGATGACTTGTTTTCGTCATGAATGGCTTTGATCTGACGTATTGTGTTTAGAAATTTATCTGTCTGAACCACTTCATCCACATAAGCATCGCCTTCATCGATGTCCTTCAGAACATACTTGGGACGCAATGCGCCGTTTTCAATATCGACCCCCAGATTTAGCAGACACTCGATGCCAGTGGTCGTGTCAATCAGCGCCTTCAGGACTTCTTGTTCGCCGGCCTCGATTTTTTTGGCAATCTCCACTTCCCCTTCGCGACTGAGGAGCGTAACCAATCCCATTTCCCGCAGGTACATCTTGACCGGATCGGTAACCGCCCCAAAATCCGTCATAGCGGTTTCTTTTCGGGCCCGTTTTACCGCTTCCTTAGCTTCGCTTTCACTTGAGCCGGAGGTTTTTTCTTCCAATATGTCAATATCCAGTTCGTCAAATATCATCAGTGTTTCATCTAGTTGCTCAGAGGTAATCATATCCTCCGGCAGCGCCCGGTTAATGTCGTCATAGGTAAGGGATCCTTTTTCCTTCCCCTTTAAAATGAGATCCGCTATGGTTTTTGATGTGTGTTTTTTATCGAGTTTCCGTTTGATAACGGGTGTTTTTGCCATAATTATCAGCCTCCTGCGGACACCTGACCGTCTAGACATTCTTGTGTGAGTTGTCGAAGCAATTCATGTTCCCCGCTTTCTTCAGCAGCTTTCATTCTTTGTCGCAACAACCGGAGGTTATCTCGCTTTTGATTTCTTTCAATTTGACCGATCAATTTTCGACAGCCATCGATCCCCCATTCCTCCTTCTGAATGGAAAACGATGCAATCAGACGTTTTTTTTCGTCCGTATCCACAGCCATCAAAACGATTGAAGGCAGATCGTTGATCTGTTCCGATGAATTATCCATTTTGCGAAAGCAGGACAATATATCAGTTCCTGTGGATTTTAGCAAAGGGTCTGAAATATATTCGATAAGATTTTTTTCGATCAGATCCGGGATGATTTCCGGAAACTGAAGCATCATGGCAATCAGGTGTTTTTCAAATTTATTTCCGGCTTCCGGCATCGTTTTAACGGGGGCTGCCTTGAAAGAACCATGTGTTTTTCGGAACTTTTCCTGAATCGCGCCGGCATCGATTCCCGTTCTTTCGGCAAGATCCTTGATGGCCGACAGCCGTGCCAGCCCATCTGTCAGCGCCAAAAGCGGGGCTTCCATCTCCTGGATGATCCGCAACTTGCCTTCCAGAGACAGTCCATGTTTTTTCACGGCCACATCCATCAGGAAGGAAAACACCCCGGAAGCTTCTATTGCGGCATTTCTAAAGGATTCGGCTCCGAATTGCCGCAGGTATGTATCGGGATCATGTCCTTCGGGCAACACCAGAATGCGGATATCCTCGAGCTGATGGTGGGCCTTGAAGAGTTCGATACACCGCTGAGCCGCCTTGATGCCGGCCTGATCCGAATCATAGACCAATGTAGCTTTCTGAGAAACCCCTTTTAGAAGCCGGATATGTTCTTCGGTCATGGCCGTGCCCAACGTGGCGACAGCGTTCTGAATGCCGTGCAGATGCAACGAAAGCAGATCCATATAGCCTTCGGCGATAAACACATCACCGGTCTGCCGACAAAACGGCTTGGCTTGAAAAAAACCGTAAAGCGAGCGGCTCTTACTGTAAACCGGTGTTTCCGGAGAGTTCAGATATTTGGGCAGCGCGTCATCCATTACCCTTCCCCCGAAGCCCGCCACCTGCTGGTGGGTATTGAAGATCGGAAAGATGATGCGTTCACGAAAACGGTCATAATAGCCGTTCCCGTTTTGGCGACGGCTGATCAGGCCGGCCTTTTCCACCAAGGACAGAGCTACACCTTTTTGAGAAAAAAAAGTTGTCAGATGGTTCCAGCCAGGCGGTGCATACCCCAGTTTGAAGTCTGTGAGAATTCGGGGAGGCAGGCCGCGACGGGTGAGATAGGAAAGCGCCGCCTCTCCGGTTTGCGGATTCAAAAGGCTATGATGAAAAAACTCCATGGCCTGGCGGTTAATTTGAAAGAGAATATCTCTTTCGTCCATCTGATTTTTTACACCAGTGCTAGTGATATGATCGACGATCACAACCCCGTACCGTTTGGCCAGAAATCTGACGGCTTCCGGGAAAGCGATCCCTTCCTGCTTCATGACAAAGGTAAAGACATTCCCGCCGATTCCGCAGCCAAAACAGTAAAACATCTGTTTGTCCGGACTGACGGTAAAAGAGGGGGTTTTTTCAGTATGAAAGGGACACAGTCCGATAAAGTTCCTGCCCGCTTTTTTCAACACGACCGCATCGGAAATGATCTCCAGGATATCGGCGCTATGTTTGATTTCCGATATTTTTTCCGCCGGGATGGAGTAAGACAAGAACAAGCCTCCAAAATCTTTTGAAAAGGCAATCTGTAGGAGATAGGACTTACATATCCCGAAAAAGTAATTCAGATCGTGTCGATTGTCAATTTAAAAACTTATCCCCAAAATGCTTCGAACAGACTAACCGATCGCTAAAAAAAGAGGTTGGTTTCTCGCAAGCTTGTCATTCTTGACTTACCAACGAAAGAAGCATATTAAATGGATCGAAGGGCTATAGACGTTCAGATATTAAATTTCGCTGCGTTATCCTGTCATCAGTAGTATTACAATACAGCTTCCTCCCTGTCTTTGCGTCCTTTGCGCCTTTGCGGTGAAAATAACTTGAATAATCTAAATAATCTAATTCGAACCATAAGGATTCTGTTATGAAACTTGCTGTCAGCGGCAAAGGCGGAGTGGGCAAAACCACATTTTCCGCTTTGCTGATTCGAACATTCGATGCACAGGGAAAGCATGTTCTCGCGATCGATGCAGATCCGGACGCGAACCTGGCCGGCGCCCTGGGTATCGCCGACGCTGAAAAAATCATTCCGATCTCCGAAATGAAGGATCTGGCCTATGAACGCACCGAGGCCCAGCCTGGCAGCATCGGCGGGTTCTTCAAGCTCAATCCCCGGGTGGATGATCTTCCGGATGCCTTGTCTGCAAAGCTAGGCAATATCAAAATGATGCGCCTCGGCGGCATCAAGAAAGGCGGTTCCGGATGTATCTGCCCGGAGAGTACGCTGTTAAGAGCCCTGATTACGCATATTGTTCTTGCCAGAGACGAGGTGGTTGTCATGGATATGGAAGCCGGCATCGAGCACCTGGGCAGAGCCACGGCTAAGGCTGTGGACAAACTCATCGTGGTGGTCGAACCCGGCAGAAGAAGTATCGATACGGCTGAACACATTCAGCATCTGGCATCCGAGATCGGGCTGAAGCGCATTGCCGTGGTGGGAAATAAAATTCGGGGGGATGCAGACATCGCCTTTCTCCGAAAAAATCTACCCCAGTTTGATTTTCTGGGATTTCTGCCGTATGACGATACCCTGATAGAAGCAGATTTAAACGGCATATCCCCTTTCGACACCAATGCCATCGCCAAAACCCTGATGGATGCGATCATTCAACAGTTAGTGACATGAAAACCAGAGGCCGCGTCAAGAATTTCAGACCCAAAATCCTGCCCAAAAAATCTCGG
Organism: uncultured Desulfobacteraceae bacterium; assembly: GCA_903953895.1. Lineage (GTDB taxonomy): Bacteria > Desulfobacterota > Desulfobacteria > Desulfobacterales > Desulfatirhabdiaceae > RAAP-1. The sequence goes on along the minus strand of CAJBLH010000116.1, from coordinate 19,467 downwards.
GCATCGGCATCGGCCATTCGCCTGAAAGCCGGCGCCGATTCCAGCCTGAAGGCTGTGTTCAAAACCATCGGTGTGCCTGAAGATCGTTTGTTTTCTCCAGACCCATTTCAACTCGAAGCACTCGATGCCATCGGAAAAGCCGATTGCCTGGTCACCGCACCCACGGGCGCCGGCAAAACATGGATTGCAGTTCAGGCAATTTCCAGAATCCGAGAAAAAGGCGGGCGTTCCTGGTATGCAACGCCGTTAAAGGCACTTTCAAACGCAAAGTTTCATGAATTTTCAGAGATATTCGGTCCGGATCAGGTCGGCATTCTGACAGGAGACCGGAAAGAACGGCCCGATGCATCGGTGATTGTCGGCACCACTGAAATTCTGCGCAATCAACTGTACGACGCCATGCACCATGGTGAAACGCTGGATACGGATTTTGTGGTCCTGGACGAAGCCCATTTCCTGGGGGATGAAGATCGCGGGGTGGTTTGGGAAGAAACCATGATCTATCTGCCGGCCAGAATTCCCCTGCTCCTTCTGTCGGCGACCATCGGCAACGCCGGTAAAATCGCCGAGTGGCTGATGGCCATCAGATCCAAAGACTGCAAGGTCATCGAAGAAACCAAAAGGCCGGTCCCTCTCTATCCCCTTTTTCTGCACCCTTCCGGAACCCTGCTGCCGCTGCTTGCTACCGATGTCAGGGGAAAGGGCCGCATTTCCAAGAAGGTTCGGGAATACCTGTTCGACGAAAATCCCCAGCGACTGACATCCACATACAGCCAGTTACCCCCGATGGGTGAAATCCTCAGAATTCTCGACAAATTCAATCTGCTGCCGGCCATTTTTTTTCTGAAATCCCGGGCCGACTGCGACCATTCGCTGGAACTTTGTAAGGATCATTGGGTGGATGACCCGTATCGGATACAAACACTTCACCAGCGCGTCGATGAGATTCTCTCCAAAAACCCCCATCTGGCAAAACACCGTCAGCTCCGGCATCTGGAACACCTGGCCGTTGGCGCCCATCATAGCGGTCAGCTTCCGGCGTGGAAGCAGGTCATTGAAACCCTGATGACCGAGGGGCTGCTTCAGGCGGTATTTGCCACATCTACTGTTGCCGCAGGCGTCAATTTTCCGGCCAGAACCGTCGTTTTTCTGAACACCGACCGCTTCAACGGTCGGGAATTCATGCCGCTCACTCCCACGGAATTTCACCAGATGACCGGCAGGGCCGGACGACGGGGTATGGATCACATCGGCTTTGCCATCGCCATACCGGGTAAATTCCTGGATACCCGGCTTTGCGCGCAGCTTGTCACCGCTACCCCATCGGATGTCAAAAGTCAGATACGAATCAATTTCTCCATGGTACTGAATCTACTGCTGTCCAATACCCCGGACCAGATTGAAGATCTTCTGATGCGCTCGTTCGCTACTTTTCTGTTAATGCGTTCCGAAGGTAAAAGAACCGAAGCCAGAACATTATCAGGCACCCGGCATAAAGTGCTGATTCACGCCTTCAACCGGCACCTGACATTTTTGAAACTGACGGGTTTTGTCGCTCCGGACGGCAGCCTGACCCCGGACGGACGATGGGCCTCCCAGTTGCGTGTGGATCAGCCACTTCTGATCGCCGAGGGATTTCGAAAGGACATTTTTCCCAAAACAGACCCGGCCCTGATGGCAGCCATGATATCTCTCTTTGTGTCGGATCGGGAAATGGATGACCGGGTGGACAGGCGCTCTGTTCCGCCACCACTGTTTGAATCCTTTATCACTGTCAATACCGCTTTAAAGCCATTGATGCGCGACCTGTACGATCATGATTTTGATATCCGCCCCCTCTATCTGAGGCCTGCCATGACAGTTTACGCATGGGCAGGTGGCATGCCGTGGGAAGAAGTCGTTGAGCTTTCAGAAGGTGCGGAAGGCGATCTTGTGATGCTGATGCTTCGAACCGCCGACCATCTGCGCCATATCATGAGTCTGATCAAGACATTTCCGGAGGCTGCGGAAATCGCCGGTCTAGCCATTGAACTGATTCTGAAAGCTCCTGTGTGGATGGAAATCGATGCTTGAATTGCAACTTGTCAAGGCGTCCAATCACTCTATCCCGATCAGTTTACCCTGTCGTGCAGACAGGTGAGTGCCATTTTTGATGTTTTTCATTCCAAAGCCGCTTAACCCCAGAGCCGGTTTCCTTGTTTTTAGCTTGATTTTTTTCAGTCAACCATATAAGAATTTTATGAAATGCTCATGAAAGAATCGGCATGATGGACAATTCTACAGAGAGGAGCTTTGTTTAAATGACTGAATTGGTTGATAAAATAAGAAATATTGCGCTTGTTGGCCATGGAAATTCCGGAAAAACTTCTTTGGCCGAAGTCATGCTGTTCCAAACAGGCGTCATCAGCCGTATTGGACGTGTCGAAGACGGCAATACAGCCATGGATTTCGAACCAGAAGAACTTAAGCGCAACGTCAGTATCAGCAGCGGCTTCCATCAATTTAATTGGAAAAAACACTCCGTTACCCTGATCGATACGCCAGGTGATCAGAATTTTTTTACAGACACCAAATTCTGCATGCAGGGCGTCGATGGCGCGGTTGTTCTGATAGATGCCGTCGACGGCGTCAAGGTTCAAACTGACCAGGCCTGGAATTTTGCGCAAAGCTTGAAAATACCCTGTGTGATTCTGATCAACAAGCTGGACAGAGAACGGGCGGATTTTTCCAGAGCATTTCAGGATGCTGTAAAATCCTTTGAACCCAAGCCCGTCATGCTGCAATTGCCCATTGGCTCTGAATCGAATTTCAAGGGAATCGTCGATTTGGTGGCCTTAAAAGCTTATACCTATGATGCCAATGGCAAGGCAACTGCCATCGATATCCCATCGGATATGCAATCCCTTGTTGCAGAAGAACGCGAAAAGCTGGTAGAAAATATTGCTGAAGCAGATGATGTGTTACTGGAACGGTATCTTGAAGGAGACCCCATTTCAGATGACGAACTCAAAGCAGCCTTGAAGAAAGGAACCATTTCCCGCATCTTCTCCCCTGTTTTATGTGCTTCAGCGATTAAAGCCGTCGGCATCGATCTGTTGACGGATTTCATTGTCAACAGCATGCCTTCACCCTTGGACCGGATGCCTAAAGTCGGGATAGATCCGGTGGTGGGAAATGAAATCGAACGGGCGCCGGACCCGGATGCGCCGTTTTCAGCTTTTATTTTCAAGACCGTTGCAGATCCTTATGCCGGAAGGCTCTCAATATTTCGGGTCATATCCGGAAAATTGGGATCAGACGGCAGTTTTTTCAATGTCAACAAGGATGTCAAAGAACGCTTCAATCAGCTCCTGACAATTGCCGGAAAAGAACAGAAACAAGTCAAAAGTGCGGGCCCGGGCGCGATCGTCGCCGTCGCCAAACTCAAAGAAACCTTTACCGGAGACACCCTTTGCGACGAAGCCAATAAAATCAAATTCCCCTTTCCGGAACCCCTTCCCACACTGATCACATTTGCCATCACCACCAAAGGATCCGGGGATGAAGATAAAATATACATCTCCCTCACCAAAATGCTGGAAGAAGACTCTGCGCTGAAGCTTGAAAGAACCGCCGAAACCAAAGAAATCCTCTTGTCCGGAAGGGGTCAGGTTCATATCGAAGCTGCCGTCGAAAAGCTCAAACGCAAATACAATGTGGAAGTTCATCTGAAAACCCCGAAAGTTCCCTATCGGGAAACCATCAAGAAAAAAGTCCGTGTTCAGGGCAGGCATAAAAAGCAATCCGGCGGACATGGCCAGTTCGGCGATTGCTGGATTCAAATGGAGCCGCTGCCCAGAGGTTCCGGATTTGAATTTGTGGATGCCATTGTCGGCGGTTCTGTTCCCAGATCCTACATCCCGGCAGTCGAAAAAGGTGTTATCGATGCTTCACAGAAAGGGGTTTTGGCGGGCTATCCCTGTGTAGATTTCAGGGTAACGCTGGATGACGGATCTTACCACGCTGTCGATTCATCTGAAATGGCGTTTAAAATCGCAGGTTCATTGGCCTTCAAAAAGGCTGTGATGGAAGCCAAACCGGTTCTTCTGGAGCCGATTCTGAGCGTAGAAATCACGACACCGGAAGAATTCATGGGCGATATCATGGGGGATTTGAACAGTCGCCGCGGCAGAGTACTGGGTATGGATTCCGAAGGCAAATATCAGGTGATCAAGGCCAATGTACCAATGTCTGAGTTTTTATCCTATGCGCCGGATTTAACGTCCATGACCGGTGGCAGAGGCGTCTACAGCATGGCGTTTTCTCATTATGACGAAGTACCGGCATTAATTTCCGAAAAACTGCTGGTGGAACTCAATAAAGACAAAGAATAATGTAGACAGGTTCAATAGGGTTGTATTCTCCGCAAGGCGCAAAGGATGCAAGAGCATCCAATAAAAAATCGGCTTTATCTTTGTGTCCTTTGCGCCTTTGCGGTGAATCAAAAACTTGATTCGGTTTTTTCTATTCAATCGGCCCCTGCCCCATACATTTTTTACAAGGCGAATATCCAGCCCAGAATGCATCCCATTTCCGGCCGAACTGAATTCGGTTTTGTGTCGATATCCGCTGACCCAGCGCACATGTTTTCAAATGAAACCGCCTTGAACTTCGATTCCCGCTGTAACTGGTATTTTTTTCCTTCCAGTTTCCCCACATCCCCTTTCCGGATTTCATGGCCTCCTGCTGGGCTTTCAGCAAGACATTGTCATAAGTTGTGTTGGGCGCTTTATACAGAACATAGGCCAGTCCGCTGCGGACCATTTCCTGATTGACAAATGTGCCGTCCTTTAAAAAGACATATCCCAGCATCCGATGATACTGATCCGATGTCTCCTGATCGGTCTGCAATCGGACCAGCCTGGACGACACCATTGTTTCATTGAATGCCAGTGCTTCCAGCGCAAATGGTTCCGCAGGGAGATTCTCATGAGAAATTTCCGGTGCATTGATACCGATATAACGCACATGCACACCATTTTGAAGCTCGATAGTATCACCGTCATAAACTTTTCGAACGGATAAAAACTCTTCCGCTAATGCCGGCATTACACCCGAAAAAAACGCCCAAATAAACAGCACTATCCATAACTTCTTAATTATCTGCATCATATGAACCGCCTCGTTTATCTGATAAGTCCGCAATGCGCTTCAGCGCTGTTATCCAGCATTCGGGATAAGCCACCGTATTTTTCAGGCGTGAAACCCATGGTTTTTTCCCATATTTCTTCGCTTTCCATGCAAAAATAAACCAATACCTTCGGAGCCAGTTTCCTGATCCAGGAAACCATTTTTTGATAGAAATCAAGGCGCAGCGGTTTGAAATACCGCATCTTGCCATCCATACCCGTGATAAACTCGCCGTAAGCAAGGGTGGAATCACTGAAGCGGTTTTCAACGATGGTTTTTAACTCCGGAATAAACCGGAATGTGCCGATGCTGATCCAAACGATGTTATCTGCGGATATCCGGGCAAACAGTTTTTCAATGACCTGGTGGTATTCTGCCTCACAACCGTCATACAAAACGATCGGATCAAAATGAAATGCGAGGGGATATCCCCAGGATTGGCAGGTTTCTGCTGCCTGAAGCCGCGCATTCAGCGATGCCGTACGCCGCTCCTGCTCCTGAATGACCCTTTCGGTATTCAGAGACCAGGCGCAAATTGTCTTGCGATTATGGGGGAGATGTTTTAATTGCTGAATGTTTGTTGTTTTGGTTTTCAGTTCCAGAACAGCTCGGGTCTGTGTACCAAAAAGGGGAACCAGAAGCGATGACAGTGCTGTTCCGTATTCCCAGATCATGCTGTCTGTAAACTCACCGGTACCGATTCTGCTGATACCGGGTTTTAAAAATGCTTGATTCAGTTCACGAACCATGTCTTCTTGGTTGACGAAAAACTGAAGAACCGGCGGATGAAAATAAGCTTGTAAAATGCAATAGGAACAATCCATGGTGCAAAAAGTGCCGATGTGCAGAATTTTATAACCGCAGCAGATATAGGAACGGGTTCCCGGACAATCCCGAATAAAAGCGCCCTTGTTTCTCGTGAGGTACAGAACTTCCTTTCCCTTCTGTATCGGATCGACGGCATTTGAAACAATTTGAAATACCTGGCCGGGGTCGCTGACGATCCTGCCTGAAATGCCCAGCCGAGACTCGAAATCCGCCACAACCGAAGAATCCTGCACCAGTTCATCGATAAAAAGATCGGAAATTTTCATGAATACCTTACAACCCATTCACCAGAACGGTCAGGAGTTCACATGCCTTATCCAGGGTTAGCCTGCTCATGTTCAGCACCATGTGATAGATATCCGGCTGATCGTAATCCACTTTTCCCAGAACCCGGTAGAAATTCTGTCTCTGTTTATCCTGTCGATTCACCACATGAAGGGCTTTTTTTAAAGACAGATGGTAGCGCTCTTCCATAAACTGAACGCGATCTTCGAGGTCGGCCACCAGCAGGACATGAAAGGCATCTTTATGATCCCGAAGCAGGTACTGCCCTCCCCTGCCTACGATGACTGCATTGCCTTCCTCAGCAATCAGCAGCATTATCTGCTGCAGGATGTCCATGGAGATGGTGTCTCCAGCACCCCCTTTTTTATCGTCCAGAATCATTTCCATACGCCCTTTGGGAACAAGTCCGGAAATACAGGGCGCCAGTTTTTCACCCAATTCTTTTTTAATCGCAGTCATCCAGTCGATGGATTGCGCTTTTTCAGCAATCAGCCTGATGATTTCATCATCCAGAAAGCAATAGCTCAGTTTTTTTGCAACCATATTCCCAAGGGTTTTTCCGCCTGCGCCAAAAAGCCTGGATATAGTGATCACTGCCATATAGCCTCCTATGGAATATAGGGAAAAGTGTCATGATGAAATAAACTTTTAAATACTATATCAGCAGTGGATTAAACAATAAAAAACGATGGGATCGAATGAAAAGCCAGGGGATCGACAAAAAAAATCGGTCGGTATGGATAAAAATCCACACCGACCGATCTGACATAAGAATTACGGAAGGATCACTTCATCAAGTACTTAAACTATTTTCTGCCCTTAGCATAACCAATAGATGTCAATGCCACCGCCATTTCATCGAGAGTGGCCGGATCATCGATGGTCGCCGGCAGCTTGTACTCTTTGTTGTCGGCTATCTTCTGAATGGTGCCTCTCAGAATTTTTCCGGAGCGGGTCTTGGGCAGCCGTTTTACCACCGTAGCTGTCTTAAATGACGCCACCGGCCCGATACGGTCTCTGACCATCTGAACAACTTCTTTAACAATTTCGCTATGGTCACGGGTCACACCGGCGTTCAGGACAAGAAATCCGATGGGAACCTGACCTTTCAAATCGTCCTCCACGCCCAGAACGGCGCATTCAGCAACCTGGGGATGATCCGCAAGAATTTCTTCCATGGCGCCCGTTGAAAGTCTGTGACCGGCCACATTGATGATGTCATCGGTTCGGGACATGACAAAGACATAGCCGTTTTCATCCATATAACCGGCGTCCGCCGTCTTGTAATATCCGGGAAATTCATCGAGATAAGACTTCACATATCCCTCATCATTGTTCCACAGGGTGGGCAGGCTTCCGGGCGGAAGCGGCAGTTTTACCACCAGCGCGCCAATATCTCCGGCTTTTACGACCTCATTTTCCGGATTCACGACCTGAACATTCCACCCCGGAACCGGTTTAGTGGGCGAACCGTAGACAACCGGATAGTGATGAAGCCCCATGCAGTTGGCAGCAATGGCCCATCCAGTCTCTGTCTGCCACCAGTGGTCGATGACTGGAGTACCGATATTGTTTTCCGCCCATTTCAATGTATCGGGATCGGATCTTTCCCCTGCTAGGAAAAGCGTCACAAATTTGGATATATCATAATTCTTCAGCAACTTCCCTTCCGGGTCTTCTCGTTTAATCGCCCGGAAAGCCGTGGGCGCGGTAAAGAGGGCCTTGACCTTGTGCTGGGAAATCACGCGCCAAAACGCACCGGCATCGGGTGTTCCCACAGGCTTGCCTTCATACAGGATTGTTGTACAACCCTTTAGCAGCGGTCCGTAAACGATATAGGAGTGCCCAACGACCCATCCCACATCCGAGGCCGCCCAGTACACGTCTCCGGCATCCACGTTGTAAACCGCTTTCATGGTCCATTTCAGCGCCACCATATGGCCGCCGTTATCGCGGACAACGCCTTTAGGAATGCCTGTAGTGCCGGAAGTATACAGAATATACAGCGGATCTGTTGCGGCAACCGGCACACAGTCATGGGGTTTGACGCCCTGGATGGCGGTCGTCCAGTCGATGTCGCGGCCGGCAATCAGCGTGGCGGTTTCCATGGGGCGCTGAAAGATGATGCAGGTCTCCGGTTTTGAATCGGCCATTTCAATGGCGCCGTCCAGCAGGGTTTTATAGGGAATCACTCTTTTGATTTCAATGCCGCAGGAGGCCGTGACAATCACCCTGGGCTTGGCGTCATTGATACGGGTGGCCAGCTCATTGGCCGCAAACCCGCCGAAAACAACGGAATGAACCGCGCCGAGACGTGCGCAGGCCAGCATGGCGATGGCTGCTTCCGCAATCATAGGCATGTAGATCAGCACCCTGTCTCCTTTTACGACCCCGCGGGCTGCCAGGGCTCCGGCAAATATCGCAACCTCATCCCGAAGCTCTGCATATGTATATTTCTTGATGGTGTCTGTCACGGGGCTGTCGTAAATCAGGGCGACCTGATCGGCCCTGCCATTTTCAACATGATAGTCCAGCGCATTGTAGCAGGTATTGACGATTCCGCCCGTAAACCAGCGGTAAAAAGGCTTCTTCGAGTCATCCAGCACTTTATCCCACTTCTTGTACCAGTGCAGATCTTCTGCTGCCTTTGCCCAGAAAATATCCGGAGTTTTAACGGACGATTCAAATGCCTCGACATACGGATTACTCATGTTCGATTCTCCTTTCTGAAAAAGCGTTCATTTGAACAAATTGTTATGATAGTTCATCATGAATCGTAACCATGAAACACCGAATAAAAGAGCCGGATGAATCCTCAAATTCTTCCGGCTCCGGCTTTTCATTGGACAGTTACAGACCCGATATCATCATCAGCCAACCATCTTATGAATGGCGTCAACGATTTCCGGATTGGCCAGAGTCATGACGTCGCCCACATCCGTCTTATTGGAAAGAGCGCCCAGTACCCGACGCATGATCTTGCCGGATCTGGTTTTGGGCATATCGGGCACAATCCAGACCTTTCTGGGTTTGGCAATGGGACCGATCTCCACCACTAGGGCCTTGATGATTTTGTCCTCAAGTTCCTTGCTTGCTGTAAATCCGGGTTTCAAGGACACATAAAGATCCGGAACCTTGCCCTTGATTTCATCCGAAACCGGCACAACCGCGGCTTCCGCAACTTCATTCACCGTCATGGCTGCGGATTCCAGTTCTTTTGTTCCCAGACGATGTCCGGACACATTGATAACATCATCGATTCTGCCCAGGATTCGATAATATCCGTCCGGGGCTTGAACCGCTGCATCTCCGGTAAGATACGGCCAGTCCCTCCAATCCTTGCTGTTCGGGTCTTTGCAATACCGCTGATAATACTGGCGGACAAAGCGTTCGCGATCTCCCCAAATTGTCTGGAATCCGCCCGGCCATGGGTTCTGAATACAGATATTGCCGGCCTTGCCGCATCCGGATGGCAGTTCATTGCCATCCTCATCATAAATGATGGGGTGAATGCCGGGCATGCCAGGTCCTGCGCTTCCCGGTTTCATGGGTCTGAGGGCCGGCAGGGTGCTGCAGAGAAATCCGCCGGTTTCCGTCTGCCACCAGGTGTCCACGATAATGGCCTCGCCTTTTCCGACTTCTTTATGATACCACTTCCATACAGCCGGCTCGATAGGCTCGCCCACGGTCGTCATGTGCTTGAAATGATAGTTATACTTTGCGGGTTCATCCGGGCCGACTTTTCTTAAGCCGCGGATGGTCGTTGGGGCTGTGTGGAAAATATTGACATCCAGATCCTGGGCTATTCTCCAGGTCCTGCCTGCATCCGGATAGGTGGGAATGCCTTCATAGATGACCGATGAGGCGCAAAGCGCCAGAGGACCGTAAACAATGTAGGAATGTCCGGTGATCCAGCCGATGTCGGCCATGCACCAGTAAACATCTTCCGGATGGATGTCCTGAACATATTTAGATGTTCCAGTAACATAAGCCAGATAGCCGCCTGTGCTGTGCTGGCAGCCCTTGGGTTTTCCGGTTGTGCCGCTGGTGTACATCAAAAAGAGCGGAGCTTCCGCAGGCATGGGTACCGGGGCGATGCGTTTGCCGTAATAGTTTTTCAACAGATCATTGACGATAAAGTCGCGGCCTTCGACCATCGGGGTGGGGCTGGAATATTTGCCGGGATATCGCTGCCAGACCAGAATTTTTTTCAAGATCTGACCCTGTTTCTTGGCTTCATCAAAAGCGATATCGGCTTTTTCCTTGTGGTCGATCATGGAGCCGCCGCGAAAGTAACCGTCAATGGTGATCAAGACTTCACTTTGCGAGTCCTGAACCCGGTCTGCTGCAGCCTTGCCGCTGAACCCGCCGAACACCTCTGAATGGATGATACCCAGGCGGGCGCAGGCCAGCATGGTAATGGGAAGCTCAGCGGTCATGGGCATATGAAGGGTTACCCGATCTCCTGCCTTCAATCCGCAGAAATCCTGTAAGACCGCTGCAAATTCATTCACCCGGACATAGAGCTCCTGATAGGTGATATGTTCGACTTTATCGGTTTCCAGTTCCGGCACGAAATGGATGGCCGTCTTGTTTTTGTTCAGGGGAAGATGCCGGTCGATACAGTTATAACTGGCATTGATTTTTCCGCCCACAAACCATTTCCAGCACGGTGCATCACTGGTGTCCAGAAGGGTATGCCAGTATTCATACCAGGTTAAAAGATCCGCATATTCCTTGTAGCAGTTCGGAAAATTTTCCAGGCTGAACCGATCATAGATACCTTCATCCGTCATGTTGGCCTGGGCAATGAACTTTTTGGACGCATAGTAATACTCTTCTTCCTGCCAATGTACCGCAATCTGCGCTTCTGATGTTTCAACAGCTTCTGATCTTTCTACTTTTTCTGCCATTGGTCATTTCCTCCCCATGATCGAGTTAATGGTTGTTTAGATTTATCTATTTCTCTCCGGCTGCAATTAACGCGCTATTCCGCGTGAAAAGACCTCAAATGCTAGATTCAGCGTTGACTTGAGATAATCTTTGTCTTCGTTGAGAATTTTCTTGCTCTCTTCCCATAATATAATTCCAGAAAATAACGCCCATAACGTGTCTGCCAGAGCAAAAGGATGCCGGTCGATAAATACCCCTTGACTTATTCCCAACTGAAAAATATTCGCCATGGCCTCAAGAGAATTTCGGGACAATTCCATTATTTCATCCAGAAGTTCCGTTGTTAAATTCTTAAGCGTTTCACTGGATTGAAGCTGAAATAAATTGATGACAATTAGCGGATCAAAATCATAGACATCAAGCATGGCCTGTTTCAAGGCTTCGATATACTGCTCGGGCTGCAAATCCTTATTCTCGATAACATGTTTGAGCCGAATACTCAGATATTGAAGAATTCTGACAGACAGGGACGCATACAATTCATCTTTGTTTTTGAAGTACAAATAAATGGTTCCCGGGCTCAGTTCCGCTTCCCTCGCGATATCTTCCATGGTTGATTTGCTAAAACCACTCACTGAAAAGACCCGTTTTGCGGCAACCATGATCTGTTGACGCCTGCGCTCTTTTTCCCGTTCTTTCCTTTCCTGGATCCCCATAATTAATGAACCTTATTTATTTGGTAAATCATTTATAAACTATAGCTTAATAAATAATCATAGCTTAATCATTCAAATCAAATATTTATTCTGTTCATCTATACGAAATCAGAGGGACCATAGAACGGTATATCTATTCTTAAGTAAATCTGTAATAAGTTACGTGTTGGCCTTGCGGGTGGAGAACAATTTCCTCCCTTTGATAGAAAGATAGGGGAATTTAATGAATGCATTTACTTAAATGCATTCCCGTTTTCAAATCCCCCCTTTCTTGATGCACTAAGCATTCACCTTTACTTTATCCTGCATTTCCGCCCAGAGCGGCCGGCTGGTGCTGAATGCCAGAATAACACTGACGACCAGCAGTGCGCCTGATATGTAAAACGCATAATTGAGGCTGCCGGTGATGTCTTTGATGGTCCCGCCGAGTCTGGCCATAAAAAATCCAAGACCCCAGCCGATGAAAACCAAACCGTAATTGAATCCCAGGTTTTTTGGGCCATAAAAATCTCCGACGAATGAGGGCATCAGCGCCAGTCCGCCGCCATACTGCCAGTAGGCGACACCGACGGCAAGAAACAGCAGAAAAATATTCGCGGATTCAATAATATAAGGAAGGGTAAAGAGACAAAGGGCGGAGATGCCGCAATTCAGACAGTAGGCGTTCAATCTTCCGATCTTGTCGGAATACAATCCGGTTCCAACGCGGCCGGCGGCATTGACCAGCCCACCGAAGGAAACCAGCAACCACGCGTTGGCGGCAAAGAAGGGTATCTTGGCGCCCGTTTTGCTCAGCAGTCCGGCGGCATTGGCAATGATCAGAAGGCCGGACTGTGTGGTGAGAATAAACATGAAGACCAGCGCATAAAACTGCCAGGTTTTAACCATTTCACCAGCTTCCCAGTTATGCTTGGTCGATGCGGCAAGCTGTTTGGCAGTTTGTGCAACCCTGGGCGGAGCGGGTACATAACCCGGTGCAGGAATCTTGATGAGCTGTCCGGCAACCACGACCACTGTGGCAAAAGCAATTCCCAGGATGACGAAGCTTTGCGTAATACCAAAATCACTAATCAGGTATTTCGACAGGGGGCCTATATAGAGCGCTGCACCACCGTATCCACCGACCACAAGGCCCGCAATAAGACCGCGGCGGTGGGGGCCGAACCACTTAAGGGCCGCCGGCGTCGGGGCTGCATATCCGATTCCCATGCCGATACCGCCGAAAATACCAAACCCAATAACCAGGCCGGTATAGCTTTTCATCATACCCGCAATGATGCACCCAACTGCCAGAAACAATCCGCCAAGGGTGGCGCCGAATTTGGGACTGATTTTATCTTGAATTTTTCCGCCGGGGATCATCAGAAGGGCAAACATGATGACACAAAGCGAAAAAGGCGTGGCTGCTTCTGCGTTGTTCAGATATATCCAGCCCGCATTTTTAGGATCGGTCATGAGTTCACCGGCTTTTGTAATGATATCGCCTGCTCTGAGATCGCCTTTAATTTCACTCAGCAGAATGTATCCTTCCTTTGGATTGGTTCCGAATTTGACTTTCAACGCATCGGGTCGGGCAACTGCTTCTTTTGCCTTGACCACAATGTTCCCGGCTGCCGTTTTATCTGCTTCAGTTGCCTTTGCGGCTACAATGACCGCTGTTTTGCTTACCACATCTCCGGTGGCCAGAGTGACTTCGCTGACAAGAGCGGCTCCCCACATGCTCCAGGCATATAAAATTCCCAGACAGAGATTGATGGCTGTGCCTGCGAAAGTCGTAATCCAGGCCTGAGTAGGTTCCTTTTCGTAAGTATCCGACATATCTTATCTCCTTTCACCAAAGATTAAGCTACCTGATCATTATAGACAGTATCCGAGAGATTTTTCTGCATCGCCTTCATGGCCCGAAGCAGGAGGCCGCCACATGCAGCATATCAGGAGATGGCATGTGATTGTTTCATTGCTTTTCCTCCTTCCTGCAACCCAATGATTGCAAACATCAATTATTTTATTAGGAATCATAACTATAAATCATCAAATTTTGATTCAAGAATAAATGAATTATATTCATCAATTTGTGTTACTTTATATTCTTTATATTTTGTTTGTCAAGATTTTTTTATTCATTCTTTATGTTTTTTTAAAAAACATAATATGAATTTTATTTATTATCAAATGTATTGAAACTTATGGATTCTTTAGAGAACAAATTCACAATATTTCCCTCCCGCCAGGGGGATATGGATGAAAGGCTGATCAAGGCCAGAAGCAATGGAATCAGGAAAAGATGAATATGGCGGGAGAAAAACAAATGCGGATTAAAGGCTGACGGGTTCGTAAAAAGCCAGCAAACGGCTCAATTCAAGATTCTGGCTTTCACCGGAATAGCGATTGTCTGAACTTTTTCAGACTCATCAATGGTTGGCGAACCTGCACCCATTCAGGATTTCGTTCAGGCTATGGCTGGTGGAAGCTTTTGCAAGGCACGAAATTCGTTGCTGTAGTTGGGCAAGATTATTGAAAGTGAGTTGAAAACAGTATGTGGTTCCTTCAAAATATCGGGGGGGGCTTAGTACTATACCAGATTCAAGATCAAGGGATCGAACATTGGCTTCAAAATCACTTTCAAAGGCAGTAATCGAGGGATATCGACGTCGCTTTAAATATTGCCTGAGATGAACGGTTTTCTGAGATCTGTCCCATTTTTCATGCATCATAATCTGCTGAAGGTCAGACGTATTCAAGATGTCCTGAACACTCACATGTTCCCGAAAAGCGATTTCCTGAATCATCGTCAGAATTTCCCGCTGCTTGTTCAAGCCAAGTTTCAAGTATCCGAAAAGTGTCGCCATCGCAACACCGCAGGGTTTTTCCATGTGCCCGAGCTCCAGCGCCATGGCCAACGAAAGAACATTCGACAGCACCCCTTCCTGAATTTCCTCTGCAAGGCAGGATAGTTGCCGGAGCTTGTGAATGGCTGAGAAATTGTCCGGCAGTCCCATATCCCCTGCCGCCCTGCGAAGATCATCGGAATCAGGATATACGCCGGACAGCAGTACCAGCGCACGGGATATTTCGATCAGATTCAGCGGACGCTGCAGCGAATTGTCGGCTATCGCCATCTGGGCACAGGTTTTTTTATCCGTTTCTGGCGGCAGCAATTTAACAGGAATTTCGGATATGCCCATAAACCTGCATGCGGCGATTCTTCTGAATCCGGAGATGACGATAGATTGCGTATTATCACCCAGAAGCACAGGAGGATGCATCACCCCCAGCCGGGCAATGGAGGCGGCAAGTGTTTCGACGGCGGTTTCCGTGGTTACCTGGAAGGTTCTATCTTCCAGATTGATCCGCTCTATGAGTACGGTATGATCAGTTGACGGCATAGCCGGGACCGGCGAGAAGATCAAGGGCTTCCAGATATTTTTTGCGCGTGCCTTCTATGACGTACTCCGGAAGTCTTGGCGCCGGCGGTTTCTGATCCCACTGAATGGACAGCAGATAATCGCGCACAAACTGCTTGTCGAAGCTTTCCTGCGATCCACCGGGCTGATACGTCGCCTTGGGCCAGAACCGGGATGAATCCGGAGTCAGCACCTCGTCGATCAGTATCAGCTCGTTGTTCAACAACCCAAACTCAAACTTGGTATCGGCGATGATAATGCCTTTGCTGTCGGCAATCTCGACACCTTTCCGATAAATGGCCAGACTCAGCGCCTTCACCTGCTCGGCAAGGGGTCTGCCGATCAGCTTTACCGTCTGCTCAAAGTCGATGTTCTCGTCGTGCAACCCCATTTCTGCCTTTGTAGATGGGGTAAAAATGGGTTCAGGAAGTCTGTCGGATTCCACCAGACCATCCGGAAGCCGAATCCCGCAAAGCGTCCGTGTCTGTCGATATGATTTCCAGCCAGAGCCGGACAGATAGCCTCTGACCACACACTCGACCGGTAGCGGGGACGCTTTCTTTACCAGCATGCTCCTTCCCCGAAGATCGTCTGCATATGGAATACAGGCTTCCGGATACACATCCACATTGCTGGAAAGGATATGATTGGCAACCATATCCTTCATCGCATCAAACCAGAACAAAGATATCTGGGTCAAAACCTTTCCCTTGTCCGGAACCGGGTCCGGCATGACGACATCAAAAGCCGAGATCCTGTCGGTAGCTATCATCAGCAGGTTGTCTCCCAAATCGTAAATATCCCGGACTTTTCCCCGCTGACGGAGCGGCAATCCGGCAAAATTGGTCTCGATTACAGCAGTTTTCATAATTTTATGCCCCTAAAAAATGATTAATCATATGACTGTTTCACTCGATATTCAAGTTTTTTAGACCGACCAACCACTGGTCAACAATAACATTCTGAATTTTCAGATAAAGCAACTGATAAAATATTCAGATCAACCAAAATCAGTATTATTGTTAAACCGGATTCACGCCTCCGGAATATCCCCATATTCAAACAGCCCGTTATCCATGACCACGTCGCCGGTTCGGGCATTGACGGTCCGCCACACGGCCTGTCCTTCCCCTGTCTTCCAGATAAGTGTTTGAATAGGGACGCCAGGATAGAGGTGTTTGGTAAACCGGCAGTCCAACCGCCGGACTTTTTCGGGTTCTTCCGGAGCCAGGCTTTGAATCAGTGCCCGGCATGCATAACCGTGGGTGCAGAGTCCGTGCATGATGGGTTTTTCGAACCCTGCCATTTTCGCAAAATCCGGATCGATGTGAAGATCGAAAATATCACCGGAAAGGCGGTAAATGAGAGGTTGATTTTCAGACGGGTGGGCATCGACGATAAAGTCCGGCGCCCTGTCCGGAAATGCGACTTCCAGCTTGGGCGCATTTTCGCCCCCAAACCCACCGTCCAGTCGCGAAAAAATGGTCAGGATACTGGTAAAGAGTTTTTGTCCGTTGGAATGATAGGTATCGCTTTCCGCAATGACAAGCGCGCCTTTTCCTGCGCCCTTGTCATAGTAGTGCGTTATTTTTCCCTGAGTGGTCAACCTGCCTTTGGTAGGAATAGACTGATGAAAGATCAGGCGCTGCTCCCCATGAAGAACTCCGGCCAGATTGACATTGGAGGTTACACCGATACGGGCCAGGAAATCGAAAATGGCCGCTATGGAGAAGCTTGGCAGAACTTTCAGTTGTTTTTCATAACAGTACGCCAGCTCGGATGATCCGGAACCGACCCCAAGGGCATACAACACAACGTCTTTCCAGGTATAGTCCTTGCTGACAGGGCCGATGGGTTGCCCCACCGCGTCCAGATTCAACGCCATTTTTTTCCTCCTTTTCATATACTCTGAATCGTTTCGGTCTGAATATTCGTTACCCTCCCCCCGACCATCAGAGGGATGGTGAGTTAACAGGTCATCGCACCCGTAGGGATGCCCCGGTAATCAATTGAAAAAATTTCCACTTGACATGAAAAAAAGTGTGATTAGTGTTATTTAAAAAGTAAGTTTTTGAATTAATGACATTAAATTTGATTACAGCCAGTTCATATGCAGTTGACACAATAACACATCAATCATAGGAGGTGGAATTATGGCACTTGTCAGATGGCAACCTTATGGAGCTGTGGCTAGTTTGCAGGACAGCATCAATCGGCTGTTTCACGATGCTTTCCCCCGTTCATTAGCGGATGAGGATTTTTCTTTGAGCGCCTGGAAGCCTGTGGTGGATATTTATGACAAAGATGAGGCGATCGTCATCCATGCCGAACTTCCCGGGGTTACAAAAGATGATGTTTCCATAGAAGTCAAGGATAACGTCTTGACCCTTAAGGGCGAACGGGTTGAAATCAAAGAAGTGAACGAAGACAAATATTTCAGAAAAGAACGAAGTTTCGGCTCATTTTACCGGGCTTTTACCCTGCCTTCATCCATCAATCCGGACAACATCAAGGCCACTTTTAAAGACGGCGTTCTTGAAATTGAAATTCCCAAGCCTGAAGAACAAAAACCCAAACAGGTTCAAATCAAGATCGAATAACACATCGATCTGAAAAACCGGCAATAAAAAAGGGGTTCTTGATGAACCCCTTTTTTATTGCTATAATAATCACAATCAGATGACAAAAGCAATTCATCAAAGAATCAAAGCGGAACTACTTATGACAATTTTGATTCAAACGACATCATTATTGGTGCTATCGAATCTTTTCATGACCTTTGCCTGGTATGGGCACTTGAAAAATTTCTCTGGCAACAAATGGTATATCGCCGCGCTGGCAAGCTGGGGGATTGCGCTCTTTGAATACCTCATTCAAGTTCCGGCCAATCGTATCGGCTATACAGCCCTCAGCTTGCCACAATTGAAAATCATGCAGGAAGTCATCACCCTGTCTATTTTTGTACCTTTTACCGTTCTCTATATGAATCAACCCCTTAAACTGGACTTTCTCTGGGCGGGGTTATGTCTCATGGGGGCTGTTTATTTTATATTTAGATCCTAATCACTGGCGGATATTGAAAAAAATATAGGGTCCGATAAATGTCCACACCAGAACCAGAGACCACAGCCTGCCTTCAAAAATGTTATAATCGGCAAAAAGCTTATGCCATGAATGCCCCATAACGAAATGGCCGAAAACAAATTCAAACAGAATCGTAAAAACAAGCCACATTACCCCAATCCCCAATGCCTGCCCGGATGATTCCAGAGGAAAGAAACCGGTCAGATACCAGAAAAACACTCCAAATACACAAAGACCGATCACAGTCGATAATTGATGGGCCGCCAGTTCGCTCATATATGGGGAATATCCTTTGACCCGGAGCGCACCGTTCAGTATCGCCACAATCGCCAGACCTATCCAGGCCAGTACATAAACAAAAATCAACTTCATCGGTTAACCTCGCAAGAGATCAATAAAGGAACGCCTGCCCCACTGCCATAAAGAAAAAAGACAGAAAAATTTTACCAGAAATTCTTCAAAAAACCAGTCTTTTTTCACTTCTCCATAAATTGATTTACTCCTCTTGCCTTGCATATCCGGCTAAAGAACAGGTGTCCGTCTTGTATGAGATGAAGCGATTTCCTTCAAGACAACATTTTCCAGACCGGATTAGCGGTTGCATCCGACCTACACTTATCGTAATCTTGGCCTTGTTTGTCGTTTGGCCCCCCAGCGAAGGAGGGTCAGGGTGGGGGTATAGCGATATGGCCGAAACGATGATCAAGGCCGAAAAATCTGATACGGAACAATAAAAGGATAAAAATGAAAACAATTTCAGTTACAAGACTGATCGCTACGTTTCTTTTCCTGGCAATGCTTCCCATACCGGGTTATGCTCTCACTCATAGTCAAATCTTCGATAAAGTCAAAGGTGCCGTTGTTGTGGTGAAGGCGCTTGATATAAAAGGACAAATTCAAAAACAAGGCAGTGGGGTCTTGATTGCATCCGGCAGGGTGGTCACTAACTACTTGAGTTTTCGAAAAATAATTCTCAATAAATTAACTTAATGGCATGATATTTGCTGCGATGGAACATAGGCGTTCTGCTTTTATGTGCAAGTATCGCTGCAATTTTCTAAATCAATCAGTATGTTAAACTTTTTCCT